>JBBRWV010000125.1:0-10499 GCA_038248985.1 Phycisphaerae bacterium
ATGACCACCCTCTCTTCCGCGCGTAAGTTAGACTCAAATTCCGCTCCCCGACATTTCCTCTAAAACAGCGGCCCAGACCGCCCACCTTCTTCTTTTTTTCAAAAAACGTGGGTGGTCTGTCATTTCCAGCTCAAAAACGCCATCTCCTACAATTCCCACCGGGGTTGAGAGGAGATCGCAACCTTCATCTCTTTTTCTCTGTTTTTTTGGCATTCTGTCAATTTCAGCTCAAAAACGCCACTTTCCACCACCCATAATTCGCCAAACGCATTGGCGAACTTATTCGCAAAAACAGCACCGGCCACGGAAGGGGCTGGATGAAGAGAGGAAATTCACTTTCCTGTCCTGATCCGTCGCCTTCTGTGGCCGGTGGACATCGGGTATCTGACCTAAATCGTGCTCAGATACCGCTTTGTGTTTGCGCCAGCAATCGTTCTATCGCTGCTTCGCGTGAGCAGTGCCAATGCTTCTGGCTCTGTTCGATCATCCGTTCGGTGATCCAGTTGCGCGATCTCGCCGCTTCGAGCTTCTCTTCCAGTTCAATCGTCTTGACTGATCCCGGAGTCGCCCAATGGATCTTCGGAGTGGCCACAACCTTCGCTGTGGCCTGAGCTTGCGGAGGCTCGTCGGTAGTGGTCGCCATGTATTTTTTTCCTTAAAGGGTCCAGGCGTTCAATGGGTCTGTCTGAGTATACCCCGAAACATTCCATTTCCAAGTATATACGCGTCTACTTGATCTATCGGCCGTAATTAATTCAACTTCAATACAAGATTCCCGGCAACATCATTGGTAAGTAGTTTAGCGGTCCAATTGCCACTATTTGTGCAAATTTCACGAGTACGAGGAATATTATACGCCCTCGCCATGAAAAAATGACGGAAATTATGCAAACTTTAGGAAGAATGTTGCATGTTTGGTGACGATATGTATGATACTTCTGGAAGATATTTCCACAACTCTGCTCGTTTATTCACAGTGTTGAACTGGGTAGTCTAGAGGTAAATCCATGAGCGCAGGCAGTGATACCCTCAGCCGATCACAAGTAGAAACCCTTGTCCGACAAACACTTAAAGCACAATTGGGCAAGACCCTCCAACTCCGGCCCTCCGATTCCGGTCCCAACCCCCTCGTCATCAACGTCTCGGCCCGCCACATGCACGTCACCCAGGAAGACCTCGAAATCCTCTTCGGAACAGGCGCTAAACTCACCAAGCTCAAAGACTTATATCAAGAAGGTGAATTCGCCAGCGAACAGATCGTCAACATCGTCGGCCCCAAAAACCGCCTGATCCCCGGCGTCCGCATCCTCGGCCCCTGTCGCAAATTCACCCAAATCGAACTTAGCTACACCGACGGAATCTTTATGGGCATCGATCTCCCCCTCCGCACCAGCGGCGACATCGAAGGCACCGCCGGCTGCATCGTCGTCGGCCCTCACGGAGCCCTTACCCTTCGCAAAGGCGTCATCCGTGCCCTCCGCCACATTCACATGAGCGAAGCCGACCTGAAACATTTCAACGTCAAAGACGGCGACATGATGAAACTGAAAATCGAAGGCCCCTGTGGCGTAACCTTCGACAACCTGCGCGTCCGCTATCACCCCAAGGTAAAACTGGAAGTGCATATCGATACCGACGAAGGCAACGCCTGCCACGTGCAATCCGCAACACGCATGGAACTGATCAAATGATTCGGGTCTTATTACTGGATACCCGGATTTGAAAACTTGGATTTGAAACCTTACTCAAGGAGAACTCATGGCGAACCAGGCACTCGGAATGATTGAGACACGCGGTCTCACGGCGCTGATTGAAGCAAGCGACGCGGCCCTCAAGGCGGCGAACGTGCAGATGATCGGCTGGGACAAAATCGGCAGCGGCATGGTGACGACCTTTCTCGTCGGCGATGTTGGCGCAGTGAAAGCCGCCGTTGATGCGGCCGCGGACGCGGCGGGCAAAATCGGCGAAGTCCTCTCCGTACACGTGATCGCCCGGCCCCATGATGACACCTTCCAACTGCTTCCCAAGAAAAAAGACGCTGCGGCGGCCGTGAAGAAGTAAATCGTAAGTTCGCGATTCCAGCTTGAAGCGGCATGTTTCAAGCGGCGCGTGACTCTCCCGAATTGGAATGATCTGATCTTTTCTAAGGAACACAGAATGTCTCAAGCACTTGGCATTATCGAAACCAAAGGCGAAGTCCCCCTTATCGAAGCCACCGACGCGATGCTGAAGGCCGCGAACGTGCAGCTCGTCAAAACCATCCAGATTGGCGGCGCCTATGTCACCACGATCGTCACCGGCGATGTCGGCAGCGTGAAAGCGGCCGTCGACGCAGGTGCCGCTGCGGCGCAACGTGCAGGCGAACTTATCGCCGCCCACGTGATCGCCCGTCCGACCGAAGGTCTGATGAACAACTTCTAAGAACCGAATACATCGGCCATTCGCCGGCATGCATATATATGTGCGCCCGCCCTCTCAGTGCCCGTCTACTTACCAGGTGTCCATGCTCGTTCTCGTTGCCAATCTCGGCTCCACCTCCTTCAAGTACAAACTCTTCGACATGAGTGCGAATGAGCGTGTGCTGGCCGAGGGTGCTGCTGATCGCATTGGCCAAGGCGGTTCGACCTGGACGTTGGCACCGACAGGCAGCAAAAAATTGACGGGCACTGCGAATTTGACCGATCACGGCGCGGCGATTGAACTGCACCTGCACGAACTGACCAAAGCCCGCGTGATCACCTCGATCGACGCAGTGCAAGCGGTTGGTTTCAAAGCCGTTCACGGCGGACCCATCAACGGAGCGGTGCGTGTGGACGATTACGTGCTGGGCGTAATGGAACAATTTGCCGACGTCACGCCTCTGCACAATCCCCCTTACATTGAAGCGATGAAGGCTTTTCACCTTCGATTGCCGAAGGTTCCGCAGGTCGCCGCGTTTGAGACGGGCTTTCACCAAACGATTCCGCTCAAACGGCAGGCGTATGCGATTCCACACGAGTGGACGGAAAAGCTGGGCATTCGTCGCTATGGATTTCATGGTGCAAGCCACCGCTACATCGCCACGCGGATGAATCAACTGGCTCCCTCCGCGCGGAAGATTGTCTCTTGCCACCTCGGCGGAAGTTGCTCAATCAGCGCCATCGAAGATGGAAAAAGCGTGGCCAACAGTTTTGGCATGACCACGCAAACCGGTATTCCCCATGCGGCGCGCGTCGGCGATTTTGATGCATTCGCCATGATGAAACTGCTCAAGAGCGGCCTGGACATCGAAACCATCTGGAAAAAGCTGGGCAGAGAAAGCGGCCTTCTTGGCATGGCTGGCTCACAGGACATGCGCGACATTGAATCGCAGGCCGCCGCAGGCAACGCGCGGGCGCAATTGGCTTTCGACGTGTTTGTCGAAGCGTGCCGGCATTATGTTGGTGCGTACCTGGGCGTACTGCACGGGGTCGAAGCCATCTGCTTCACGGGCGGCATTGGCCAAAATAGTGTGGCCATCCGCCAAGCCATTCTCACCGGCTTTGAGTTTGCCGGAATCGTGTTGGATGCCAAGAAAAATGAAACCGCACGCGGCAACATCGAGGCGCGTTTGGATGCCCCAGGAAGCAAAGCGCAAATTTGGATGTTGCCCACCAATGAAGAACTGATCGTTGCTCGGCAAACCGTCGCCGTGCTGCAAGAAAAATGAAAACAGGTTCACAGAGGCATTGAGAACGCACCACGCGTTCAATTTTAGAAAGGAATTATCATGGCACAACAAGCACTCGGAATGATTGAGATCAAGGGTTTGATCGCGGCAGTTGAGGCTGCGGACTCGGCATTGAAGGCGGCGAATGTCACCTTCAAAGGCCAGCACCGCGTCGGCAACGGAATGGTTGCCATCCTGTTTGAAGGCGATGTTTCCGCAGTCAAGGCGGCAATCGATGCGGGCACCGCCGCAGGCGCGAAGCTGGGACAGATTCTCAGCAGCAGCGTGATCGCCCGTCCGCATGAAGACACGCTCAAAGTCTGATGTCAATGACTGGCTAAATGGCGATTTGCTCGCAGCGGCATTATGTGGCCATTCCTGTGCGATGATGATTGCACTAAATAGTAAATGGTCCGTGGCGCGAAGGTATGTTCACTGCCCCTTTAGCCACCAGCGTGAAATAAGTATTTTGCCACAACCAAGAGGCCCTCATGGATCAATCCGCACTTATTCAAGCCGTCGTCCGCGAAGTTCTTGCAAAACTCGGCAACGGTGGCGTGTTGCCCCCGTCCGGCACCATCGGAGCATTCGGTATATTCAAGACCGTGAATGAGGCGGTGGAAAATGCCAAATTGGCCCAGAAGCAACTGGTGGCCAAGGGCGTCGATGTGCGCGAGGGAATCATTAAGATTCTCAAGCGCATGGCCTTGGAAAATGCGGAAAACTGGGGCCGATTCGAGTTGGACGAAACCAAGGTCGGCCGCCTGGATCACAAGATCGCCAAGTTGCATCTGATCAGCAACGTTCCCGGGGTTGAATTTCTGCGTACGCATGCCCACAGCGGCGATGACGGCATCGGACTCGATGAAGCAGCCCCGTGGGGCGTTATCGGTGCCATCACTCCGGTTACGCATTCGATCCCCACGCTGACGGCCAATGCGATCAGTATGATCGCATCAGGCAACAGCGTAGTGGTCAACGCACATCCGAGCGGGCACGGATCTGCCAAGCTGGCGGTCACCGCCTACAACAAAGCTATCGTTGAAAAGTATGGAATCGACAATCTCATTTGCGTGATCGACCCTCCCACACTTGAAAGTGCCAGCGAGCTTTTCAAGCATAAGGATGTGGCCATGCTGTGCATCACGGGTGGTCCCGCGGTGGCACGTGCGGCGATGGCGAGCACGAAGCGGGCAGTTGTGGGCGGGCCGGGAAATCCGCCGGTAGTAGTGGATGAAACAGCCGATCTGGATGTCGCGGCGCGCGGCATCATTGCCGGGGGCGGGTTCGACAATAACCTGCTGTGCATCGGTGAAAAAGAAGTATTTGTTGTCGAAAAAGTGTTTGACGCGATGATGGCCGCAATGGCCCGCGCGGGTGCGGTAAAACTTAATTCCGCGCAAATTGACACTTTGACCAAAAAGGCCTTCATCTTCAAAGATAATCATTATGCTCTGAACAAAGAGCTGGTAGGCAAAGACTGCAGCGTATTGTGTGCTGCCGCCGGCGCGGGTGACTGCGGCAAGAATGTCGATCTTTTGTATGGCGAAACGGACGAGAACAATCCGTTTGTGTTTGAAGAACAAATGATGCCCTTTGTTCCGTTTGTCCGGGTGGCCAATTTTGACAAGGCACTGGAGCTGGCCCTCAAGAACGAGCATGGATTTGGCCATACCGCGATTATCCACTCCAACAACCTGGCAAACATCAGCCGCATGGGCCGGGCCATGAACACGACCTTGTTTGCCGTCAACGGGCCGAGTACGGCATGCCTGGGCATCGGCGGCGAAGGCTACGCGAGTTACACCGTGGCAACGCCGACTGGCGAGGGCGTGACGACACCGCTGACGTTTACCCGGTTTCGCCGCATCACCGTGAGTGGTGCATTGCGAGTTGTTTAGTTGTTCCTGGTCCGCTGAATGGGCCGCGTTGAAATTTGAGTGACATGGACGCAGCGAATTCCAACTCCGTAGACCCCCACCTGGTGCGAGCAATCGCCGAGCAGGTGATGCAGGCGCTGCGGGGGAATGCCGCGATGGCGGCGGAAATACGTCCGCCCGTGGGGTTATGTACTGCGGGGGATGCAGCGGCCCAGGTTTCAGAAAATGCGGGCGGTCTGGTATCGGCGGGCGTTGCGTCGACTGCTATTGCAACGGCAGTGCCGGGACCAGCGGCGCTCAAGGGTGTGATCACTGCGGCACAAATTAAGAAGTATCGCGCGGGGGAAGTGGTGCGACTGGCCAAGGGTGCGTTACTGACGCCTTTGGCGATTGATTTTATCCGCGAGAAGAATCTGGTGGTTGCCAGCGATGAAGGCGCGCCGGTGAAACGTATCAATGCGGGTCCGGAGGTTGCGCTAGGGGCACTTCCGCTGTTGTGGTGGATCGATGGACAGTGTTCCAGCGTGGCCAAGGTGATCGATGGCGTGCGCTCGCACGTGCTGGTGAGCCGCGAGCGGCCGGCGAGTGCAAATCTCAAGAGCGTCGTCAAGGAACTTGCCGCTTTGATCCGTAACCGGAAGGTTTCCGGCGGTGTGTTGTTTGTGAGTTCGGCCGCGCGGGCTGCACTATATGCCAATCGCTGCAGCAGTCTGCGGGCGGTTGTGGCCACGAGTGAGAAATCGGTTTCAGAAGGCATTGAGCAGTTGGGCGCGAATGTCTTGGTCATTGAGTATCCGCAGTTTGGTGCGCGGGCCATGAGCGGTTTTGTACAACCATTTTTGGAAAGTGCCCGTGCTCAGCCTGTGGTGGTTGGTCGTGATTTAGATGAACTCCGTATGTGTGGATAACTAAGAAGGTGAATTATGCAAAACATGTTTCAGCTCAAACAGGAAATGTGCGACATTGGCTACCGTATCTGGCATAAGGGGTACTGCGCGGGCAACGAGGGCAATCACTCGATCCGGATCAGTGATGATCGCGTTTTGTGCACGCCCACGGGCCTCAGCAAAGGTTTTCTGAAGCCGAACATGATGACTATCGTCGACATGGACGGCAAGCAGGTGGATAAAGAAAACCCATTTAAGAGGACCAGCGAAGTTTTGCTGCATCTGGCCATCTATAAGAAACGACCAGATGTGAAGTCCGTCATTCATAGTCATCCGCCGCACGCGACGGCGTTTGCGTGCGCGGGCATTCCGATTCCCGAAGGCGTGCATCCGGAAGCGGAAGTGTTTCTGGGCAAAGTGCCGACCGCGAAGTACACGACGCCGAGTTACAAGGAACTGGGCGAGAGCGTGGTGGCTCTGATCAACAGCGAAACGAACACGGTGTTGATGGGGAATCACGGGTCAGTCTGTTTTGGACCGACGCTGGTGGAGACTTATTACAAACTGGAAATTCTGGATGCGTATTGCCGCATTCTGCTGCTGATCAAGCAGATTGGCCGCGTCAACTTTTTGAGCCAGCAGGAAATGATTGATTTGCTCAAGGTGAAGAAGAACTTCGGGATGCCGGACTCGCGGCTGACGTGTGCGCCGACGGGGTGCATTGGTGCGGACAACGAGGCGTTTTTGGCGACGTTTCCGGATGCGCCGACGGCGAGCGCGGCTTCGGACAGCAATACGGGCAAGATGCTCACGGCACCGCAGGCCGCGGATGGGCCGGCGTTTGAGGCGATGGTGCAGCGCCTGACGGATCAAATTATGTCGTCGATGAAGTAAGCAGTTTCATAACCCCACTCGGGGCGCGTAAATGTTGATAGTGGAACGGCAGAAGAAACTGCTGGATATATTGCGCGAGCATAAATCCGCGCAGCTCGAGGCGCTGGCGGATTTGCTGGGCGTGTCGAGCAGCACGGTGCGGCGGGATGTGGAAGCGCTGGAGCGGCAGGGGGTGGTGGAGCGGACGCATGGCGGCGTGATATTTCGGGCACGTTCGACGGCGTCGCTGGCGCTGGAAGAGCGCATGCACGAACAGATGGACGCGAAGCGGAAGATCGGCGCGGCGGCGGCGCGGCTGATTGAGCCGGGGATGACGGTGTACATCGATGGCGGTTCCACGGTGCAGTATTGCATCGCGCAGTTGGCGGTGCGGCCGCTGCAGGTGGTGACGAATTCGCTGACGGTGGCGAATTATTTCGCGAATGATGACCGGGTGGAGTTGCTGGTGCTGGGGGGCTCGCACTATCCGCGGACGGGCGTGCTGATTGGTCCGATCACGACGAAGGTGCTGGCGGACCTGCATGCGGATGTGATGCTGTTCAGTTGTGCGGGGTTATATGAGACGGAGGTTTTCAACAGCAACCTGGTGATGGCGGAGGTGGAGAAGATTGCGATACGGCAGACGGCACGGAAGATCCTGTTGATGGATTCGACGAAGTTTGGGCGGAAGAGTTTGGCACGGGTGTGCGGGGTGGAGGAGGTGGATTTGATCATTACGGATGAGGGCATATCGGAGCGGTGGACGAAACTGCTGGGGGATCGGTTGGAGGTGGCAGGGTGAAAGGGGCGGAAAAAGGGGCGTTTTTGAGCTGAAATTGACAGAATGCCAAAACAACAGGGAAAAAGAGATGAGGCTTGGCAATCTCCTCCCAATCCCGGTAGGAATTGTAGGGAATGGCGTTTTTGAGCTGGAGGCGGGGTGTTGGGTGTATGGGAGAAAGTGAACGGGGAGAATGAGATGTAAAGGGGACGGATGTTAATTAATTCTCGGCGTGTCCGGTATTTTTCTTGACTAGCGGAGTTCTGGAGGTAGTGTTTAGGGTAAAGAAGTTGCTCGGCCAGAGAGGCCGACAGGACATGATGGGTAGAGAGAGACACTCATTTTGCACGTTTTGCCATTATTGCGAGACGCGTCCTGAAGACAATTTGATGTTGTATCGCGCCGCATAGAGTCGCCGGTGGTTTCTGCCGGGTGTTTCTGATGCGGGCGTGATGGTGCATGTTTTGTTCGGGCATCCCTTGTGTAGGTGCGCAGGGGAGGCGCGAGCGTTTTATTCCAGCATAGAGAGAGATGGAAGATGAAAAGTACCTATAAAGTGTTGTTGGCGGTTGCGGCGCTGGTAGTTTTGCCGTGGCAAGCGCGGGCGGCAATTTTGTTGGGGACGGCGGGGAACTATGCGGTGCTGGGGGGATCGACGGTGACGAATACCGGGCCGACGGTCATCAATGGGGGGAACGTGGGGGTGAGTCCGGGGAGTGCGATTACGGGATTTCCGCCGGGGAGTGTGGCACCGCCGTACACGCTGCATGGGGCGGATGCCGAGGCAGAGCAGGCGCAAAATGATCTGACGGTGGCATACAACGCAGCGGTGGGGCTACCGAATACGCAGGATTTGACGGGCCAGGATTTGGGCGGGATGACGCTTTTGCCTGGAGTGTATGCGTTTTCTACTTCGGCACAATTGACGGGGATGCTGACGTTGAACAATTTGGGCGATCCGGACGCGGAGTTTGTTTTCAAGATTGGGAGCACATTGACGACGGCGAGCAATTCGTCGGTGGTGACGATCAATGGCGGGGCGGATGGGGGCTGCGGGGTGATTTGGCAGGTGGGAAGTTCGGCGACCCTGGGGACGGGGACGGCGTTTGCGGGACACATTTTGGCGCAGGATAGCATTACGCTGACAACGGGGGCGAGCATTTTGAACGGCAGCGCGCTGGCGCGGACAGGAGCGGTGACGCTGGATGACAACAACATCAGGGGTTGTGCGACGGGGGGCGAAACGATACCGGAGCCGGCGACGCTGGGGGTGATGGTTTTGGGTGGCGCGTTGCTATTGGGTCGGCGATCAAGAAGGATGGGATAAAGGGGAGGGGGAACGAAGAGGGCGAGGGGAGGGTGGTCCGGCGGCGGGGCTGCGCGGATATGGTTGGCGGATAGGGGGAGATTCAGTCTCCAGGCGCGAGCGGTTTTTGGGCGGCGGCGGAGTTGAAGGTGCGGCCTTCGGTAATGTATTTGCGTTCGAAGTTTGTGCCGACGATGGAGCCTTCGGGGGCGTCGTCCTTGAGGGGGACGGGGGAGGTGAAGGGGATGACGTTGAGCCAGGTTTGTTCGGCGAGGACGCGTTGCATGTGGGCGAAATAGTCGGCGTGGTCGGTGACGAGGCGGAGGATGCCGCCGGGCACGAGGATGCGGTGGACTTCTTGCATGAAGGGGACTTGGACGGTGCGGCGTTTATTGTGACGGGCTTTGGGCCAGGGGTCGGGGAAGTAGATGTGGAGGGCGTGGATGGAGGCGTCGGGGACGTGGCAGCGGATCCACCAGAGGGCTTCGCCGTGGACGAGTCGGGCGTGGGCGAGGCCGTGGCGGCGCATGCGGTCGGCGGCGAAGAGGGCGTATTCGCGGGCCCATTCGAAGCCGATGTAGTTGTGTTCAGGTTTGGCCTGGGCGATGGCGAGGAGGAAGGTGCCTTTGCCGGAGCCGATTTCGAGTTCGACAGGGTGGGAGTTGCCGAAGAGGGTGGCGAAGTCGAGCTTGCCGGCTTCGTCGGGGATCTGCAGGAGATTGGGGTCGGGGTGGAGGTTGGGGCGAAGGGCCATGGGGGTCTCGGAAGGAGGAACGGGGACGGTGAAATACAGTTGCGTGGGGGAGTAGTATGCGGGGTTTGAGGGGTGGAGGCAATTCAGGCGGGAGGTTTGGGCAGGTGAGGGCGGTCACTGTAGGAGGGGAGGATAGGAGGGACTTCGCCTTCAGAGGCTTCGGGGGCTTTGAGGGTGAGGGGGTTAGGGGCAATACCGTTCAACGAAGCATAACTATGGAATCTCGGAACCCTTGAGTAGGCTGCGGGTAGTGGTGGTGCACGGCGCGCTTTTTCTTCCACTTGCTCATCTTCCTTTTGATCACCCGCGGATTCATCCGATTCCTCCGGG
>JBBRWV010000126.1:0-10391 GCA_038248985.1 Phycisphaerae bacterium
AAACCCTTCGGCTTCCAACCCTTTTACCCCGGCCCCGGCCATGGCGGCCACTGCAACCCCATCGACCCCATCTACCACTCCTGGAAAGCCAAACGCTACGACGTCGCCGCACGCTTCATCGAACTCGCCGGCGAAATCAACGTCTCCATGCCCTACTACGTCATCTCCCGCGCCGCCGAAGCACTCAACAAAAAAGGCAAACCCCTTCGCGGATCACACATCCTCGTCCTCGGCCTCGCCTACAAAAAAGACGTCGACGACCTCCGCGAATCCCCCTCCATCATCCTCATCGAACAACTGAAAGCCCAGGGCGTCAAAGTCGACTACAACGACCCCTACATCCCCTCCACCCACAAGCAGCGTGACCACGACCTCAAAATGAAATCCATCCCCCTCAGCCCCTCAATGCTCAAAAAATACGATCTCATCCTCATCTCCACCGACCACACCGCCTACGACTACGCCATGATTGTCAAACATTCCAAACTCATCATCGACACCCGTAACGCGACCGCCCACATCAAGACGAACCGCCAGAAGATCATCAAAGCCTGAATCGAATACGCGACGGCGGAGTTCATTCTCCCGCCACATCCTCCCCCTCAACCTCATCTCCATCCAACTCCACAACCTGCACCGGCGCCTTGGAATCCGTCACACAAAGCACCAACGCATTAATGCTCGCCGGCCGTATCTCTGGAGCCAACTTTCGCAGCGCCGTCGCCGCCGCGTGTAGCGTCGCACCCGTGGTACACACATCGTCCAGCAGCCACACATGCTTCCCATGCAACCGCCCATCCGCCCGCGCCACAAAGGCCCCCGCCATATTTTCCCGCCGCTGCGTTCGATTCATCAATGTCGCCTGCTCGTGCGTAGCCTTGATTCGTCGCAGAGGCCGCAGCACATTCACGCCCAGTATTCGCCCAGTCGAATTTGCCAGTTCCTCCGCTTGATTGAATCCCCGTTTCAACTTCCTCCGCCAATGCAGCGGCAGCGGCACCAGCGCATCCACTTTCACCGCGCTTTCTTCCATCACCGCTCGCAGCGCTTGCGCCAGCAACGGCCCTGCCGCCACGGCCAACTCCCATTGCCCCGCAAACTTCAACCGATACACCAGCCGTCTCAACGGCTGCTCGAACGCCCCAATTCGCGCTATCGTATGAATCCCCAAATCCCGTTCAGCGCATCGTCCGCATGGGTTCGCCCGATCATGCCGTTCGTTCGGCCCCACGCTCGACCCGCACCGCCGGCAATACCCCACCAGAGCCAGTCGCGCAATCTCCTCACGCACTTTCTGCGAAAAATGAAACTCGTCCCCCTCCAGCGGCTCATCATTCACCATGCATTGTTTTGGAAAAAAAAGATCCACCACGCCCCGCACCCCTTCGCGCACGCCTTGCCGCATCACGCGGACCACGCTCACGGCCCCACCTCACCAAGCCTCTTCACAAATTCCGCCACCAGCGCATTCGCCTGTTCATCCGAAAACGCCGTCGGTCGGTACGTCACGCACAAACTCAACCGATCCCGAATCGTCGTCAGCGTAAATACCAGCGGCCCTAACGGCCCCGTCGGGCTGATCCGCAAATAATCCAGAATCTGGGGCTTCTCGTCATTCTTGTCCCACACCTGGTCCGCCCAACTCTTCGTCATGTTCACATTCGAAATCCCCGCCGACACCGGCACGCTCTTATGAAACAACTGTGCCCGATACCGCTCGTCATCGTACGCGTCCCAGCAGAACCGCGCCATCACCAGCGAATAAAATCCCCGCACCGCCGCATAGGTCTTCTTGATCCGCCCCGTGTATGCCGCAATCCGCTTTGCCAACGCCCCCAACTGCTCATGCTCCGGCCGGTCCAGCACCACCGTGTAACTCGAAAGATACAACCCGAACACGCGGTCCAGATTCTCTCCCGCCGCCTCGCGAATATCCATGATCGTCCCCAGCCCCACCTGCCTGCGATAAAAATGGAAACGCTTGTGCCGCCGCGTTTGCCGCTCATGTTCCGTCCATACCCCCATCGTCTGCCCCAGCACCGCCAAGAATACATCGTTCACCGACCCCTGGTTCTGCTTGCCCCATTTGTAAATCCGCTCGATCAATCCTGCGGGCAGGGTTGTATAAATAAAGCGGCTCTCAAAATTCAACGGGTCCATCAGGTTGACCCGGAACGCATGACGGTTGTTCCAGATACACAACATGCTCTGAACCAACGCCTGCGTGCGCCGCGGTATGAGCCCCATCCGGTGTTTGAACAACCCATGAAACGCAGGCGCCTCCAGCGTCAGCGCCGGCAGCTTCGACGGCCTCTCCGGATCCTGGTACGCCGCGAAAATCCGCTGCATCAACTCGCGCATCGCCCGCGAATCCCCAATCCAGTGGTCATACACCGCCGCAAAATAATGTGTGTTGTCCCCCCGTGAAATTATCGTAAACCGCAACGGCAACTCTCCCGACCCAAACTTCCGATTCAATTCCTCATTGAAAAACTTCGCGAAATCCCGCTCCGTCTGCTCGATCAGCACGTCCGTCGCCGCCACATATCGCACCTCGAAATCCCCCTCCGTAAATCTCGGACATCCCAGCCCCAGCGTCCCCAACACGCTCTCCACCGCATGTTTCCACCGCTCCACATCTCCCGCCCCCGTCACCTGCATCACCTGCCCGGCATTGTAAGGGTGCAATGCCGCCCATCGCCGCATCAGCACTTGAAATGCATTCAGCGTCACCACGGGCCCCACCCGCGCCGTATCCGCACATTGGGATGCAATCCCGCTGGCAGGGGGCGATTCCGGTGGGGGGGTAATGGCGGCCTGGGTCACAGTGCGTCCTCAAACGCGGGAGTCGTTCCCGCGTCCCGCCATTCTACACGAACAGCCGCGGGATGAAACGTCCTACCGATTTCTGATATTTGCGATACACATCCCCATGCGTCGACACCATGTACGTCTCCTCTCGCCGCGCCTCGATCTGCAGCAGCAAAAAGTCGATCCCCGCCGCCATCCCCACCAGCATGCTCGGTGCCAAAATAAACGCACAAATGTTGATCACCATTCGCAACGCGTAAATCGGATGTCGCACCTTCTTGTACGGCCCCGTGCTCACCAGCTCCAGCGTCTCCCCGGGATCAATCCCGATCCGCCAACTCCGCCCCATCTTCCGCCAGCACACAAACGTAAACGCCGTGCAAATCACCAGCAGTACTCCCGAGACCAGCGCCGCCGGCCACCACCACAGCGGCGGAAAACTCCCCCGCTCCCACCACAACGGCCCCGTCAACCACCCCATCCCCAAACTCCCATACAGCCCCCACACCTGCACCCACAACGCCGTTATCAGCACAAATATGCAAGGATACCACAAAATCCGCATCACCTGCCCCACCGGCTCCCGCGGCACCGCGTTCGGATCTTTCCCTATCTTCCGCGCCAGCCGAATCAGCTTAAATATCACCGCCGCCCAGTAAATCGTTAAACACATCGCCGCCAGAAACGCGAACAGATGCACCACTAGCTTCAGCAAAATTTCAATCATCCCCCAGTTTTAGTCGAAACCCCCACCCGGCGAAAGCACTTCACAACCTCCCCCCTCATATCCTCAAATACCAATGCCTTCCTCCCGCCCCTCACCGATTTGTTCGGCACGCGTCCAAATACTTTCTCACTGTCTCCCCCATCCCATATTCCAACGCATCCCCTATTAACGCATGGCCAATGGATACCTCCTGCAACTCCGGCAATGCCCACACCAGCGCCGGCAAATTCTCCAGATTTAAATCGTGCCCCGCATTCACTTCCAACCCCACTGCTCCCGCCCGCTGCGCTGCCTGCGTAAACAACTCAATCGCTTGTTGCCGCGCCTCACCCCCCTCCGCAAAGGCCGACGCGTAGGGCTCGGTATACAACTCCACCCGGTCCGCACCCAACTCCTTCGCCTTCTCCAAATCCGGCGAATCCGCATCCATAAACAAACTCACCCGCGCACCCAACCCCTTTAATTCGGCAATCACCGGCCGCAGCTTCTCCCCGTTCATCCGCAGATCCCACCCATGATCCGATGTCGCCTGCTCCACTGTATCCGGCACCAGCGTGCATTGCGTCGGCCGCACCTTCTCCACCAGTTCCCAATACCCATAAAATGGATTCCCCTCAATGTTGTACTCCCGCTCCGCAAACTGCTTTACCAACTCCGCCAAATCCAGAACATCCTGCGGCCGAATGTGCCGCTGGTCAGGCCGCGGGTGTACCGTAATCCCCGCCGCACCCGTCTCCAACGCAATTCTCGCCAACCCCACCACCGAGGGAATTTCCAGCGCCCGCGTATTCCGCAGCGTCGCAATCTTATTCACATTCACACTAAGCTTCACAGCCATGGACTACCCTCATCAGGACTTCGAGAATAATTAGTATAGCGAAACATCTTCTGCCAACCCCATTGCCACAATTTTTTGTCTCCTCCCCCAGTTTGACATGTGCCATCCATCACGGTACAAACAACTGAGGAAACGTGTGTTTCCGCCGATTTCGGTCGCTTTTTTGCCCCCGTCTTTGTGGGAATTTGTAGGAGCGCTTGCCATTAGCCAGCACGGTCTTCGAGTCAACGATCAGATACGCATCACGCCCATACGTCTCATCAACGAAAACAATGAGCAGGTCGGCATTGTCGCCACCCTGGAAGCGCTGCGCCTTGCACGCGAGGGAGGCATCGACCTCGTTGAAGTCTCACCCAACGAAAAACCTCCCGTGTGCCGCCTCATGGATTACGGCAAGTGGAAATACCGCCAGCGCAAGAAAGAACAAAAAGCCCACGCCGCGCACGTGACACAACTCAAAGAGCTGCGCATCAAGTCCGTTCGCATCGATGACAACGATCAGCAGACCCGGCTTAACCAGGCCAAGGCCTTCCTCGAAGAAGGCCACAAGGTGCAGTTCAACATCCAGTTCCGTGGCCGCGAAATGGCCCACGTGAACCTCGGTCGTGAAATCCTCGAAAAATTCAAAGCCAACCTCTCCGACCTTGCCAAGGTTGAACGCGAACCGAAGCTCGAAGGCAAACGCATGATCATGATTCTTTTCCCCAAGGAAAAAACTTCTCCCGCCAAAGCCGGCGCTGTCGCCTCGGCTCCTGCCGCCGCTCCGGAACCGGCCGTTGCCAAAGCCGTGTGATCCCTTCCACTTCGAGGCGCCCCTTCACAAACCGCACCCAAAACAAGACCGTCGCAAGACGGTTTTTTTATTGGCGGCCTCATCATCTCCACTAAAAAATCCAGTGTCCCGCCACCGCTCCGTTGCGTACAATGCACGGATCATCTTTTGGGGTTCTTTGCATGAGCGGATGGTTGAGCAGGTTCTTCGTGGCCACACAGTTCGGGCCCCTCGATTTCGCCGCGCCTGTTTGGTTCGTATTTCTGCTGCTGCTCGTCCTCTTTCTCCCGGTCTGGTGGCTCTGGAAACATTCCCGCGTCCCCGCCTCCCCATTCCGCCGCAGAGTCTCCCTCGTCCTCCGCATGATCCTCCTCACTGCACTGGTTTTCTCGCTCGTCGGCACTCGCCTCGTCTGGCTCAGTAAGGGCATCTGTGTCGTCTTCGTCATTGACCAATCCCAATCCGTTCCCGGCTCCACCCGCGAAGACATCCGTAATCGCATTTCCCTCGAAGTCGAAAAAATGGATAAGGACGATCTCTTCGTCGTCGTCGAATTTGGCGGCGATGCCGTCCTCGGTTCGCTCCCCTCCAAAAAAGGCCAGATGCCTCAGCCCGTTAAAGTCCTCGACACCGGTCGCACCGATATCGCCCGCGCTCTCCGCCTGGCCATGGCCACACTCCCCTCGGATCACCAGAAACGCGTCGTGCTCTTCTCCGATGGCAATCAAAACGCCGGCGACGCGCTCCGCGAATCGCGCATTGCCGCCAACAACGATGTCGATATCGACGTCCTCCTCGTCACCGCCCGAAGCGGCCACGAAGTCATGATCGATCAGGTCATCGCGCCGGCCCACGTCCAGAAAGACGCCCATTTCGTCCTTCGCACCATCATTTCCGCTGATCAGCCCCAATCCGCCACGCTTCATATCACCCGCGACGGCGTCCCCCAACCTTCACTTACCGTCCAACTCAAAACCGGCACCAACGTTATCGACCTCCCTGACTCCCTCAATGACGGGGGTTTCCATCAATACGCGGTCACCCTGTCTCCCAAAGAAGGTGCCGACACTTTCTCTGCCAACAACAACGGTTATGCTTTCACCCAGGTCGATGCCCCCGGCAAAGTCCTCTATGTCCGCGGACGCCCCCAGGAACGCGACTATCTTTCCGAAGCGCTTCGCCAACCTCCCGCGCGCATCGCCGTTGATGTCGTCTCTCTCGGTGGGCTGCCCGCTTCCGTTAATGCCTTGGCCGCTTACGACACTGTCATCATCGACAATGTTCCCGCCGGACCGGCCGGTATGAGCGAAGGGCAGATGGTCGCCATTCGGGACTGGGTGAAGAATCACGGCGGCGGGCTCGTGCTCATCGGCGGCGATCAAAGTTATGGCCCCGGCCTCTGGAAAAATACCCCCATCGAAGAAGTCAGTCCCGTCGAAATGGAAGTCAAACGCCAGAAGCATCTCGCTTCGCTCGCCATGGTAGTCGTCCTCGATAAATCCGGTTCCATGGGCGCTCCCGCCAAGGGTGGTTCGGGAATGGAAAAAATGCAGCTTGCCAATGCCGGCGCTGTCGAAGCCGTCAAACTCCTCGACCCGCAGGATGAAGCGATGGTCGGCGCCGTCGATACAGAAGTAAAATGGATGATCGAAGCGCGCGTTCTCCCGATGAGCGCCACCAATAAATCCCGTCTTATTCAAAATACCAAGGCCAATCAAACCGGCGGAGGCGGCATCTACTGCAAAACCGCGCTCGTCCATGCCTATGGACTCCTCACTTCTTCCAATGTTCAGGCCCAGACCAAGCATGTTATTCTTTTTGCCGACGCGCAGGATTCCGACCAGCAAGAAGGCTGCCGTGAACTGGCCGCTGAAATGTTTCGCAAGCACCAGATCACTACCTCCGTCATCGGCATGGGCGTCCGTGCCGATCCTCACGTGGGTTTTCAAGAAGATGTCGCGAAGGCCGGCCATGGGCGCTTTGACATCACCGATGATGTCATGAACCTGCCGCGCATCTTTGCCAAGGAAATGTTCATCGTCTCGCGCAATGCCTACGTCGAAGATGAAAAAGGGATTACTCCGACACTCTACCAAAGCCCGCTTCTGGAGGGCTTTCTTACCAAAGGCACGGGCGGCGTGCCCAAAATTTATGGCTACGTCGGCACCACCATTAAACCACGCGCCACCCTCGCGATGCACGGCAAGGAAGGTGACGATCCGCTGCTTGCGCATTGGTCCATCGGCCTCGGCAAGGCTGTCGCTTTCACATCTGATTCCACCTCGCGTTGGGGTAAAGACTGGGTACAGTGGGGCGGGAACGCCAAGTTCTGGGCCCAGGTCATGCGGTGGGTTGGTAAAACCACTACCAATGCCAACATGGCGACCAATACGACCATCGACGCCGGACAAGGACGTATCGTGGTCGAGGCCGTCGATGCGCAGGGCAAACCGCGGAACAATCTTCAACTGCAGGCCAATGTCACTTCGCCTGATCAGAACAAGGAACTCGCGCCCGTGGTCCTCGAGCAGATCGGCCCGGGGCGCTATACTGGAAATTTCCCCGCTTCCAACACCGGCACGTACATGGTCACGGTGCATGATGACAAGTCGGGCGAGAAATCGACGGGCGGCGGCATTCTTAGTTATGCGCCGGAATACCGGGACCTGAACCCCAACGCCAAACTCCTGAAGGAACTCGCAGACGCGTCCGGTGGACGATATCTTTCCGGCGTGGAAGGCGTTTTTGGGCAGAAGCCCGACCCGGTGAAGACTTTCTGGCCACTGTGGCAAGTTCTCATGATCGTAACGGCGGCGGGTTTGTTTTTGGATATTGCGTGGCGTCGGCTCAACCTTGCGGACTGGTTCAGTTCGCTGCGTCCGACGCCGTTTCCGGTGGTGGCGCGGGGCGACACACTGGGGGCGTATCGCAACATCAAATCGGACACGCGGGAAGTGGCGGAGCAACGCGATTCGCTGCGGGAACGCATCGAGACGCGGGCGAGTGGGCGAGCGGACAGGCAGGAATCGCTGGGCGGTGGGGCGGTGGCGACGCTGGAACGTTCGGACACTGAGACTTCGTCGAGTGCGCCGTCGTCAACCAAACCGGTGTCGTCGGAGAATTATACGAATCGGCTGATGGGGGCGAAGAAACGGGCGGCGCAGCAGATTCAGGAAAACCAGTCGAACCAACCGCCGACGTCGCCGGGGTGAGGGGTGGGGTGAAGGGCGATGGAAGGGGGGAGGGAGGGTGGTGGAGCCACGTTTTGCGGTCAAGAACGGGTCAATGTCCGGATTGAAGTGGCGTTTTTGGGTCAAAAATGACAGAATGCCAAAGTGAGGGGGAAAAAGAGAGGAAGGTTGGCAATCTCCTCCCAATTCCGATAGAAAATGTAGGAGATGAAGGGGGATGGGGCGACGGGCAGGCGCGAAGGTGCGGCGTCGTTGATTGGGGGCGGAATGGCTCTTAGGAAGGTGGGTTAGGATTTCAGGGATTTCATGTCGATGACGAAGCGGTATTTGACATCGCCTTTGAGCATGCGTTCGTAGGCTTGGTTGATTTGTTGGATGGGGATGAGTTCGATGTCAGAGACGATGTTGTGTTGGGCGCAGTAGTCGAGCATTTCCTGGGTTTCGGGGATGCCGCCGATGCCGGAGCCGGCGAGGGGGCGTCGGGCCATGATGAGGCCGAAGACGTTGGGGGAGGGATGAGGGTGTTCGGGGGCGCCGACGAGGACGAGGGTGCCGTCGCGTTTGAGGAGGGAGAGGAAGGGGTCGAGGTTGTGGGAGACGGCGACGGTGCTGACGATGAGGTCAAATGAGCGGTCGTGGGCTTGCATTTCTTGGGTTTTTTTGGAGATGACGACTTGATCGGCACCAAGGCGTTTGCCGTCGTCGATTTTGGAGGCGGAGGTGGTGAAAAGGACGGTGTGGGCGCCGAAGGCGTGGGCGAATTTGACGCCCATGTGTCCGAGGCCGCCGAGACCGACGATGCCGACTTTTTTGCCAGGCCCGGCGTGCCAGTGTTTGAGGGGTGAATAGAGGGTGATGCCGGCGCAGAGGAGTGGGGCGACGGCGGCGGGATTGAGTTTGGGGGAGACGCGGAGGACGAATTTTTCGTTAACGACGATGCGTTCGGAATAGCCGCCGTAGGTGGTGGGGGCGGTTTTGTGAGGGTCAGGGGAGTTGTAGGTGAAGACGGTGCCGTGGGTGTCGCAGTATTGTTCGAGGCCTTCCCGGCAACTGGGGCAGGTGCCGCAGGAGTCGACCATGCAGCCGGTGGCGGCGAGGTCGCCGGGTTTGAAATGGGTGACGTTGGCGCCCACGCGGGTGACGCGGCCGACGATTTCGTGGCCGGGGACGCAGGGGTAGACGGTGGGCCATGCGGACCATTCGTTGCGGGCGGTGTGGAGATCGGAGTGGCAGACGCCGCAGAATTGGATATCGAATTCGACATCGTTGGGACCGACCTCGCGGCGTGGGATGGAGGCGGGGGCAAGGGGCGAGGCGGCGGAGTTGGCGGCGAAGGCGCGTGCGTCGGGCATGGGGAATCCTTTCAGGGAGAGTGTGGGTAAGTGCTAATGGCTATTTTTAGCGCCTATTTGAGAGGGAGGCAAGTGGGAAGACAAGACACCCTTTGAATGTTATGGGGCGACTATTGTACTGCGGCCAGCCCAAGTGGGGGGGTGGTGAGGTAATTCTTGTGACTACAAAGAGAAGGCCTTTCGATGTTTTGATCGAAGGGCCGATTCTCGACGAAAGTCGGGGGGATGGTTGTTCGTTTGAACCGTTGATCGAAAAGCCTTCGAGTCGATCGTTCCTAAATCCCCGTGGATGCCTTCACTGTTCGCGCAGCATCCAGAAAGTCATTGAGTTGGGCCGGGTCAGCGGAACTTTTTTCTTGCCACATCCCGACTTGGATGGCCCCCAGCAACTCGCCCGTCGTTGTTTCGCCGCGACGATGGTACTCATCAAGAAACCGAAACATCGCCAAGTACGGCTGCCGCAGAGTCAGCGAATCGTCAAATGCGGGATCTAAGAGTTCCAAGCATACCTCCTCTGACGGTTTGCCAATCCGCTCGCACCTACGCGCAGTTTGAACGGGCTTAGCCCGACTTCCGCAGTTCGACCTTGAGAATATTTTTTTCGTGCGTGAATCGACGATGGGGCGTCGCTACGGGGGGGGATGCTCCTGAAAGTCGATGTAGTGAAGACCAAGCCCGGTGCGGACCGGGTGTCCGGCGT
>JBBRWV010000127.1:0-10101 GCA_038248985.1 Phycisphaerae bacterium
TCGGCCTCAGTTGGCATGGCGTGGCCGCCATCATCAAACGGATTCGCGCCCAGTTCTCGAAGATGGAGCTCAACGCATGGCTACAGAACTGACCAAGACACGCCCTGCGGCGGCCCGGTCAGATTCCGCGCCATCTGCAGCGAATCGGACTGGACTTCCCGGCCAGATCATGGCACTGACTGAAGGCGCGGGACGCGACCGGCGGCCGCTGTCGGCCAAATGGATGACGGACGAGTTGGTCGCCTACACCCGCCGGGTGTGGTCCACGTATCTGGGCCAGCCCGTCACCGAGGCCGAGGCGGTCGAGATGCTTACCAACGTGCGCAACGTGGCATTGGCGATCCTGGCCGCCGAAGAAGACGGAGAACAAACGCCATGAAAATCGTGATCTGGGCACGAGTCTCTTCACGCGAGCAGCGCGAGGGCTACTCCATCGACGCCCAACTTCGTTTCTGCCGGGCCAAGGCCCAGCGCGAAGGCTGGACTGTGATCAAGGAATTCGCCGTTGCCGAGTCGGCCAAACGCGGGGCTGAGCGCGTGATGTTCAACGAGATGTATGAGTGGGTCCGCCGCAATGCCCGCAAGGAGAAGATCGGCGGCGTCCTGAGCCACAAGCTCGACCGCGTCTGCCGCAATATCCGCGACGCGGTGCGGATGCAGGAACTCGAGGACAAGTGCGGCGTCAAGCTCGCCTTTGTCGACAACGAGTTTGGCCCCGGCGCCGCCGGCGCCCTCTCATTCAACGTGATGGCCGCTGTCGCCCAGTACTACTCCGACAACCTGCGGACGGAGGTGCTCAAAGGCCGCAACGAGAAAGCGGAACAGGGATGGCTGCCCGCGGGCGCCCCCTTCGGGTACATCAACGTGAAAGACCGCGACAAACCCATCCAGCCCCACCCGACGGAATCCAAGGCGGTGGTCCGCATCTTCGAGTTGTACGCCCGGGGCGACACCACCTTCAGACTCCTGGCCGACCAGCTCATGCGCGAGGGGCATATCCACCGAACCACCCAGCCCCGATTCGCCCCCACGGCCATCTCGTACATCCTCAACAACCGCTTCTACATTGGCCAGTTCCGCTGGCAGAAGAAGGAGTGGCGACCCGGACGGCACGAGCCGCTTATTGATGTGGCAACCTTCCAGCGCTGCCAAGATCTCCTGGGCGGGAAGAACCGTCGCCTGGCCAAGCCGGACCTGCCACTGGCCTATGGGTTGTTTCGGTGCGAGCACTGCGGCAGCCTGATCACCGGCGAACGCATCAAGCGCAAACTCCGGGGCGGCGGCTTCCGCGAACATCTCTATTACCGCTGCGCCAACAACCACCCCGGCGCGGACCATCCGGTGGTTCGCTGGCGTGCCGAGAAACTCGACGAGGCGATAGCAGAGGACCTGAAGACCATGCGCCTGCCCAACGCGGAAATCGCCGGCTGGTTCAGCCACACGCTGCGGCAGGTGTTTGTTCACGAAATCGACCAGCGCGACCGCCAGCAGACGATTCTTGCCCGCCGTCGGGTCGAGTTGACCAGCACCAAGGACCGCCTGGTGCGGGCGTTTGTGTCCGGCGCCATCGATGAGGGGACATTGAAGGCTCAAACGGTCGATCTGGACGCCCAATTGGGCGAGGTAAATCGGGGGATCGATGGGGCCGGGGACATGGACGCCGGACGCGGTGACATTGCGGTGCGTCTCTTCGACTGGACGCAGAACGCGGCCGAGGATTGGCGCGGTTCAAAGATCGCCCGGAAGCGGGTAGTTCTGGAAGCGCTATCTTTGAACCGGCGGCTGAGCGCCACAAGTCTTTGCCTGGAAAAGAGAAGGCCGTTCCGAGAGCTATCGGAACGGCCTCCAATCCAGCTAAATCGGGGCGACAGGATTTGAACCTGCGACTTCCTGGTCCCAAACCAGGCGCTCTAGCCAGGCTGAGCTACGCCCCGTTTACTTTTGGATGGGACTCCGGCTGGGAGTGGCCGATCCATGGAGAGACTATAACAAATCGGCGGGAGGTGTGCGACTCAGGGGGAGGTGGGCGATACGGGCGGGGGGAGCTTGGCGAGTTCGGTTTCGGCGAAAGCACGCTGCTTGGGGTCGTGCAGGCGCGGGAGGACGGCTTGGAGGAGGGCGCGGGCACGGTCGGGCTTCGGCAGATACTGGGAATAAATCAGGCTGAGGACGAGCATGGCTTGTTCGGCCTGCATTTCGCGGGGGTAGAGGCGGAGGTAGTCTTCGTAGGCATCGGTGGCGGATGCGTAGCGTTGATCGGTCATGAGTTGATTGGCGACGTCGAGCTGGTCTTGAGGGGGGAGTGCCTGGCGGGGATCGACAGCGCGGAGGGCGAGGTATTTTTCGGTGGCGGCGGGGAGGTTGTGGGCGCGGAGGAGGGCGAGGATTTCTTCGCGTTGGAGCAAGAGTGCGGCGTCGATGGGGGTGGCCTTGATGCCAGTGCCGGCGCATACGCCCGGGCGCGGGTCGAAGGCGTTCCAGCCCTGAGAGACAGCGCTTTCGTAGGCTTTGCGGCGGCGCCAGCGTTCGATCATGGCGAGGAAATCGTAGTGGTCGCGCTGGGTGAGGCCGGTGAGGAGGAGGAGCATGCCGATGAGGAAACCGGCGGCGTTGCCGGTGAGGTGTGCGGCGTGAGCGGTGCCGGAGTGGGGCATGAGGAGGGGTTCAAGGATGTCTTTGCCGATGGAGAAGAAGATGACGTAGATGGCGGGGATTTCCCAGCGGTCGATGTAGAGGAAGAACCAGATGAAGAGGCGGACCTGGGTTTGAGGGAGGAGCGCGAGGTACATGCCGGTGACGGCGGAGATGGCACCGCTGGCCCCGAGGGTGCGACCGTCGGACATGAGGACCTGGCCGCAGCCGGCAAGGATGCCTCCGGTGAGGAAGAAGGCGAGGTATCCGGCGTGGCCGAGTTTTTCGTTGAGGTTGTTGCCGAAGACGTAGAGGAAGAGCATGTTGAAGAAGATGTGGGAGAGGCTGAGGTGGAGGAACTGGTAGGTGAAGAACTGGTAGAGGGTGGAATTTTGGGGATCGAGCATGAACTTGGCCCAACCGGGGGCGAGGCCGGCGTCAGCGGCGGGAGGGAGTAGTGGAACGGGGGCGTTGCCGAGGGAGACGGAATGGCTGAGAAAATAGATAAGGATGTTGGCGGCGATGAGGAGGGCGTTCATCCACGGGAAGTGGCGTTGGGGGCGGTCGGTACCGATGGGGATGGGGATCATGTGGCCTCGGGTAATGCGAAGAGACGTGAACCTTACATGGGGGGGAGTGGGGGCGTCAAACGGATTTTGGGGAGTGTATCACTGACGAATGATATGCGGTGGAGGGACGGACCTATTCGGTCGCTTCTGCATCCATCCGCTTAATCGGATGGACGGATGGTTGCATTCCTACCGGCGAAGAGTACACTCTCTCTTCCGCACCATGCGGTTCGTCCGCGATGGGAGTTCCGGCATTCGTCACGCCTTTTCTTAAGCGAGGACTCTTGTGAGTAATACGCACCTTTTCACGTCAGAATCCGTTTCCATGGGCCATCCTGATAAAGTCGCGGATCAGATTTCCGATGCGATTCTCGATTCGCTGCTGGCGGTTGATCCTTACGCCCGGGTGGCGTGCGAAACGCTTGTGACGACGGGATTGGTGGTGTTGGCGGGGGAAATCACGGTACACAATCAGAAGGCGATCGACGCGTTGAACAACGCCGAGGCGACGACGCGCAAAACGATCCAGGAGATCGGGTATGACGATCCGACGACGGGATTTGATTATCGTTCGTGCGCGGTGTTGCGGGCGCTGCACAGCCAGTCGGCGGATATTTCGCGCGGGGTGACGGCGACAAAGGACAAGGATCAGGGTGCGGGCGACCAAGGGATTATGTTTGGGTATGCATGCAACGAGACGAAATCGCTGATGCCGCTGCCGATTTACCTGGCGCATCGCCTGGTGGAGAAGCAGGCGGAGTTGCGGAAGAGCGGCAAACTGCCGTGGCTGCGTCCGGATGCGAAATCGCAGGTGACGATTGAATATGAGAATGACGCGCCGGCGCGGGTACACACGGTGGTGCTTTCGACGCAACACACGGAAGGGGCCGTGGACAAGAAGAAGGATGCGTTTTCGGAAGCGTGCAAGAAGCAGATTATCGAGTTGCTCATCAAGCCGGTGATTCAGGAAGAGCGTCCGGAATTGTGGAACAAAGAGATTGTTTTCCACGTGAATCCGACGGGCAAGTTCCTGATTGGCGGACCCCATGGCGATTCGGGCCTGACGGGCCGCAAGATCATTGTGGACACGTACGGGGGCATGGGCGCGCACGGCGGCGGGGCGTTTTCCGGCAAGGATCCGTCGAAGGTTGATCGTTCGGCGTGCTACATGGCGCGGTACGTCGCCAAGAACATTGTGGCGGCGGGATTGGCGAATCGCGTCGAAGTGCAGTTGGGTTATGCGATTGGCGTAGCCGAGCCGGTGTCGGTGCTGGTGGACACGCAAGGGACGGGCGTGGTCAGCGAAGAATTGATTTCGGAGATTGTGCGGAAAACGTTTGATCTTCGGCCGCGCGGGATTGTCAGTGCGTTGAAGTTGCTGCGGCCGATTTACCGGGAGACGGCGGCGCACGGTCACTTTGGACGCGAGTTGCCGCAGTTCACGTGGGAGAAGACGGACAAGGCGGCGACGCTGCGGAAGCTGGCGGGCAGTCCGAAGAAGCGGAACTTCAGCGACATTCCGTTCTGATTCGATTCCTCCATGCCATTAGATATTTGAAGGACCACACCCGTCGGTGTGGTCTTTCTTTTTTTAGGGGGCATATTTGGCAAGCAGCTCTTTGGCCTGGCGGGCGAGTGCGGCGTCTTTGCCGGCGCTGATGGCTTAGAGCTCGACCCGGATGGTGGCGGGGAGCGCGGTGAATTTTGAGGTCCAGACCATGGCGCCTTGTTTCAGTTCAGGACGGCCGGTTTTGAGGGCGACGGCGATGGAGACTTCGCAAATCTCGGGTTTGAGCCGCGAGGGAAGTTCGGTGCGCATCAGCTTTCCCACCACAATTTGGGTGTAGCCGTTGCGGCTGGCGGCGAGTTTGTCGATGGCGGCGGTGAGGGCTTTTTCATCGACTTCCAGGCGATGATTGGCAAGGTCGGCAAGAAGTGCGGCATGGGGCAAGACTTCCGTGACACAGTGGATGACCGATTTTTCATCGGTCTCGGATTTGAGAACTTCGGCACCAAGGACGGGCCTTATGTTTTCTTTTTCCGCGGAAAGAAAGATCAACACGCGATCACCGGCAGCGAAACGGGGCTTGGTTTCTTTTCGCGTGACGCGAATGGTGATGTTGCTCACTGTGAGCGTTCCGTGGGCGTCGCCTTTGAGGGTGGTGGCGACGGTGATTTCCGCGCGATCGGATTTTTCGTCGAACGACTTCACTGTGCCGGTGATGACGCTGTCGGATTTGGTGAGCAGTGATTCGAGAGTGCCGATTGGCAGGTAGAACAGACCATAAGCGGTGCCGGCAAACATGCTGATGATGCAGAACAGGATGGGCAGGAGGCGGCGCTGTATTTCTTTTCTTGGCATGGATGACCCTCCGCGGCAACACGGGTATTCTACCTAAGTCTGAAACGGCTCAAAGAAGATTGACGGGTTGGTGGCTTCTATATGTTTGGATCGCAGAAAATAAAGTCGCGGGATGTGGCGCAGCGGTTGATTTCGGGGCATGTGGCATTGATGGCGTATTGGGCGCTCAAACATGCGGGGGTGTTGGAGGCGATGTTGCGGGATGAAACTGCGGCCGTGGGGTTGGAGCCGCAGGCGTTTGCGGAGTCGGCCAAGCTTTCTCCGGCGGTGCTCGAGGCGCTGCTGCGGTACATGGCGGAGGCAGGGCTGGTGCTATTCAGAGATGGGCGGGCGTTTTTGACGGCGGAGGGGCGGGCACTGGTGGAGCAGGAGAATGGGGTGCTAGAACTGGTGCGGTCATACTCGGGGGTGATGGAGATTCTGGAACACCTGCTGGTGGGATTGAAGACGGCAACGCCGGGGGCGGTGCGGCGGTACGATGCAGCGAATGATGCGCAGCATCAGCGGTGGTTGCCGGAGGTTTACCCAGCGCTGGAGACGCTGGTGTTGAAGTTGAAATTGACGCACCTGCTGGATGTGGCGTGCGGGACAGGGGAGTTACTGAAGCGACTGGCGAAGCGGAACAACAAGATCGTGGGCGTGGGGATCGGCAACGACGGGGCGCAGGTGCGGCGGGCGAATCAGATGATCAGCGCGGCCGCGCTGGAAAAGCGGTTGATCGCGGTGACGGCGTCGCCAATTGAAACGTTGATGCAGACGCAAAAAGTGTTTGAGCGCATCGGAATTTCGCAGCAACTGTGGGAGGAGATTGACGCGGTACTGATTCCGTACACGCTGGGAGAGACGACGGGGCTGAACAGGGAAGTGATTGTCAAAACGCTGGCGAAGGCCGCGAGGAATTTTCCGAAGGCGAAGCTCGTGTTGATTGAGCCGTGCATGGGGGCGCGGTTTGACAAGAATTATTACGCGCCGGAATGGTCGCTGCTATTGTCGCTGGTGCATACACCGCTGTGGCCGGTGGAGGAATGGCGTTCGGCGATAAGGGAGGCGGGTTTGCGTTTGGTGAACGAAGTGCCGTTGGTGACGGACGGGACGACGGTATTTGTGATTTCTGCTCAGTGAGTTGAGTTACTTTTTGGCCGCGAGCAATGTTTGGATTGCCGCGGCGATGCCGTGGCGGAAATTTTCCCAACTGAAGCGGACGGCGTGGGCGCGGATGGTCGTTGGATCGAAGGCGGATTTATTGGCTTCGAAGCGGTCGAGGGCGCTGCGGAGATCGGCGACGGTTTGATGGGGGAAGTAGACACCGGTGGGAGGGTGGGGTTGCTGGAGATCGACGACGGTTTCGAGGACGCCGCCTTTGCCGAAGGCGATGACGGGGCGGCCTGCAGCCTGGGCTTCGACGGGGGTCATGCCGAAGTCTTCTTCACCCGGGAAAATGAAGGCGCGACAGCGGCGCATGTGGTCGCGAACGGCTTCGTCGGATTGGCGACCAAGGAAAGTGATGTTGGAGGCACCCGCGGCAAAGGCGCGGAGGCGGTCAGATTCCGGGCCTTCACCGATGATGAGCAGTTGGCGCGGTGTGCCGAGGAAGGCTTGGACGGCGAGGTCGATACGTTTGTAGGGGACGAGGGCGGAGACGACGAGGTAGAAGTAGTGGGAATCGGGCGCGGAAGTGGGCAAGGGTAAGGTGGCGACATCGACGCCGGGGTAGACGACGCGGGCGTCGCGGCCGTAGATGCGTTTGATGCGCTCGGCGACATTTTGGGAGTTGGCGATGAACGCGTGGACGCTGTCATTTTGCAGATCGAATTGCTGGAGGTAAGGACGGGCGGCGAGGAGAGCGGCGCGTTTGAGGGACCAGCCTTCGAGATACTGATCTTCCATGCCCCAGATGTAGCGCATGGGGGTGTGGCAATAGCAGAGATGTTGGGCGCTGCGGGGGATGGTGACGCCTTTGGCGACGCAATGGCTGGAGGAAATTACGAGGTCACAATCGTCGAGTTGGATGGATTTGATGGCGGGAGGGAAGGCGGGGAGGAGGCCGCGGTAGAGCGTGCCGATGCGGGGGAGATCATTGAGGGAACTGACGCGGGCGACGCGTTTTTCGATTTCCGGATCGACGGTGCCGGGGACGTGGAGGAGGGTGGCTATTTTGGCCTTGGGGAACATGTGGACGAGTTGAAGGAGGACTTTTTCGCCGCCGCGCATGCCGGTGAGCCAATCATGGACGAGCCAGACGCGCAAGTTGGAAAGAAAATCATTCATGAGGGGTCTCGCACATGATGGAGGGATAGTAATGCATGGGTGGAGGGCGGGACAGGGGAGGGGCGCACCTTTCAATCGGGGACGATTTTGCCTATGATGTTGCGTTCAGTTTGGTTCTTGAAAGGTGCCTTGATGCTTCCCACGGACGGAGATGGTCGCGCTGTTTCTCGAACGATTCATCTGCATCAGGCTCATGATCGGTCCCGCGGAGTTGCCGGCGATTGGGGGATGCGCCCGGTGGAGATGCCGATTGAAGTCATTGCGGAACTGAGTGGGGAAAAAAAAGAAAAGTGCGGGATTTTTGGGATTTGCGGGCCGTCGGACGCCGTGGAGCGGTGCTATTACGGGATTTACGCCTTGCAACATCGGGGTCAGGAATCGGCGGGGATTGCGACATCGGATGGGAACGTGCTCAACGCGCACTCGGGGTTGGGTCTGGTTTCGGATGTTTTCAAGAAAGATGTGTTGCGGGAAATGAGCGGGTCGCTGGCGATCGGGCACGTGCGGTACTCGACGGCGGGTTCGAATCGCAAGTGCAATGCGCAACCGATTCTGGAGGAGTATATCGGCGGGCAGGTGGCGGTGGCGCATAACGGGAATCTCGTGAATGCGGCGAAGATCAAGCATGAATATCAGCAGTTCGGACATATTTTTTATTCAACGAGCGACACGGAAGTGGTGTTACACATGCTGGCGAAGCCTACGCACCAGGAGAAGTCGGACCCGCTGGCGCATGTGTTGCGGCATTTGCAGGGGGCGTTCAGCTTTTTGTTTTTGTTTACGGATCGGATTGAGGCGTGTCGTGATCCGTGGGGCTTTCGGCCGTTGGTGATTGGGCAGACGCGGGATGGTTTTTACTGCGTGGCGTCGGAGACGTGTGCGTTGCAGAGCATTCAGGCGACGTATTTGCGGGAGGTATTGCCGGGGGAAATTGTGACGATTGATAAGACGGGGACGAAGATTTCGAGCCGTTTTTTCACAGAAAGCATGCCAGCGCATCCATCGCATTGTGCGTTTGAGCATGTGTATTTTGCGAGCCCGTCGAGCAATTTGTTTGGGGATGTGGTGATGGAAGTGCGGCAGCGAATGGGGCGGCAGTTGGCGATCGAGACGCCGGTGGATGCGGATATTGTGATACCGATTCCTGATTCGGGGCGGTCGGCGGCGCTGGGATATGCGAAGGAATCGGGGATACCGTTTGAAGAGGGGATTGTGCCGAACCGCTATATTGGGCGGTCGTTTATTCAGCCGAGCCAGCATATGCGGGACTTGGCGGTGCAGATGAAATTGATCGTTGTGCCGGAAGTCGTGCGTGGGAAACGAGTTGTGGTGGTGGAGGATTCGATTGTGCGGGGGACGACGACGCGGGGGAAGATGCTGGCGCTACGGCGGGCGGGGGCGAAAGAGATTCATATGCGGGTGAGCTGTCCGCCGATACGACATCCGTGTTTTTTCGGGATCGATTTTCCGACGCCGACGGAGTTGATCGCTAACGGCCGTACTGTAGAGCAGATACGCGATTTTATTGAGGTGGATTCGCTGAGTTATTTGTCGCTGGAAGGGATGTTGCGGAGCATGGGGAAGCCGGCGGATCATTATTGTACGGCGTGCTGGTCGGGGAACTATCCGATTCCGGTGGATATGCAGACGAGCAAGTTTGGGCTGGAACGGCATCAGATGAAGATGTTTGAGTGAGGGGACAGGGGTTGTAAGTGTGGGATTATCAGGGGGTTATGGGGGAATGGTGCGCGGGGGGAAGGGTTCGGCTTATACTTTTTGGGGGAGTCGGTCGATACAGAAAAGTGAATGGAGGCATTTTGATATGCATATCTTTTCTGCAGTGCCGGGCGAGACGGGGAAAATGGCGCAACGTCGGGTGGATCCAGTGTTTATAACAATGCTGGTGACGGTGATGCTGGCGGTGGGGAGTAGTTTGCTGCTGCGGTTGGCGGTGGGGAATGGGCCGAAGAATGCGCAGGCGGCGCCGGTGGTGGAGGAGAAGGTGGAAGCGCCGGGCAAGTAGCAAGAAGAGGGGAATTCTGGGTGTTAAAAAAGCCCGCAAAGGGTTGTCTTTGCGGGCTTTATGTGTTTTTGCAGGGGAGGTTTTTAGGGGGTTGGGGGAGTGGTCGGCGGGAGGGTTTCGGGAGGGGCTGGGGGCGGGGTTGGGGAGTCGGGGTTGAGGTCGCTGCCGGTGGGGCCGGTGGGGGAGAGGGGATCGGCTTGGGGGGCGGCGGGTTTGGGGGGTAAAGGCATGCCGGGACGAGGGCGGAA
>JBBRWV010000128.1:0-10015 GCA_038248985.1 Phycisphaerae bacterium
CCTCAACCCATCCAAAACCTCGGCATTTCCCCCTCCGATTGGGCCCGTCTTCCCCCCGCAATGCAGTCCGATCTCCTCAATTCCGCCCAGCAATCCGGCCCTCCCTCCTACCGCCAAGCCATCAAAAACTACTACACCAAGATCGCCCGCCTCCAAGATACTGCTCCCGTTCCCGCTCCCGCTTCCCAACCCTAACCCCTGTATAGAAAAACACTTATGAAATACAAACTCGCCACCACCGCACTCCTTCTCACCCTCGCCACCCTCCTCCCCGCCGCCGATCCCGCCGCCGACCCCATCTCCCCCCAACTCCAGTCCTCCATCGACCGCGGCCTCGAATGGCTCGCCACCAAACAGTCCCCCCAGAACGGCTCATGGAAAGGCACCGACAGTCCTTCCACCGCCATAACCTCCCTTGCCATAATGGCTTACATGGCCCGCGGTCACGTCCCCGGACAAGGCCCCTACGGTGATCACCTCCACCGCGGCATCGATTTCGTCCTCGCCCAGCAAAAATCCTCCGGCCTCCTCATCACCCAATCCGACGCCAACCCCGGCGGCCATCCCATGTACGATCACGCCATCGCCACCATCATGCTCTGCGAAGCCTACGGCATGGTCGACGAACCTCGTCAAAAGAAGATTCTCCCCGCCGTTTCCCAAGCAATTCGCATCATTCTGAACGCCCAAACCATCCGCAAAAACCCCCGCGATCAGGGCGGCTGGCGCTATCTACCGGATTCCAGCGACTCGGACATTTCCGTATCCGGCTGGCAGCTCATGGCCCTGCGTGGGGCCGCTAATATCGGGGCCAGCGTACCAAAAAAGGCCATTGACGACGGAATTTTCTACATCAAACGCCGCGCCGTCCCCTCCGGCGGGTTCTCCTATGTCGAAGCCTCCAACCCCAATCTCGGCCGCACCGGCACCGGAATCCTCTCCCTCGAGCTCCTCGGCGAACATCACTCCAAAGAATCCCTCGCCGCCGGCGACTACCTTCTGCGCAACCCCATTCACGAAGCTGAAAAAAAAGCTCCCGATTTTTACTTCTACGCTGCCTACTATTGCGCCCAAGCCGCCAATCAACTCGGCGGAAAATATTGGACCGGCATCAACACCCCGATTCGCAACTGGCTGCTGCAGAAACAACGCCCCGACGGCTCTTGGAACGGCGGTATGGAATCCCAAGGCGGCGACGCCTATCCCACTACCATGGCTCTCCTGGCCCTCACCGTGCAGTATCGCTACCTCCCTATCTACCAGCGCTAATTTGCATTCTGCGTCACAACTTTCCTTCGCCAGCAACGTTACACTGTACATAGAATGAACCGTACGACAATTCCATGTTAACGCCTAAAGCGTTACCCAATAAGGACTTCTGTATGAACTTCGGCCTTACTCCCCGCAGAACGCTGGCGCTCGCAGCAGTCCTCGTCGGCGTTATTTTTGCGCCTTTTGCCATCGGCCAGAAAACGCCCACTATCAGGCCTGCCACCAGCACCCCGCCGTCCACTCTTCCGGCTACACGTACCGCGCTGCAGAAACTTCCTGTCGCCCCTATCAAACCGCAATCCCTCGCCGACCTCCGCGCCATCGAAAAACGCGTCGAAGCCGTCGTGCAACAAAATCTCACCGCCACCGTCGGCCTTATCGTCGGCAATGCCCAGGGCTCCGGCGTTATCGTCAAGGGCGATGGCACCATCCTCACCGCCGGACACGTCGCCATGGAGCCCGACCTCGACATCATCGTCATCCTCTCCGATGGTAAACGTGTCAAGGGCAAGACTTTAGGTGAAAATCACGCCATCGATTCGGGCATGGTCAAAATCGTCGACCCACCCAAAAACGGCGAATGGCCCCACGTGGAAATCGGCGATTCCAAAAACCTCCAGTCTGGCCAGTGGGTGGTTTCAATGGGCCACCCCGGTGGCTATCGCACCGGGCGCCCTCCCGTCGTGCGCCTCGGGCGCATCCTTCTCAACTACGCCGAAATGATCGGCACCGATTGCACTCTCATCGGCGGCGATTCTGGCGGGCCGCTGTTCGACCTTGACGGTAAACTCGTCGGCATTCACAGCCGCATCGGTGCGACCTCCAGCACCAATATTCACGTCCCCGTCGATACCTTCATGAACACTTGGGATCGCCTCGCCGGCGGTGACAGCTGGGGCGGTGCCGACTTCAATCTGCCCGGTGGCCCGCGCCGCACCGTCGGACCCACCCTCGGCATTACCGCCATCGATGATGACAACGGCGCTAAGGTCTCCAAAGTCAACCCTCAAGGCCCTGCACAAGCGGCCGGCCTGCAGGTCGGTGATATCGTCCAGCGCATCAATGGCGCGGTGGTGAAATCCACGCAGGATCTTGTCGCAGCCATCAATAAACAGCGTCCCAACGAGCGCGTGAAACTGGACGTTCTGCGCGAAGGTAAAACGGTCCAGATCTCCGTCAAACTCGGAAGGAAAACACGTTGATGTCCTCTTTCCATATCAAACTTTTCACAGCGTTCCTTCTGGCGTGCGCGCCCACTTGGGCACAAGCCCAGCGGGTTGATCGCGATGCCACCAAGTCCAGTGCCGTCTTCAAGGCCACATTTAAGCCCGTCATCGAAGAGGCCCGCAAATCCACCGCAGTCGTCACCAGCAATGGCACACAAATCGCGATGGCCACAGTAGTCGACAAAAATGGGCTCCTTCTCACCAAGGCTTCCGAAGTTGCTGCCGCCAAAACCCTTTCTGTGCGGGTCTGGGATAAAGATTTTTCCGCCACAATTGTCGGGGTGAGTGCTCCACACGATCTGGCGCTGCTCAAAATTGACTCCAAGGATCTCATTCCTACGGCCTTCATTGACGACAAAAAACTGGTGGTGGGCCAGTGGGTCGTATCGGTTGGTCCAAGCGATCTCCCGCTCTCGGTGGGGGTGGTCAGCGTGGGGCGGCGCAAAATCGGCGGACAATCTGCTTTTTTGGGCGTGGGCCTTGCGGATACGGAGGAAAAAGATGGCGCGAAGATCACGCAGGTGATGCCCAAATCGGCGGCGGAAAAAGCGGGCGTTCACGTCGATGATCTCATCACCAAGGTGGGCGACAAATCCATCGCATCGCGCGCCGAACTGGTCACGGCGATCCGTGAATTCCACCCGGGCGATGTGGTTCCGCTCACGATCAGACGCACCGAAAAAACTGGCGAAAAGTCGGAAGAAAAGACGCTCGATCTGAAGGCCACGCTCGGCACGATCGATGGTGCTGGACCGCCGGTATTCAACTTTCAGCAATCGCTTCTGGGCGGACCAGTCAGCAAACGCAGTTCAGATTTCCCCACGGTTTTTCAGCACGACACTATTCTGCGGCCCATTGATTGTGGCGGCCCGCTCGTTGACCTGGACGGCAAGGTGGTGGGGCTGAACATCGCGCGGGCCGGTCGTACCGAAACGTATGCCATTCCGACGGATGTTTTACTTCCACTCATCAAGGAACTCGCGTCAGGAAAGCTCGCGGTGAAGATTTCGACCACGTCTCCGGCGACAAATCCAGCGACGCAGCCGAGTACGCAGCCGAGTACGAAACCCAAGGGGTAAATAGTGGCGTTTTTAAGCGAATAATGACAGAGTGCCAAAAACAGAAAGAAAAAGAGAGGAAGCTTGGCAATCTCCTCCCAATCCCGATAGGAAATATAGGAGATGACGAGGGGGGTGGGTTGCGGCGAATCCCGCTACGCGTCTTCGATCCGGTGTGTGCTCTTGCGAATTGCGTTCAAACGTGACATAAACGGCAGAATCTTGATGATGCGACGATGTTCGGGGAATCTTATCCTGAGACCGCTACTGAATTGCGGCGGCATCGCGTGAAGCAATTGCTGCAGGTGATTCATACGGAAGAGGCGCTGAAGATATCGGCGAGGATCAAGGATCACCCAGGGGATACGGGCCGGAAGAAAGCGGGCGCGGTCAAGTAGTAGGGGAGGCGGGGGCAGCGATCAGGATTTCCAGAGGCGAGCAGGATTTTTTTCCACGAGTTCGGCGACGGCGTTGGCGCCGATGAGGTCGGCGGCGCGCTGCAGGCCTTGGAGGCGGGTGGGGAGGTGATCGGTATGGTGGCCATCGCTGCCGAGCATGAAATAACGTCCATCCTGCAGGAAGCGTTCAGCGAGGTGGACGACTTCGGGAGAATCGGCACCGGCGATGGGGCCGAGGTTGCCCTGGAAGAGCAGGCCGAGATGGGCGAGTTCTTGGATGGCGGCGGGGTTGCGACGGAGGTAGGTCATGCGTTCGGGGTGGGCGAGGATGACGGTGAAGCCGCGATTTTGCAGCCATTCGACGGCGTGGGTGGCCCAGGCGGGCCAATCGGGAGTCCAGATATCGACGAGGATGTGGGTGCCGTGGTGGCCGTAGGAGGGGATACCGTTGCGCTGGAGATCGGTGGTGACGGTGGGGGAGAGGCGGAGTTCGCCGCCGGGGCGGAGTTCGAGGGGGAGGTCGTTTTTTTTGATTTCGCCGGCGAGACGTGCGACGAGATCGGTGACGATTTCCGTGGAGAGTTCGGTGAGGGTTTCGGCGCCGCAGTGAGGGGTGCAGAATATTTTGCGATAGCCGTGATCGGCCATGATGCGCAGGCAGGCGAGGGATTCGGCGAGATTGATGCAGCCGTCATCGATCCCGGGAAGGAAGTGACAGTGGATCTCGGTACGGAGCATGGTGGGCATCCTTAATATGCGGAGGTGAGTTAATGTACGCGATGCGCGGTGGAACTCCAACGAGCGGCAGTTCGCAAGTGCGGGGCATCGTGTACAATTGGCGGTGCATGGACGCACCAACTCCACAATCAGCGCCTACACCGACAGCTCGCGAAAAGTTCGTGGGTCACGCGAATCTCATGTCGGGGCTGACGATGCTCTCGCGGGTGGCGGGACTGGTGCGGGATAAAGCGTGTTCGTATTTTCTGGGAGTGGGGACGGAGTGGTCGGCGTTTTGGATGGGGTTTCAATTTCCGAATTTATTCCGGCGGGTTTTTGGAGAGGGGGCGCTGACGGCGGTTTTTGTGCCGGCGTATACGGAGGTTCGGCAGAAGCAGGGGCAGGGTGCGGCGAATCGTTTGGCGAGTGCGACGCTGACGTGGATGACGGTGGTGCTGCTGGCGGTGACGATGATGGGGGAGGCGATATTGATACCTGTTGCGTTGCGGGAATCGGTGGCGCCGACGAATCGCCTGGCGGCGCTGATGATCGCGATTATGCTGCCTTATGCGGTGTGCGTGTGCCTGGTGGCGATCATGGGGGCGATAGCGACGGTGCATGAGAGGTTCATTGCGCAATCGCTGAGCCCGATCATTTTGAATTTTTGCATGGCAGGCGCGGCGGGGTTGACGGTGTGGGTGATGAGCACGGCGTATCCGCTGTCGCACCGGATTTTTTGGGTGGCGTTTGCGGTGTTGTTTGCGGGGGTGGTGCAGGTTTTCATGATGCTGCCAACGTTGCGGAAGTCGGGGGTAATGATTCGACCAACGCTGGATTACAAGACGTCGGGCTTGTCACTAGTAATTCGGCCGCTGCTGCCGATTGTGCTGGGATACTCGGCGGTGCAATTCAACGTGTTTATCGACACGCAAATTGCGTGGTGGTTCAGCCCGGATGGGCATAACGGTTCGCCGTTCATACAGTTTTTTCAGTGGACGCTGCCTACGCCGCTGGAGGCGGGAGCGGTGGGGAAGTTGTCGATTGCGCAGCGCATTTATCTTTTGCCGGTGGGGATATTTGGGGTGGCGATGGCGACGGCGATATTTCCGGCGATGGCGCGTGCGGCGACGGACAACAACATGCTGGAACTAAAGCGGTTGCTGATCGTGGGATTGCGGAAGACGTTGTTTCTGTCGATTCCCGCGAGTTTTGGCATGATATTGCTGGCCAAGCCGCTGATTACATTGATATTTTTGGGTGGGCATGTGACGCCGGAGGATGTGGATCGGGCGTATTGGGCGGCAATATTTTTCTGCATGGGGATTTGGGCGTTTGAAGCGCAGATGATCATTGTGCGGGCATTTTACGTGCTGAAGGATACACGGACGCCGACGGTGGTGGCGTTTTGCATGATCGCATTCAATGTGTGCTTGAACTTGCTGCTTATCTGGCCGTTGCGCGAGGGGGGGATTGCGCTGGCGACGACGTTGTCGGCGATACTGCAGGGGGTGATTTTGTTGTGGTGTTTGCGGAAACGGCTGGGCGTTTTGGGGTTGCGGTCTTTGGGGAAGAACATTGCGAAGAGCAGTTTGGCGACGGCGGTGATGGTGGCGGCGGGATTGGCGATTGGGTATTTGCCGTTGCCTTGGAGCGAGGTGACGTTGAGCACGGAGGAGCGGTGGTTGGCGGCGTGCATCAAGATGCCATCGCTATTGATTGTGTGCGGGGCGATTTATCTGGGGTTGGCGCATTGGATGCGGATGCCGGAGGTGCATGATGTGCCGTTTGTGGGGCGGCGGATATTTCGGAAGCGACCTGAGGCAGAGGCGCGGGAAGAGGGGCAGGCGGGGGGATAGGGGTCAGAGCCAGCGAGAGAGACCGGTGTAGAGAAGGGTCAGTAGAACGGCGGCGGCGACCATGACGAGCAGGATTTGGCAGCTCATCAGGGTGACGGCGCGGGGGAGAGATTTGAGATCGGAATGGCGGGTGGTGCGGTAGATGAGGCTGATGGCGATGACGAGGGGGACTACGAGCCAGAGCCAATAGGCGTGCATTTCGGGGAAGAGGGCGGAAATGGGGTCGATGAACGGGGTGAAGGCGAGAGGCATCATTTGGCACCGCCCTTCGAGGAGGACTTTTTGTTTTCGCCGGAGTCGCGGGGGGTGCCGGTGACGCGGAGGAGGAGGTCGAAGATAACGAGGAGGTTGAGCATGCCGGCGATGCCGCAGTAGACGGCACCGACATCCTGAATTTTGGGGCTGTAGGAGAGAAGGGGGTGTTGGGTGAGGTTTTTTTTGCCATACGCGATGCGTTGGGCTTGGACTTGGGCTTGTTCTTCGGGGGAGGGGTTGGATTTCCATTCCTCGGGGCGGTCGGCTTGATAATCGGATTTCAGTTGGATGATTTCGGCTTCTTTGGCGCGGGCGACCTTGTTGAAGACGAGCATGGGCCAGCCGGAGAGGAATTGAGTGTAGGTCCAGATGGGTTGTTCGGGGGGGCTGAGGGCCTTGATTCCGCCGAGGAGGAGGCCGCCGACGAAAAGGCCGTGGATGGTGAGGGCGAAGATGAGTCCGCGGGTTTTCTGTCCAACCATGAAGTGGCCGAGGCCGGGGACCATCCAGGCGAGGACGATGGCGAGGTAACCGACGGGGCCGAGGGATTCGGCGGGGAGGGGCGCGGGTAGGCGCGGCGCTGGAACCGGTTGCGGCGCGGGCAGGGGAGCGGCAGGTGGGGATGAGGGGGGCGTCAGATCTGAGCCCGCGCTGTCGGTCACTTCGAACCTCGTGAGTTTGCGCGTGGAGTTTACGCGGTGGAAACCTTCAAGAATACACCTCTTGGGGGTGCTTGCCAACCGTGTGGGGTTAGGTTGTTTTGGGAAGGCGCTTGCTGCGCGGGTGGATTGGCGTCGATAATCCCTGCGGCGTGGGCCCGAGCATGTGAGCGACAGTATCCTCATTTACCCGGCCCGCGAGGAAAGGCCCCGTGTCCAAGACAATTGATTCGGATCTGCAACGAGTTTTGGTAATCCCATTTCGGAATAACCATCCGCTGGTGACATTGTGGCGTTTGTATGGGGGGCAGCAACTGCGGTTGTTACTGGCGATGATATTTTTCATCATCAAGCAATCGCCGCAGTATTTTGTGCCGGTGGCGGCGGGGTCGCTGGTGACGGCGGTGACGATGCATATCAAGTCGCCGGATTCGGCGGCGAGCGAGCAGGCGTTGCGGGAGGCGGTGTTCAATGCGATTCTGCTGGTGGTGCTGATTGTGCAGAATGTGCCGACGCACACGGTGTACACGTTTTTTTTGAGCCGGGCGATGCGGCACGTACAGCTGGTGTTGCGGGCGGCGCTGCTGATGCGTTTGCAGCAACTTTCGATATCGTTCCATGATGATTTCATGGGGGGGAGGATGCAGTCGAAGATTTTGCGGGATGTGGAGTCGGTGGAGACGCTGTCGCGGTCGGCGTACAACAACATCCTGTCGGCGCTTTTGGCGACGATATTGCCGATCACGTTTACGATCATCAAGGGGCAGTGGCAGATTCTGGCGTTTTTCCTGCTGGCGGCGCCGTTGGTGGCGGGGTTGATGTGGTCGTTTCGCGGGCAGATGGCGACGCGGAACCGGGAGTTCCGGCAGCAGATGGAAAACATGTCGGCGCAGGTGAGCGAAGTGATCGACATGATTCCGGTGACGCGGGCGCACGCGGCGGAGGAGAAGGAGACGGCGCGGATTCGACTGCAGTTGCAGAAGATTCGGATCGTCGGGCAGAAGTTGGATGTGACGAATGAGTTGTTTGCCTCGTCGTCGTGGTGCACGTTCCAACTGTTTAGTTTTGGGTGTCTGGCGTACACGGTGACGATGGCGTGGAACGGGGTGATTGAAGTGGGGGATGTAGTGATGTACCAGGGATTTTTCGGGGCGCTGATCGGGGCGACGAGCCAGTTGCTGGCGACGTATCCGCAGATCACGGCGGGGATGGAGTCGATGAAGAGCATTTCGGAGATTTTGGAATCGCCGGATGTGGAGTTGACGACGGGCAAGCAGCGCGTGCCGCAGGTGGCGGGGCGGGTGACGTTCGAGAATCTTTCGTTCCAGTATCCGAAGACGGAGCGGCCGGCGATTGTCGATTTGAACTTGGATGTGGCGGCGGGGGAGTGCGTGGCGTTTGTGGGGGAATCGGGATCGGGGAAATCGACGCTGATGAATCTGGTGATTGGGTTTCGGCGCCCGACGGCGGGGCGGATTTTGCTGGACGGGGTGAACATGGAGCAGTTGAATCTGCGGGATTTTCGGAAGTTTCTGGCGGTGGTGCCGCAGCAGACGGTGCTGTTTTCGGGATCGATCCGGGACAACATTACGTATGGATTGGATGGGGTGAAGGCGGCGGATGTGGAGCGGGTGGTGGAGATGGCGAACGTGAAGGAGTTTGTGTCGCGGTTGCCGCAGGGGCTGGATACGCCGGTGGGGCCGCATGGGGGGAAACTGTCGGGCGGGCAGAGGCAGCGGATTGCGATTGCGCGGGCGGTGTTGCGGAATCCGCGGGTGATTATTCTGGATGAGGCGACGAGCTCGCTGGATGTGATTTCGGAGCATCTGGTGCAGGAGGCGATCAATCGGCTGATCAAGGGTCGGACGACGTTTATTGTGGCGCATCGGCTGAGCACGATTCGCCATGCGGATCGGGTGGTGGTGATGGCGGATGGGCGGGCGGTGGAGGTGTGGACGCAGGAGGAGTTGCTGGCGCGGGAGGGGGCGTTTTGCAAGTTGAAGATGCTGCAGGTGTGAGGGGGTAATAAGGGTAAGGCGCTCATCAGGAGGGGGGTAAGGCGCTCATCGAGATTTTTGGCGTAAGTTGAGTGGTGGCAGAGGTTTGGGGTAAGGCGCTCATCAGGAGTGTACACAGGGGCTGGGAGGGTTTTGAGGAGGGTGAGAAAGGGGGCTAAAACGGCGAATAATGCTATTGTAAATTGAAGGGGAACATAGCACATTACAGGGGAACATAGGGGAATGGGGTAAAGGGCGGCGGGGGCGGGAGTTATGGATGATTCTGCATCGCAAGTGGGCTGCAAACCTTGCGATGGTTGCCGGACTTCAAAACCGCATTCTTGAGGCTTTGAACGGAGTTTGAGCATCGCAAGTTGCGATGGTTTTTTGCGAGCGGGTTGAGGTGGTTGTGCGTTTTTGTGAATTTTTCGGGCGATGGGGGGAGATGGTGGGCGGCGGCGATCCTGGCGAAGAGATGGGGCCAAGTCGCGGTGCTGGCGGCGATCCTGGCGGCGACGGTGAACCTGGCGGCGGAGCTGGCGACGGTGGCGATGATCCTGGCGAAGGAGCCGAGAGG
>JBBRWV010000129.1:0-9765 GCA_038248985.1 Phycisphaerae bacterium
CACCCCTTCCTCGAAATCGCCTCCGCCTTCCTCAAGCTCGGACTCATCTCCTTCGGCGGCCCCATCGCCCACCTCGGCTACTTCCGCACCGAATTCGTCGCCAAGCGCCGCTGGCTCGACGACCCCGCCTACGCCGACCTCGTCGCCCTCTGCCAGTTCCTCCCCGGACCCGCCAGCTCCCAAGTCGTCTTCGCCCTCGGCTCCGCCCGCGCCGGCACCCTCGGCGGACTCCTCGCCTCCCTCTGCTTCACCCTCCCCTCCGCTCTCCTCATGATCGCCTTCGCCTACGGCCTCGCCCTCACCGGCAACCTCCAACACGCCGGCTGGCTCCACGGCCTCAAACTCGCCGCCGTCGCCGTCGTCGCCCAAGCCGTCTTCAGCATGGCCAAAACCCTCTGTCCAGACCGCCCCCGCCTCGCCCTCGCCCTCAGCGCCGCCATCACCCTCCTTCTCCTCCCCGGCGTCCTCACGCAACTCGCCCTCATCGCCACCGGTGCCCTCCTCGGCTACCTCCTCTACCGCCACACGCTCTCCCCCACGCTCCTCCCTCGCGAAAAAATCCCCCTCCGCACCCACCTCGTCGCCGCCTCCGCCCTCCTCACCTTCTTCGCCCTCCTCATCCTGCTCCCCCTCCTCGCCACCGCCACCGGCCATCCCTCCCTCAAAGTCTTCGACAGCTTCTACCGCGCCGGCTCCCTCGTCTTCGGCGGCGGACACGTCATCCTCCCCCTCCTCCGTGCCGAAGTCGTCCCCACACACTGGCTCACCGACGACCAATTCCTCGCCGGCTACGGCGCCGCCCAGGCCCTCCCCGGCCCCCTCTTCACCCTCTCCGCCTACCTCGGCACCGCCATGACCCCCGGCCCGCACACCCCCACCTCCCACCCCTGGCTCAACGGCCTCTGGTGCCTCCTCGCCATCTTCCTACCCGCCTGGCTCCTCATCGCCGGCGCCCTCCCCTTCTGGCACCGCCTCCGCGCCACCTCCTGGGCCCAGTCCGCCCTCCGCGGCGCCAACGCCACCGTCGTCGGCATCCTCCTCGCCGCCCTCTACTCCCCCGTCATCACCGAATCCATCCACACCCTCCCCGACCTCGCCACCGCCCTCCTCGCCTTCACCGCCCTCCAATTCCTCAAACTCCCCTCCTGGTCCATCGTCCTCCTCACCGCCCTCACCGCCCACTTCCTCCTCCCCTAACCACGCCCCGCGTCTCCATCCGCCCCCTCCCCCATGCCCAGAGATTGCAATCCCTGCGGCCTACACTCGCCCTTAACCATCGCTTGCCTCACTTGTACCACGCCTTCCATGGCCGTCCGGCATGGGCTTGATGCACGCATCGCGGTAAGCCGCTGGAGACCGTCCCGTTTCCGCCTTGAATGCCGCCAGAAGCCGATTGGGATTTGCAAAACCGGTGGCGGTCGCAATCTCCCGAATACTCAATCGCGTGTGCGCCAGCAGGTACTTCGCACGCTCCATCCGCACCCGCTGAATCTCGTCCTTCAGCGAAATGCCCAACGATCTGCGGAACCGCCGCTCCAGCGTCCGCCGCGTCAGTGGAATGCTCCGCAAAATCTGCGACACATCCATCCCCTCATTCGCGTGCTCCCGGATGTACCGCAACGCGTCGATCACGTCCGCGTCGTCCACCGCCTGCGCATCGCTCGAAGTACGCGTGATCACGCCGCTCGGCGGGAGCAACGTAACCGGGCGATCCGGCGCGATCCCATGAATAAGCTCCACAAGGCACGCACCCGCCAGCGAACCCATGCGCTCAAATGGCAGCTCCATGCTCGAAAGCCCCGTACTGCCTTGATGAAAAGCCCCGTCGTTATCTACGCCCAAAATCGCAATCTGCATCGGCACGCTCAGCCCAATCGCCACCGCCGTGCTCAGCAGGCGGTTCGCCAGAATATCATTGTAAGCAAAAAGCGCAACCGGCTTGGGCAGCCCCCCCAGCCAGGTCCCCGGATCTTCCCGCGCCAGCGTAGCGCCGGCAGGCAGTCGCGCCGAGGGACCGTACCAGGAAACTTCTCGCCCCGCAGCGTGGAGCACCGCCGCAAATCCATGCCCCCGCTGTTCCTCCACCATATCCGATCCCTCAGGCGGAATCGCCGACGCGTAGGCGAAGTGGTGGTAGTTACGCCCAAGAAAATAGTTCGCAGCCGCCTCCCCCACCGCGCGGTCGTCGATCGCAATCGTGGGACTCGAAACGCCGGCCGCAATGCTTGGAACGATGATTGCCGGAATGCCGCTGTCCATCACCATCTGAATCTGCTCGCCCCGGGTGGTTGCCACCACCAGCCCTTGAATATCCAGCCCCTCGAACGGACGATCAAACAACAGTTCCGGCGAGATCACCACCAGTCGCCACCGTCCACGCTTCGCGCAATCGCTAGCGACAATGTAGTCGATGAGCCCGCGGTGGATCTGACGGGCGTAAAAGTCGTCGGTGTTGGCGATGAGTGCGATCATCAAATCATTATCGCCCAAATGTCGCAAAAATCGTTATTTTTGTCGCAAAAATGGCGGACCTGCACTCCATCTTGGAGATACTCTTATAACACTGCATCAACCACCATCACTAAACGCGGTTATTAACACCCTTACACCCACGGCGGTACACCCAGAACGATAAAACGCCTTACGCATGCCTTTTGAGGAGAAAAGGCGCCAGCGTCGAAGGAGAGAGAGCATGTCATTACTGAATCATTCCCTTTCTTTCTCTTTTCGGAGCGTTACTATGCGAATTTCTCCCAAATCATTCGTCACCCTCAGCGTCCTTGCCGCCGGCCTTCTCGGAGCGAGCAGTCCAGCCCATGCTGCCTTCGTTACCACCTGGGCCGCCGGCACCTTCACCGGTAATGCCATTCTCGACGGCTCGGTCCTGCCCGGAAAAACGCTGCTCTACGCCGACGATACCTTCGGCGGCGCTATTACCACCAACGGCGTGCCTTTCACTCGCAACAATAATAATGTCACGTATCTTACTAACAGTTCCGAACCCGGACAGTACAATCTTTTTTTAACTGGAACCACTTCACCGCTCGATGCCAACTTTGACACTATTCTCACGTCCGCCTTCTACGCCGGTGGCAGCGGCGCCAAATCAACCGTCGCGACGCTTAAGGGCCTCACCAGTGGGGATACGTACGGGGTACTATTCCTCGCCATTGACTCCCGCGAGTCTACGAACGGCCGCACAATACAAGTCAATGATGGAACCACCTCTTCCCCCGATCAACGATATGCCTGGTACAGTGACAATATTATCAAGGGCGGTTACGTGACCGCCACATTTACCGCCGATTCGGCCACTCAGGCCTTCAACATCAAAGGCTACGAAGGCCTGGTCAGCGCGATCGTCGTCTATGGACCCACCGTGGTGGAAGTCCCCGAACCCGCCTCCCTCGGCCTACTCTCCCTCGGCGGCCTCGCCCTCCTCGCCCGCCGACGCCAAAAATAAACCCAGTTCCTCCTCTGGCCCAATACCAAAAACGAACTCGCCTGCACCCACGCAGGCGAGTTCGCTCTTTTTTCACACCTCCCCTTTCGCCCCCCTCCACCGCCCATTCCCCCTCTCACCTCCTTCGTCTCTTCCCGCCTTCACGTTAAACTCCCCTCCATGCTCCCACTCCAAAACATCTCCAAATCCTTCGGCCCCTTCGCCGCACTCCAAGACATTTCCCTGGGCGACGCCCCCGGCGCCGCCGACGCCGCAGGCATCCCCGGCGCCACCCAAAAAATCCCCCACAAACTCTTCGAAATGCTCCCCTACGCCGCCGCCCTCCTCGCCCGCGCCCTCCTGTCCCGCGCCAAAACCTCCCCCACCACCCTCGCCCAACCCTGGCCAAAAAATCACTGAGTCCCGCCCCATCCAAAAAAGCCCTGTCTGTCCATGGCCATCCAACCATCTATCCCATGGCCACCCCACAACTGGAATTACTCCCCGAACCCGCTATCATCCATTTCATCATTCAAATCCCGTCGTAATCTTGAAACTTGAACCTTGAAACTTGAACCTTAAAACTCCCTCTTGGCCATTCTCCTTTGATTCTCGCATTTCCTAACCGATGGGCGGTTCCTAATGCTCCTCATGCAGTTCACCCCGCGCCCCATCCCCCGCGCGCCATCCCTCCTCACCCTCCTCCTCATCATCCTCCTTCTCACGCTCGCCCCCGCCTTCGCCTTCGCCCAAAACGTAAACGAAAGCAAAAAACTCAAAAGCTACGCCCCCACCTCCCCCTACCCCGCCACCCCCAACCAATGGACCACCCTCTTCGGTCGCGTCCAAAACGATTCCCCTCAACCCGCCCGCATCCTCCTCACCACCAAACTCGACGGCCAGCCCTCCATCCAATACGCCTCCGCCGTCTGGCTCCCGCCCCATTCCATCCGCACCTTTCCCCAAATCGTCCGCACCGGCAAAATCGCCGACAACGCCCTCGCTTCTCGCCTCACCTCCGCTCTCCTCACCGACGCCCACCCCGAACAAATCCTCTCCACCGACGAAGGCCTCATCCGTTCGCAATCCACCCCCACCGTCATCGCCGGCTTCATTGACCCCGAGGACGCATCCACCTGGGCACTCCTCAGCACCCTCCGCAAAAACCACTCCCTCCCCCGCAGCCTCACTTCGCTCTCGGCGAATCAATTCCCCCCCGCCGCCCTCGGCTTCGCCGGAGTCACCCACCTCATCCTCGCCACCACCCCCGACCTCGACTCCGCCCAAATGCAGGCCCTTCGCGATTGGCTCGTCGCCGGAGGCAAAATCCTCATCCTCGAAGACCGCGTCGATCCCGCCTTCCTCGCCCGCCTCCTTCTCGACGCCTGGACTCTCCACCGCCTCGATTCCGTCCCCGTCCCCCACCTCCTCGCCGCCCAAAACTCTGCCGCCCCCCTCATCCCTCTCGACCCCCCCGCCGCTTTCTCCCGCGTCCTCACCGCCGGCAACGAACAAACTCTCCACTCCCTCGACGGCTTCCCCACCCTCCTCAAAAAGCCCCTCGGCCTCGGCGAAATCTACATCCTCACCCTCGACCCCCGCGCCTGGTTCACCTCCGACCAACGCCCCACCCAGCCCCTCGAAATCCTCGCCTCCACCTTCACCGTCACCACCCCGCGCCTCGAAACCGAAACCCGTCCCCTCCACGCCCTCGCCGAGTCCAAAATCGGCTACCAGATCGTCTCCCGAAATTCCGTCGCCTTCATCCTCGCCTCTTTCATCGTCGCCCTCATCCTCGCCGCACTCTTCATGCACCGCCTCCATCGCACCGCCCAGGCCAGCGCCCTCGCCCCACTCCTCGCCCTCCTCACCGGCCTCGTCCTCGTCCTCATTGGTGCCACCGTCCGCAGCGGCATCCAACCCGCCGTCTCCTCCGCCGCCGTCATCACCCCCGCCCCGCAACTCCACCGCGAACTCCTCTCCGGCGTCGCCGACATCTACGCCGCACAAGCCCAATCCCAACGCCTCCGCATGGCCCAAAACACCATGCTCTGGCCCGCCACCCCGCCCCCCGCCGGTGCCCTCCTCCGCCTCCTCTGGACCGACACCCTCTCCGCCGAATGGCGCAACCTCCCCCTCCCCGCCGGCTCCGTCCTCCGCATGAACCTCGCCGCCGCCGCCCCCCTCCATGACTCCCCCCTCATCTCCGCCCGTTTCACCTCCCGCGGCCTCGAAGGCACCCTCTCCCTCCCCTCCCCAACCTCTGCCAACCTCGATCAACTCCTCCTCTACTCCCCCCTCGGCTGGATCCGCCCCTCTCTCACCTCCTCCAACACCTTCCTCCTCGCCGATCAACCCATGAACAACCCCCTCTCCGCCGCCTCTGAATCCGCCGCCAACCCCTCCAACCTCCTCCACATCTTCACCGACAACTCCCTCCGCCAACTCCGTCTCGCCTCCGCCGAATCCACCCTCACCGCCTTCGCCCTCTCGCAATCGCAATCCACTCCCCCACCCCTCGACCTCGACGACATCCGCGCCTCCCAAACCGCCCTTCACCGCGCCGCCCGCATCATCAACATCCCCCTCACCATCTCCCCCGCCCAACCCCGCCAACCCCTCTCCATCCCCGCCGCCCTCATCGCCCTCGAAGTCAACCGCGCCTTTGATCGCCCCAAAGGCATCGCCCCCTACGACGTCCTCAAGAGCGAATGGCTCACCGGCCTCGGCAACCCCGCCGAATTCCTCATCCGCTTCAATTCCCCCCGCGGCAAAAACGAAATCATCCTCCCCATCGCCGCCTTCCCCCCCAACGCCGAGGGCCGCATCGACCTCATCCTCCGCATCTCCGATGTCCTCGGCCCTGACCGCACCCGCACCTGGGGCATCCTCCACGCCGAACTCCACGCCCAGGGCACCGTCGCCCCATCCCCTACCAACCCCAACAAATAAGCAGGTTCCCTATGCCTCAGCCCGCCGTCGAAACCCGCAACCTCTCCAAACACTACGGAGAATTCGTCGCCCTCGACAACCTCTCCCTCCACGCCAACCCCGGCGAAATCCTCGGCTTCATCGGCCCCAACGGCGCCGGCAAAACCACCACCATCAAAATCCTCGTCGGCCTCGTCCGACCCACCTCCGGCTCCGCCTCCATCGCCGGCTTCGACTGCGCCAAAGACGCCCGCAAAGTCAAAAACCTCATCGGCTACATGCCCGACACCTTCGGCGGTTACGACAACATGCGCGTCCGCGAGTATCTCGATTTCTTCGCCGCCGCCTACAAAATCCCCCGCAAAATCCGCGCCGCCAAAATCGACCAAACCCTCCAACTCACCGGCACCACACACATGGCCGACCTCTACACCGAAGCCCTCTCCCACGGCATGAAACAACGCATCGGCCTCGCCCGCACACTCCTCCACGAACCCCAGGTCCTCATCCTCGACGAACCCGCCAACGGCCTCGATCCCCTCGCCCGCGTCGAAATGCGCGAAATCATCCTCCGCCTCGCCGCCGCCGGCAAAACCGTCCTCGTCACCTCCCACATCCTCCCCGAACTCGCACGCATCTGCTCCACCGTCGCCATCATCACCCGCGGAAAACTCCGCGCCTTCGGCCCCCTCGACCAAATCATGCGCGCCCTCCGCCAACGCCGCACCCTCGAACTCCTCACCCTCGACATCCCCTCCCTCACCCGCGCCCAAACCCTCCTCCGCTCCCTCCTCGAACCCTCCGCCGAATTCGTCCTCTCCGAATCTGAATCCACCCTCCGCATCAGCACCACCCTCGACGACGCCGCACTCGCCGCCACCCTCCGCAAACTCCTCGAACACAACATCCCCGTCGTCCAATTCCGCGAAGTCATCCAAGACCTCGAAGACGCCTTCCTCACCGTCACCGCCAACACCTGACCCCTGAACCCTCGTCTCTGTCCCCTGAACCCTCGTCCCACGAAAGCCCCCATGCTCGCCAACCCCATCATCCGCCGCGAACTCCTCTCCCTCCTCCGCACCCGCCGCGCCATCGCTCTGCAAATTATCCTCGCCGCCGCACTCGCCCTCCTTGTCCTCCTCCGCTGGCCCGATGACGCACTCGTCGATATCTCCGGCCAGCAAGCCCGCCAGGTCCTCCAACTCTTCGCCTACGGCCTCCTCGCCTCCATCGTCTGCCTCATGCCCGTCTTCCCCGCCGTCTCCATCGTCCGCGAACGCCGCTCCGGCACCCTCGCCCTCCTCCTCAACGCACCCCTCACACCCCTCGACATCCTCCTCGGAAAACTCGCCGGCTCACTCGTCTTCGCCCTCCTCCTCCTCGCTCTCTCCATCCCCGCCGCCGCCGCCTGCTACGCCATGGGCGGCATCGACTTCCTCCACGAACTCCTCCCCCTCTACCTCGTACTCACCGCCCTCGCTCTCCAACTCGCCTCCCTCGGCCTCTACATCTCCACCCGCGCCCCAACCCTCGACGGCGCCATCCGCCTCACCTACTTCCTCGTCCTCTCACTCGTCCTCGCGCCCCTCGCACCCTACCGCTTCCTCCGCGGCCTCATCCCCACCGAATACACCAACGCCCTCGAATGGTTCCGCAACCTCTCCCCCATCCCCGCTATCACCAACCTCCTCGGACAAGACTCCCTCTCCGGCACCGGCCTCCTCACCACCAACTCCCCCACCGCACGCTTCCTCCTCCTCGCCGCCGCCACCTCCCTCCTCCTCCTCGCCCTCTCCATCCTCCGCCTCCAACAAACCATGCTCGACCGCCCCCGACCCAAAGGCCAAATGACCGAAGACCGCTCCTTCCGCGTCCGCGCCTTCCGCCGCATCCTCTTCCTCTGGTTCTTCGACCCCCACCGCCGCAGCAAACTCATCGGCGACTTCACCAACCCCGTCCTCATCAAAGAACTACGCACCTCCAAACTCGGACGCTCCCACTGGCTCGCCCGACTCCTCGGCTTCTGCCTCCTCCTCTCCCTCGCCCTCATGATCGCCGCCGCCAACGTCACCATCTCCGCCGGCGTCTCCTCCCTCGGCGGCGCCGTCATCATCCTCCAGTTCGCCGTCATCGTCCTCCTCTCACCCGCCCTCGCCTCCGGCCTCATCCCCGCCGAACGCGAGTCCGGCACCTGGCGCCTCCTCCAACTCACGCCCCTCCCCATCCACCGCATCCTCTCCGGAAAACTCCTCGCCGTCTCCCTCGTCCTCGGCCTCGTCCTCCTCTCCACCCTCCCCTCCTACGCCGTCCTCATCCTCATCGAAAAAGACCTCACCCCCGCCGTCCTCCGCGTCCTCATCACCCTCGCCCTCACCGCCGTCTTCTCCATCTCCGCCTCCGCCGCCATTGGCTCCCTCTTCGCCAAATCCACCGGCGCCACCGCCGCCGCCTTCGCCCTCCTCCTCACCCTCATCGCCGGCACCATGCTCATCTGGCTCGGCGAAGGCCAACCCTTCTCCCATGAATTCGCCCAACGCGCCCTCATCCTCAACCCCCTCGCCGCCTCCTTCTCCGAAATGAAAGCCTACGGCTTCGAAAACTACACCCTCCTCCCCCACACCTGGATCGCCCTCTCCCTCGGCACCCTCCTCGCCCTCCTCACCCTCACCCTCCAAACCCTCCGCCTCTCCCGCCCCGCCTAACCCCCGTCCAATCCTCGCACCCCCCTGTGATGCAGCCATCCCGCCCCCAGTCGCGTCGCCCTCCCGCCCGCCACCGTCATCGTCGTCGTCCAAAATGCCTCCCCCACTCAGCCCTTCGATTCCCACGAACCTCAACACCATAATCCAAGTTTAGCCGGGAGACGAAGGCGACCGCGTCACCCCGCATCCCCGCCCAAAATGCCTCCCCCATTCGGCCCCGTCGATTCACACGAACCCTCGACATCCCTCCTCCAAGTTTAGCCGGGAGACGAAGGCGACCGCGTCGCGCCGCAAAGAACACATGATTGAACGCAGACTATTTGCTCGTTATCGTGAAGAACATGGCTCGCGATAGTCATCACGAACACTACCGCACGTGTGTGGAGGCTCGCGCGTCGATCTTTGAATACATCGAGGTGTTTTACAATCGCCAACAATTGCACAGTACGTGAGGCTATCAGAGCCCCGAAGCGTTCGAGGCCGGCCTCAATTAGTCACCACGCCGCGCCCACCGTTCGTGGGGAAGACCAACGACTATTCATTGTCTTCATAAAGTTTACGTCTAGGGAATCCTATATGAAAAAGATTCACCGAAATTGTTTGTTATTCATCGCTGGTGTTATTCCGTTATTGTTTGCCTGTGGTCATTCAATTAAGAAATCCGAGCATCCCAACTATCCCTCTGTCACA
>JBBRWV010000130.1:0-9729 GCA_038248985.1 Phycisphaerae bacterium
CGCCGCCTTGGGCAAACCCCTATCGGACTCCTTTCCGAATCGCAGGACGTAATCTATCCGCGATCATCGGCAGGAGTCCGATCTTTTGATATGCGTAATATTCCATGCGAACCGGTGAAAAAACGGCAAAAGTCGAGCTAAGGGAGTAGAGGCGTCGCTGTCGTTTCCATATCCAGCATTTGAGCACCAATTTTTGCGATGGGTGCGGGACATTACACTTGAAAAAACCCAACAAACCAACGAAGCGGATGAAATTCAGGTGAGGTTAAACAAAAAAATATCGGATATTTCAAAATTACAGTCGGCTATGGCGAGCGGCGAAAATTTGGACGCATTCATTGAACGTGTGCGTTCGACGAACCACATCTTCAATTTCAACCTGAGCCACGTCAAGATGCTTCCCGTTGAGACGTGCGAACCTCGACAAAAATGCACTGGAAAAATCCCTACAGATTGAACGCTCGTAGCAATTCGCACCACAATATACAACGAAAAACATCGCCGAAATTGTCAGCACGCTGGCGACGGCGAGTGAGTCCGAACGGGTGGAGATGCGATGCCGAGTGCGTGCCGCAATTGCCGGTGTGGTTAAAAAAATAGAGTTGCACACCGCCGCCGACGGTTTACATCGCCGACTAGCCGTATGCCTAGTGCATTTAATAGACGGGAACCGTCGATTGTTTGCGGTTATTTCTGATAAAAAAACAATCGAATCTGATGGAATATCGGGAGCAATTGCGGGATTGACCGCAGACCTCGCTGCTATCGGAGATCATATTTTGGCAAGAATGAAGGGGGATGGGGAGGGAACCGGGTGGACGTTCAGAGATGCGTGTGCGGAGGCGTGTTTAGTCAATTCCAATTTAATCGGGATGACGGCGGCATAATGTTGGACAAGGGGGAGTAACACAAAGGGACGGTTATTAACCGTCCCTTTTTTTGTTGGGAGGGTTAGGACAAGGGGGAGTAACCGCGCAGCGGTTACATCCCCCGTGGATTTCGATTATTAGGATTTTTTTCTAGGAATTTGTTTTCTCGGCACTATTTAATTGTGAGCGCCGTGCAGGGGTGTGATGATTACAGAGTCTTCGTGACCCGTTGAATGTGTGCTTGCACCGCCGTTCATCGGGTCATTTTTTTGAGGTAAATGAAAAAAGCCGGGACGGTGTTCAAGCGTTCCGGCTAAATAAAAAAGCGTCAATGTATAATAGTGTTCAAAATCGTTATTTAGCGACTTGTTGGTCAACAAAATGCAACCATATGCACAAGTGTTGCGACCCGAGATGTTCCATTGAAAGCCGAAATAAATGGTCGAGGCGGGAGCGACTGTGTTTATCGCATAGGCTGCGGCTAGCCAGAAAAGATGGATATTTTGTTCGATGCTGCAATGTCGGTTTAGGGAAAATCACCGACCCCAAAACGATCACCAACATCATTAAAACATTCAATCGCAGCCTAAACGAGCAGAAAATTATTTGGCGTTACATTGTTGAGGGTGAACCGACTTTACATATTCACGCCGTCCTAATATCGCAGACCGAAATGGATAAAAACAAGATCAGAAAATTATGGGTAGAAGCAATGGGGAAGCATTATGCCGACGCCGATTTTTATTTTGCACCACTTCGCGGCATAAACGCCTACGCCAAATATATCTCCGGTGATACCGCAGAAAAAAGAAGTAGAAAATTATTTTCACACACTTTCAAATTGCGTTTAAGCGGTGGGAGCAAGGGATTTTACAACGGGGGGTTGGCGAAATTGAACATCAAATTGAGCCGAGACGCTGCCGCCTTTGGGTTGGCTTGCCATGACCCACACGTCCATCGCAGAAATTGGCAGCATTATTTGGACGAAGCCCACAGAATATATTCAGAACGAGTTACCTCTGAGATGGAATCGGAATTGGGGGAAATTGTCGGTTCGATTTTGTCCGATGAGGAGATGCTTTTAATGACCAGAAATCATTGCAAGTTACCCGCCAATGTGGATCGTGGAACGAGGCGATTAACTATATACAACAAAAGTCGTAAAAAGGTTGAAGAGAATTTGGATGTACTTATGAAAAAGAGTACCGTTTGCATTCAATCAATAACCGCTCCCATTCCGGTTGAAGCGACCAATGGCGAAGCCACATCAGAAGCGGATGGAAGGGACAACGACACCCACCCCTACCAGACACCAGTGAGGCTGCAAACGACACCAGTGACCCGCAACGACACCCACCCCTATGCACCGCCAAATTTAAGCGAGGGTGAATTGCGGCGATGGACAACAATGGCGATAACCCATCCCAGAGGTACAACCCAGATTTAATGTCGGTTCGATTGCCTGCCGCAAAATTGGCGGTTTGATTTTATTGAGGGTGTTATAGAACCGCCTCCACGGCAAGGCGACGGATGGAAGCGGATGGAAGTCTATCCACTGTCACATTTGTGACGGTGGATGAGTGAGGAATAATCAAACCGCCTTGCGGTTTGATTTAATAACAAGCGATTAAAAATGCAATTAAATCAATTCTTTTTTGTCCCTCCTTGTTGGGGGACGAAAACGCAAAAGAAACGACGATAGGACGGAATTTAATACCCCTATACTGGGCTTCCCCACGAATGGTGGGCGCGCGGGAATGATTAATTCAGGCCGGTCTCGAACGCTTCGGGACTCTTGTAGCCTAGCGCACTGTGCAACCTTTTGCGATTGTAAAACACCTCGATGTATTCGAAGATCGACTGCCGGGCCTGATCCCGCGTCGCATAATTCTCATGATGCACCAGCTCGGTCTTGAGCGTGGCCCAAAAGCTCTCAGCGCAGGCGTTGTCCCAGCAGTCGCCCTTGCGGCTCATACTGGGTGTGATCCGGTTGGACTTGAGCGTTTGCCGGTAGTCCTCGCTGGCATACTGCACGCCGCGGTCACGGTGATGCATGAGGCCCGCACCCGGCTGCCGGCGGGCCAGGGCCATCGCCAGGGCATCGCTGACCAAGTTTGTCTTCATGTGATCATCCATCGAGCAGCCGACGATCATCCGCGAACATAGATCCATCACGCCCGCCAGATACAGCCACCCCTCCCGGGTGGGGATGTAGGTGATGTCCACCACCCACTTCTGATTGGGCATCTCGGCGGTGAACTGGCGGTCCAGAAGGTTCTTGGCCACCGGCTGTTCATGGTTGGAATCGGTGGTGGACGGCACATACTTCCGCTTGATTTTGGCCTTGATCTGCCGCTCTTTCATGACCTTGGCCACGGTGTTCTCGCACACCTTTTCACCCTCGGCCTTCAACGCCTCATAGACCCGCGGGCTGCCATACACACGGCGGTTGTCCTCATGCACGGCCTTGATCTTCGCGGCCAGTTCCTCCCGCCGCTGCTCCCTCTGGCTGGCAGGGCGACTCCGCCAGGCGTAGTACCCCGCGCGGCTGACCTCCAGCACACTGCAGCAGTTCGTCACGCTGTACATCGACAAGTCGGATTGGATGAAAGCGTACTTCACATCGGCTCCCTGGCAAAGAACGCGGCCGCTTTTTTTGAAATGTCGCGTTCCATCAGCAGCCGGGCGTTCTCCGCCCGCAGCCGCCGCAACTCCGCCGAAACGGCTCCCTCGCCGCTGGGTGCCATGCCCGGCTCAGCACCAAACTTGTCAATCCAACCCCGCAGGCAGTTGGGATCGATACCCAGGCTCTTGGCTGCCTGCCCGGGGCTGTACCCCTTCTGATTCACCAACGCCACCGCCGAGATCTTGAACTCCCGCGTAAACTTCCGTCTGGATCGTCTTGCCATTTGGGACTCCTTTCAACAGCATTATGCTGTCCGTCCCGCGCGCCCACCATTCGTGGGGAAGCCCAGTCCTTCGCTGTGCCTCGCCCTTCCAAGTATAAGGCGGCAAGCAAGCATGTAGCGTCGTATTGTTTCGCATCATGGGCACGGCGATACCAACGTAACGCCTCAGATTCGTCTTGTTGGATACCGTCGCCTTCCTCGTACGCCGCTCCCATCGCAGTCATGGAAGGCCCATCATCCAATGTTGCCGCCTTCTGAAACCACCTGACCGCCTCACGATGATCCTGCGCAACGCCTCGACCGTTCACGTAGATATATGCAATTTGCCGCATCGCTTGGGCGTTTCCTAGTGCGGCAGCCTTTTGAAATTAGTCGAGTGCGGCAGTAGGATTCTCGCCAACAATCGCCCATCCATCCTTGAGGAGCGAACTCGCCTGTTCGATTCGCGTGTCTCCAAACGGTTGGTTTGTCCCGTCCGATACATTCTGCTGGGCGGTTGGTGCGTCGATGTGGCGATTTCGGAGCATTACCACCACAATAATGACTGTAACAAACAGGATCGTCGCCATCCCGATGGCGATGGCCCACAAGCCATTTCGCAAAGATTGAGTTCCTGCCTTTGTTATACTTGTCGGCGTTAGGGTAACCACCCGAGCGGGATTGCCATTTCCATCGAGTGTCGCCCCACAAAACCGGCATTTGAGCGCCTTGATCTTGATCGGTTCGGCGCAGAACGGACATGGCGTGGTCTTGTCGGCTGATTCACCCGCACCAGAACCGGCGACGGGGTTTGTCTGCCGTCGAACAGGCGGGGCACTCCTCTGCATCGCAACCAACTCAAGCTCCGTGGGCTGCTCGGATGGTTCGGCTCGACTTGCGGGTGCTATCGTCGCCGGTGGCTTCGGCCGGGCTTGTCCCACGGACGATTTGCCGGGCACTGATGCCAAGAATTGTTTCTTGGAGGCGTAGCTCTTGGCGATCTGGTCCCAGCACGACTGGCAATAATAGTGCCCTTGGGCGTCTTTGATCCGCTTCAGAGCCGAAACATCCTGCCCACAATCGCAGCAGATTTTTTCCACGACTGCCGACATGGTTGCTCCTTCTATAGCCTTCCACGAGTTTGGCCGACATGTGCAAATCGTCGCTCGCTCTCTGCCCCCAAGTCAGACATGCCACCGGATGCTACCTCTCGAATCGAACTATTGCAATAGGCGTCCAAGCAACCCACGTTATAGGACTTCGAGCCTTTGGCTTTGCGATCTCTATGGCCAGAAGAAACCACCAGTGGCGCGAGACAAATGTAAGTCACGGCAAGACCTGCACCTGCTTCACGTCGCGGGCTGCTGGCTCGTTGATCGTTTTGAGCACCTTGTCCCGTTGCTCGCCGCTGCAACGGAGCCACGGTGCTGCCCCCGATCCTACTCGGCAATGAATCAAGTTTCGTGGCGCGGAGCCATTAAGATACCTTCTCGGCGCGCTGCCCCCCAATCCTACCTTGTGGCCAGCAGGCAACGGCCGCATCCAAAGGCTTACCCGGAGACCTCCTCCCACGTGATTGCGCCAGCACCGGGATAGCCCTGCGTTGCGATCCTGATCGCCTCCGAGGAACTGAACGCTTGAACGTACTCCCAATGCTGCTTCCCGTCCGGTGTGACAAAGCTGATCCTGAACGTTTTGACATTGAAGTAGCTACTCATTTTGCTCTCCTAATAAATGGGACATAGTAAACACGGTTAATAGGTCAGCTTCGCCGCTGCAACAGCCAGTTGCTCACCGGTGCGCTGGGTATACCGAGCCACCGTCTGCATCGACTCCCACCCTCCGATCTGTGCCAAACTCACCAGATCATTTGTGTCGGCGAGAAACTGATGCGCAAAAGTGTGGCGAAAGATGGGGGGATGCAACTTCACTCCGATGATGACGGTGAATTTCAGGGATAGAAGAAAACACCACCGCCGTTGCGGTGGTGTTTTTGTTGGGACGGTGTGGGAAATTGTTGGCCATGTCGTTTTTTGTTTATTTTCAACAAAAATAATGGGGTATATTGACATAGAACTGCGGCAGGATGTCCGCAACACGGGGGACGGTGCGGGCGGGATGGCCGCATCGCAAACGACGATGACGCAACCTGAAGGTTAAACCGCGAGCGCTATACGGGGGCGAGGGTGGGTTCGGGGAGGGAGGCGTTGAAGTCGAGGTGTTTTTGCCAGAGGGGGTCGCGGCGCTCGGGGAAGTCGGTGCGGTAGTGAACGCCGCGGGTTTCTTCGCGGGTGAGGGCGGCCTTGGCGATGAGGGAGGCGACGAGGAGCATATTTTGCAGTTCCCAGCCGGGGGGGCCGTCGAAGGTTTTGTCGAGGACGTAGCGGGACCAGAAGGCGATGATTTCGTGGGCTTCGGCGAGGTGGGGTCCGTGGCGTTCGATGCCGACGTTGCGCCACATGAGGGCGCGGAGGGAGGAGCGGACGTCGGCGGTGTCGAGTTCGGTGCGGGTGGATTGGTCGATTTCGGCGGTGAGGCGCGGGGGGATGAGGTCTTCGGATTCTTGGGCGATGCGTAGGGCGGCGTCTTCGCCGGCGCGTTTGCCGAAGACCATGGCTTCGATGAGGGAGTTGGAGCCGAGGCGGTTGGCACCGTGGAGGCCGGTGTAGGAGGCTTCGCCGATGGCATAGAGGTTTTGAATGTTGGTGCGGCCGAGGAGGTCGGTGATGACACCGCCGACCATGTAATGGCAGGAGGGGTGGACGGGGATGGGCTGAGTGGCGGGGTTGATTTCGAAGGAGATGCACATTCGGTAGATGCCGGGGAAGCGGTCGCGGAAGGCGGCTTCGGACATGTGTCGGGCGTCGAGGAAGACGTGAGTGAATTTAGTTTTGGCCATTTGCGCGAGGATGGCGCGGGAGACGACATCGCGGGGTGCGAGCTCGGCGGAGGGGTGGTAATCGGGCATGAAGCGGTAGCCGTTTTTGTCGATGAGGGTGGCACCTTCGCCGCGGACGGCTTCGGAGACGAGGGCGCGGGTGGCGCCGGCGATGTAGATGGTGGTGGGATGGAACTGGACCATTTCTATGTTGCGGAGGGTAGCGCCGGCGCGGTAGGCCATGGCGTGGCCGTCGGCGGAGGCTACGTGGGGGTTGGTGGTTTCGCGGTAGAGCATGCCGGCGCCGCCGGAGGCGAGGAGGGTTTGGCGGGCGAGGATCATGAAGTAGCCGCGGTCTGCTTGCCAGGCGATGGCGCCGATGCAGCCGCCGTCGACAGTGACGAGGTCGAGGACGAAGGTGTGTTCGAGGATCTGGATGTTGGGGTTAGCGCGGACTTTGGCGGCGAGGCAGTTGGCGAGTTCTTTGCCGGTGGCGTCGCCGAGGGCGTGGACGATGCGGGCGTAGGAGTGACCGCCTTCGCGGGTGATGGAGAGTGCGCCGTCGAGTTCGCGGTCGAAGTTGGCACCCCAGTCGACGAGTTCCTGGATGCGTGCGGGGGCGTCGCGGACGACGGTTTCGACGGCGGCGGGATTGCAGAGGCCGCAGCCGGCTTTGAGGGTGTCGGCGATGTGGGAGTCGAAGGAGTCTTCCTGTTTGATGACGGTGGCGATACCGCCCTGGGCGTAGAAGGTGTTGGATTCGCGGAGGTGGTTTTTGGTGACGAGGAGGACGTCACCGCCGCGGGTGCCGTGGCGTGCTACTTCGAGGGCGGAGCGGAGGCCAGCGACGCCACCGCCGATGACGAGGGCGTCAGTCAGGACGTGGGGGAGGCGATGGGCTTTGAAGGGGACGAGGTAGCGGCGGATCATTTTTTCCAACGATCAATACGAGGTGACGGGGAATGAGTGGAGCGGCGGTGGGGCTAGAGGTGTTTGCGGGCCTGGAGGGCGGCGGGGGAGCTGGGATATTTTTCGACGATTTCTTTGTAGAGGCGTTTGGCGGCATCATCGTGCTTGAGTTTTTTCTCGATGTCGGCGGCCTGCAAGAGGGCGGTGGGGGCGGCGGTGGTGGTGGAGTAATGGACGGTGATGCGCAGGTAGGAGAGAGCGGCTTCTTCGAGTTTGTCCTGGGCGAGATAGCTGCCGGCCTTGAGGTTGTAGAGTTTGATGGCGGCGTCGCCGGTGGCGGTTTCGAGGGCGGCATCGGCGGACTTGATGGCGTCATCATATTTTTTGGCGTTGTAGGCGGCTTCGGCGGCGGCGAGATCGGCACCGGCGTTGGGGGTTACGGCGACGGTGGCGGTGTTGGCGGTGGTGGTGGGAAGTTCGGGGGTTCCAAGGCCGAGTTCTTTGGCGAGGGCGGCGGCTTTGGGGTCGCTGTTTTTGGTGTAGATGTCGAGGAGGAGGATTTTGAGGTTGCGTTGTGCGGTGGTGTCTTTGAAGGTGTTGATGCGGGCGGTGATTTTCTTAACGGAGTCATCGAGGAGGGTGGATTTAGCGGCGGGGAGATTCTTGGGACGGAGTTCCCAGGCGGCATCGGTGGGGGCGGCGGCGTAGACATCGAGGAAGGTGGAGACGGCGTCGGACCATTTGCCTTCGGCATCGAGGGGGGCGATGAGGCGGGCCTGGATGAGGAGCTTCATTTCTTTGCCATTGGCGAGGCGGAGAGCCTCGTTGTAGAGGGCGACGGCTTTTTTGGAATCGGAACGGGCGGCTTCGGCATCGGTGAACTTGGCATTATTGGCATTATTGGTAATGGCAATGAGCTCGATCTTCAGGAGGGGGTATTGGCGTTCATTGTTGCCCACGATGGCGTTGAGGTGGCCATCTTTGAGGCCGACGATGCGGGCGTCAGAGTATTTGATTCCGTCATTGATGAAGGAATCGGCGTGGGCCAAGGCGGTGAGGGAGAGGAGACCGGCGGCGAGCAGTGAGGTGAGGAGGGGGCGTTTCATGCGGGAGCTCCGTTTTCAGAAAAGGGGTGGGTGAGTCACGCTATTGAAGTATAGCGTACCACGGGGGGCGGGGTGGCGGAAGGTGATCTTCCCCACGGATAGTGGGCGCGTCGTGGTGCGTCAGTTCAGGCCGGCCTCGAAGGCTGCGGGGCTCACATAGCCTAACGCCGAATGACGCCTTCGGCGATTGTACCATCCTTCGATCCACAAGAAGATCGAGGTCTTGGCTGCCTCCCGGGTGGTGAACTTGCGCCGGTAGACATGCTCGGTTTTCAAGGTTCCCCAGAAGCTTTCCCTCACCGCGTTGTCGTAGCAGTTGCCCACGCGGCTCATCGAGCAGGTGATCCCTCGCAGAGGCAACTGCTGCTGGTACTCGGCGCTGGCATACTGGCAGCCCCGGTCGGAGTGGTGCACCAGCCCGGCGGAGGGCTTTCGGGTCTGAATCGCCATGTGCAGAGCGTAGGTGCAGAGTTCCGTCCGCAGATGCTCGGCCATGCTCATCAAACGCATCTACCAGGCGGGGGGGGCGATCCCCTCCTATGCCCCAAGTGCGGCAGCACCATGAAAATCATCGCCTTCATCGAAGCCGGGGGGGGGCGCCAGGGTGACGTGATCCGGAAGATACTTGAGCACTGCGGCCTCTGGAACCCGCCCCAGCCCCGTCCCCCGCCCCGGCCGCCGCCCTCACCGCCACCCAGGGCAGTTCGGTCCCACCCCGCCAGCGGCATCTCCCCGGAAATCGACCCCGACTTCCTCGAACACCTCCGCCGCGAACAGCAAGCCGATCAACTCCAAATGCCCTGGGACTAACGCCGGCCGCCCGCGACCACCCGCCGACACGCTCCAACTTGGCTTTGCAAAAGGCCAGGTCATGGATATATTGCCCTTGGGTCACCCGAGGACGGTCCCCGGGCCTCTGCAAACTCAGGAAATGCGATGGCAACGATTGAAAGACCATGCCCAGCGGCGTCGGTGCTCCGGTCGGAGACACGATGTGTTCGCTCAACACTTTCCCAAACTTCCCCCGCCCCCCAAACCCCCGCACCCCCTATTCTCCCGCGTGCCCCTGGCGAAATCAA
>JBBRWV010000131.1:0-9668 GCA_038248985.1 Phycisphaerae bacterium
ACCCCCGCCCGCCCGCCAGCAGCGCCCGCTGCGCCGCATACGCACCCCGCACCGCCGGAATGATCGCCGCCGCCCACGCCAGCGCCGTCGTCACCGCCGCCCCCAGCCCCAGGTAAATCAGCGCCGCCACCCACCGTCCCGCTGGGTCGGTATCCAGAAACTCCGTCGGAAATCCGATCAACAGCCGATCCACCCGCGTCCCCATGTAAGTAAAATGCAGTCCCGCCAGCGCCCCCAGCACCCCCGCCACCACGCTGATCAGCGTCACCTCCGCCAGCACCAGCCGTATCAACTGCCACCGCCCCGCCCCAATCGCCCGCAATACCCCAAACTCATACCGCCGCGCATGCACCGACGCGATCACCATATTCGCCACCCCCAGCGAAGCCACCGCCAGCGCCCCCACCGCAATCAAACTCATCGTATCCACAATCTTCCAGATCAAATCCCGCAGGCTCGTCTTCATTTCCACCGACGATGCCGACTGAACCCCATCGCGCGAAAGATCATCCCGAAATGCCTTCATCGCCTCGGGGCTATGCCCTCCCGCGTCAATGTTCATCAGCATCAAATTCACGTCCCGCAGCTTGAAGTGTTTCTGCGCATCCGCAATCGACCCCAGCACGCTGCTCACCGACTGATCCGCAAACGCCGATCGCATGTCAAAATAACTCTTGACCATGTCCACCCCGTTCGCCGTCACCACCGCCGCAATCGTAAATTGCACCGGCTTCCCGTCCGACCCCGTAAACGCAATCTTGTCGCCCACCCCCAGGTTCCGCGCCACCTGAAACTCCCGCGCCACAAATATATGACCCCCTCTCGCCAGTTGCGCCACCGCCGTCTTCGGATCCCCCTGCACAAAGTCCAGCTCCAGCATCGTGCTGAACGCCCCCGGATCTATCGCCACAAACGTCGTGCTCGATTTCGCCATCATCTTCCCCACGTCGAATACCCCGTTCGGCATCGCCACCGGAAATGCCGCCAGCGACGTCACCTCCGTAACCTGCGGATACTTGCCCCGCATCGCTTCCACCCGCTTCGGCGTTATCGCCGTCACGCTGTATGCAAAAATATCCGGAAAACGCGTCGGAAATACCCAACTCTTCATGATGCTCTCCCCCCGACCACGCACCGCCACCAACAACGCCACCCCGATCATCAACGCCGCAATCATCGCCCCCGCCCGCCACGGCGTCCGCGACCACGCGCTCCTCAACAACGCCGGCTTCACCCCCAACAATGTCCCCAGCACCGGTGCCCCAACCCGCTCCAACAATACCAGTACCCCCGGTCCCAACAGCGTGTACCCCACAAAAATCATCGGCAATCCCACGTACAGATACGCCTGGAACCGCACCTCCCGGCTTGGCACCAAAAACCACAGCAGCAACTGCGCCCCGATGCACACCAGCCCGATCATCGCCGCGCGCCGCACCCCCCCCGCCCCCGCCCGCTGCCCGCTGTTCGTGACCGCCGCCATCGGCGTCACCCGCATTACCTGCCACATCGGTATCAGCGATCCCGCCACCGTCGACAGGCACCCGTTCAACAACCCCATCAGCAGCGACAATCCCGAAATCTTGTACCCAATGAAAAACTGCGGCAGCATCTTCACCACCACCAGCGACAACACCACACCCAGCAACATCCCCACCACCATCCCCGCCATCAGCAGCAAAAACGCATCCGCCGCCAGCAACATCGCCAACTGTTTCCGCGACGCCCCGATGCACCGCAACTGCCCAAACTGCCGCACCCGCTCCTGCACCCCCACCGACAGCGTCGTCCCGATGATTAGCGCCGCGCAAATCCCCGAAATCACCGACAGCAAACTCAACCCCATCTGGATCGTCTTCGTCTCATCCCCCAGCCGTGCCTTGCTCCCCAGCCCCGCATCCACCTGCATCGTCGCCCCCAACTCCTTCTGCAATTTCTTCACGTACCCGTCTATATCCTCCACGCCCCGCAGCTTCACATCCGCCGTACTAAACTCCAGCGATACTTTCAAATCCGCCGCCAATGACTTGATCGGCACAAACACCATCGGCTTGCTCAAAAGCTCAATCGTCGGCCGCTTGATGATCCCCACCACCCGCACCTCCCGGCACTCCCCGCCATCCGTGCTGAACTCCGCCGCCTCCCCCAAATGCAACTGCATCAACTCCGCCACCGTCGCGTCTATCATGATCTCGTCCGGCTTCCCGCTCAACGGCACTCCCGACGCCATCAGCTTCGGCCGCAACTGCTCGTCCTGCACCGGATCAATCCCCATCGTGTCAAACCACCGATGCTCCTCCCCCTTCGTCAATACTGAAAAATTCCGTATCCGCCCCGACACCATCTCAATCTCCGGACGCTTCTCCAACCCCGCGATCATCTCCGCCGGTATCACCGCCCCCGTCCTCCGCTGCGTCGGCCGAATATGAATCTCCGCCACCCCCAGCATCTGGCCAATCGATGACCGCATCGAATACATCAGCGAATCAAATGCCGCACCCACACTGATGATCAACGCCACCGCCGCCGCTATCGCCAGCGAACACAACACCGGACGCAACGGCCGCGCCTTCCACTGTCGCATCGCCAATCGCAACGCTATCGCCATGTCCGTCTCCCTTCACCGCACCATCGTTTGATAGTGCGCCGCCAGCTCTCCCGCATCCTCAAACTGCCGCGCATTGAACTCCCCCGACACTAAACCATCACGCAATACCACCACCCGATTCGCCTGTTGCGCCGCCGTCGGCTCATGCGTCACCATCACAATCGTCGTCTGCGTCGCCCGCGCCGCCGTCTCCAGCAACCCCCAAAATTGCCCCGCCGAATGGCTGTCCAGATTCCCCGTCGGCTCATCCGCAAACAACACCTGCGGCTGCATCACCAGCGCCCGCGCAATCGCAAATCGCTGCTGCTCCCCCCCCGATAGCGCATCCGGTCGATGCTCCGACCGATGATCCACCTTCAGTATCGCCAGCAACTCCCGTATCCGCGCCGTCGTCGCCGCCGACTCCGATCCATCCAACTGCGCCGGCAACGCCACATTCTCAAATCCCGACAACGTCGGTATCAAATTAAACTGCTGAAACACCACCCCGATCTTCCGCCGCCGAAATTGCGTCAACTCCCGCTCGTTCAACGTCTCCAACTTCTGCCCCGCCACCTCAATCGATCCCGCATCCGGCCGATCCAGCGCCGCACACAAATGCAACAGTGTCGACTTCCCCGACCCCGACGTCCCCATGATCGCCACAAACTCCCCCTGCTCAATCGCCAAATCCACCCCCCGCAAGGCCTCCACCTCGCTCTCCCCCTGCCGGTACGACTTCTTCAAACCCGTAACTTTAACCGCGTGACTCATGCAACCGATTTCCTTGCAAATTCACCGAAAATGCCCAACCCGGCGAAGCAACCACCCGCAGCCAATTCCGCGGCGCTCACTCCTCAGATGATAGGCGAGTGCCCTCCCCAACGAAAGCCGCCGCTCTCACGGTATACTCATTACATCACCCTCGCTCCTTCTGATTTTCCGGAGGCCCCCCATGCGCATCCCCACGTCGCGTTCCACCTTCACCGCCACCCTCCTCCTGCTCGCCCTCCCACTCCTCCTCCCCGCCTGTCGCAAAGCGCCATCACCCTCCCCGGGCATCAGCGCCTCCGACGGCACCGCCACCATCCTCTCCGTCAATGCGCCCCTTTGGGAAGCCCGCCTCCAAACTCCCGACGGTCCACGTCGCGCTTACTGGACCCAATACACCATCTTCTACCGCGGAAACTCCGTCCTCTCAGACTACGCCCCCCGCCCCGGCACCACCATCGGCTACAAAGGCATCGTCACCGGCCACGAAATCTTCCTCACTCGCATCTGGATACTCAAAGACTAGCCGTCCGCCCGTGGCCATTCCCCTTCACCGCATCCGCTGCAATCGCGTCACCCGCCCATCCTCTATCCATTCCACCACGTAAATATTCCCCGCCGGGTCCACATGCATCCCGTGCGGCGAACTGAACTTCCCAACCTTCCGCTTCTCGTGCGGCAGATTCGGATACCCCGCCAGATCCGCAAACTCCCCCGTCTTAAACTGCCCCCACGATGTCAACTCCGCCCCCTCAATGTAATCCCCCAAATGCCCCACCAGCACATTGTCCTGATCAAAAATACTCAGTCGGCAAAACAAGTCCGGCACATACAGATCCTTCCCCTGATGCACCGTCGTACACGGATAACGCAGCTCCGACGACCCTATCGCCGTCCCCACAAATTCCCCTTCCAACGTAAAATTATCGATCCGCCGATTCGCCCGGTTCGTCACCTGCACATACGCCGTCGTTCCCCGCGCATCAATGCTCACCCCATGCGGCTCCCGCAATTTCCCCGCCGCCTCGCCCGCCCCGCCAAACGATGAAACATACTTCCCCTCTGCCGTACAAATATGCACCCACGGCTGACCATATCCATCCGCCACGTACACCCGCCCGTCCAGCCCCACCGCCGTCTCCGTCGGACAAAATTTCTTGTCCCCACCGTAAATATCCCCTCGCGCCGGTACCCCCATCTTCCACACCACCGTCCCATCCAGCTTCGTCTTCACCACCTCCGCCTGCGACGTGTTCGCCAAATACAAAAACTCCGCCCCGTTCTCATTCGCCAGCGTCAGCCCGTGCGCCCCCGATGCATATTCCTCGCCCCATGACTTCATCAGATTCCCCGCCGCATCGAACACCACAATCGCATCCTTGCTTTGATTCGCAATGTAAATATTCCCCCGCCGATCCTCCACCACCCCGTGCGTGTACCCCAGCTTCACCCCGCCCGGCAACTTCGCCCAATCCCCCTGCCACAAGTACGTATGATTCCCGCAAGTCAGTTCCACAATCGGCTCCTCAATTGGCCCATCAATCGGTAATCAGATTCCACGTCAACTCTCGGCGGCTCTCACAACTCCGGCGTACGCAAAACCGCCCCCGTGTCCGCACTCGTCACCTGCGCCGCATAACGCGCCAAATATCCATACGTGATCTTCGCCGGGTGCGGCTTCCACGTCGTCTTCCGCTTCGCCAACTCCGTATCACTCACCAGCACGTTCAACTTCCGCGCCGGAATATCAATCTCGATCATGTCCCCCTGCACCAGCAGCCCGATCGGCCCGCCCGCCGCCGCCTCCGGCGAAATATGCCCGATGCACCCCCCCTTCGTCGCCCCGCTGAATCGACCATCCGTTATCAACGCCACCGATTCCCCCAACCCTTGCCCCGCAATCGCACTCGTCGGCGCCAGCATCTCCTGCATCCCCGGCCCGCCCCGTGGCCCTTCGTACCGAATCACCACCACGTCCCCCGCCTTCACCTTCCCGCCCAAAATCCCCTCATACGCCGATTCCTGCGACTCAAAAATATTCGCCGGCCCCGTAAACTTCATCATCGCCGGCGTCACCCCCGCCGTCTTGATTACCGCCCCGCGCGGCGCCAAATTCCCAAACAATATCGCCAACCCACCCTGCTGCGAATGCGCATTCTCCACCTCCCGTATCACATCGTGATCCTTCACCTCCGCCGAAGCAATATTCTCCCCCAGCGTCTTCCCCGTCACCGTAATCTGATTCAAATACAACGTCCCTGGCTTTTTCGCAATCGTCTTCAAAATCGCCGAAATCCCCCCCGCCCGGTCCACATCCTCCATGTGATACTTCCCGCTCGGTGCCACCTTGCACACGTGCGGCACCCGCGCCGCCACCTCGTTCAAATGCTCAATCCCAAACGGCACCCCCGCCTCTATCGCAATCGCCAGCGTATGCAAAATCGTGTTCGACGATCCCCCCATCGCCATGTCCAACGCGATCGCATTCTCAAACGCCTCACGCGTCAAAATATCCGACGGCCGGATATTCTTCGCCACCAAATTGACTATCGCCTTCCCCGCCGCTTCAAACAACCGATCCCGCGCCCCATCCGTTGCCAATATCGACCCGTTCCCCGGCAACGCCAGCCCCAACGCCTCGCACAAACAGTTCATGCTGTTCGCCGTAAACATCCCGCTGCAACTCCCGCACGTCGGACACGCCGACTCCTCAATCTGCGTCAATTGCCCCAGCGTGATCTTCCCCGCCGACAACTGCCCCACCGCCTCAAACACCGTCGCCAAATCGCTCGCCTCACCCGTCACCGGATTCTTCCCCGCCTTCATCGGCCCACCACTCACAAACACCGCCGGTATATTCACCCGCGCCGCCGCCATCATCATCCCCGGCACAATCTTGTCACAATTCGGTATGCACACCACTCCGTCAAAACAATGCGCCCGCAGCATCGTCTCCACGCAATCTGCGATCAACTCCCGGCTCGCCAATGAATACTTCATCCCCGTGTGCCCCATCGCTATCCCGTCATCCACCCCAATCGTGTTAAACTCAAACGGCACCCCGCCCGCCGCACGAATCGCCTTCCGCACCTTCACCCCCACCACATCCAGATGCGCATGCCCCGGTATGATCTGCACAAACGAATTGCACACCGCGATGAACGGCTTATCCCAATCCGCATCCTCCTGAATCACCCCCGTCGCCCGCAACAATGACCGATGCGGTGCCTTCGTAGCGCCCTTCTTGATCGTATCCGAAATCGCCATGCGACATTCCTTCCGCGTGAAATCACTACTCACTTCGCTCCGCCCAGCTCGCAGCAGGGCAACCGAAAATTGTATCAAACCCACTCCCCGCGCCCAACCCCCCACCAAACATTTCCCCCGCGCCCTTCCCTCACCCCCCCACCGCCGGCTTGTGATAAATCAACTCCGGTATTACCGACAAATCATTCACCACCCCCGAATGCTTATACCCCCGCCGATGCAACAGCGACTGCACCGGAAAATTTCCCAACGCAATCGATATCCACAACGCCTCCCCCGGCACCTGCCGCTCCGCAAACTCCAGCAGCACATCCGCCACCCCCTTTCGCCGATGATCCGGATGCACAAACAAAAATTCCACAAACCGCCGATTAAAAAAATTTCGCGTCACCGTCGCATATGCCAGCACCTCATCCTCAAACCCCGCCACAATACAACTCCCCGACGCCAGCACCTCCGCCGTCACACAATTAAACTGATCAAACTCCTGCAACACCCCCAAATCCCGAATATCCGCTGGACGAACAAATGGCATAACCAATTCCTAATTGAAAAAAACCAAAACCCAAAAACTCCCCCCGCGCACAGTAAACCGTGACCCCGCACCACGCAACCCCCAAAATCCCCCATCCCAATAACCCCACGCCTCCAAAAAATAACCCAAAATTTCGTGCCTTTTGTGTCTTTTGTGGCCCTTTATCGTCACCCCACGCTACCATTACCCATCACCCTCACCCCAACCAAGGAGCCCCCCATGAACCCACTCCTCTCCCAGCACTGCGACGCCAAAGCCAAAAAGCTCTCGCCCTCCCAAATCAAATCCCTCCTCCCCCTCGTCCCCGGCTGGAAAATCAAATCCGCCGCCCTCACCCGCACCTTCAACTTCCGCAACTACCACGAATCCCTCGCCTTCGTCCACGCCACCGCCTGGATCTCCCACGGCGAAGACCATCACCCCGACATCGCCCTCACCTACAACACCGTCGCCCTGAAATACTCCACCCACTCCGCCGCCGGCCTCACCCAATCCGACTTCATCTGCGCCGCCAAAATCGCCGCCCTCCTCACCGTCTAAAAAAAAATCACGCCATCCCTCACCCCCTCACCCCACGCTCGCCACATACAACCCATCATGCGTCGCCGCGATCTTCCCCTTGCAATACAACTCCGAACGCAACGGCAGCCGCGCCATCCCACCCCGCTGCAACGTCTCCAAAAATAAATCCCACGTCGCCCCCGTCGGCCTCTCGCAAATCGCCTCCAGCGCCTCCGTGATCGGCCGCTGATAATTCAAATCCGACTGCTGTATCACGATCCGCCCCTCCACCCCCGCCTCCTTCAACAACACATGCAGCATCGACCAACCCGCCAATATCCCCACAATCGCAATCGATCCCCCAAACGCCGTGTCCTGATGATTGATGTTCGGCCCCAGCGGCGCCCGCACCCGCACCCCCTTCCCATCAATCACCGCCACCTCCAGCCCCATCGCGCGCGTCAGCGGTATCTCCTCCTGCAAGTACGTCGTCAGTTGCTCAGCCGTCATCAGCGCCTTCCAAAACTCCAGAACCAAAAGCCTACCGTCCTCCCCACCCGCGTCAAGCCCCCGCCCAATCAATTGGAAATCGCCCCTCCCCCTTACCCCTCACCCCTCCGTCATTGACCCCACCCCCTCCATCACTCATCATGAGTGAACCCCATCATTCGTCTTTCGTCATTCGAGGATCCCCTATGTCTACCACCTCCAAACGCGTCCTCCTCCTCTCCGCCTCCGCCGGCGCCGGACACGTCCGCGCCGCTGACGCCCTCCTAAAAGACTTCCAACTCCACCCCGCCATCCAAAACGGCGGCGACGTCCAACACTGGGACATCCTCAAATATTCCACCGCCGCCTTCCGCTACATCTATTCCAAAATGTACCTCAACCTCATCAACAAAGCCCCCGGCCTCCTCGGCTACGTCTACAAAAAAACCGACACCCCCTGGAAAGCCGGTCTCACCCAGGCCTTCGAAAAATTCAACGCCGGCTCCTTCATCGACGCCATCACCGCCTACCAACCCGACATCGTCGTCGCCACCCACTTCACTCCCCCCAACGTCATGGCCTGGCTCCTCGCCAAACGCAAACTCCGCGTCCAACCCGCCATCGTCGTCACCGATCTCGACTGCCACGCCCTCTGGCTCTCCCGCTCCTACACCCGCTACTTCGTCTCCCTCCAAGAAACCCGCATCTACCTCCAACGCATGGGCATCAACCCCGAAAAAATCACCGTCTCCGGCATCCCCGTCGATCCCATCTTCCGCATCCCCCGCGACATCCCCTCCACCCGCCTCTCCCTCGGCCTCGATCCCGCCCGCCCCACCGTCCTCGTCTCCGCCGGCGGCTTCGGCGTCGGCCCCGTCGAATCCCTCATCTCCGAACTCCTCCAACTCTCCATCCCCCTCCAAGTCGTCGCCATCGCCGGCAAAAGCCCCGAACTCAAAGCCAAGTTCGACCGCCTCGCCAAAAAAATCCCCCCTTCCTCCCCCGTCCAACTCCACCCCGTCGCCTTCACCAAACAAATGGACGAATACATGGCCGCCGCCGACATCCTCATCTCCAAACCCGGCGGACTCACCACCGCCGAAGCCATGGCCCGCAGCCTCCCCATGTGCATCGTCAACCCCATCCCCGGCCAGGAAGAACGCAACTCCGACCACCTCCTCGAAGCCGGCGTCGCCATCAAATGCAACAACCCTCCAACCCTCGGCTGGAAAATCCAGCAACTCCTCAGCGACCCCCCGCGCCTCCAACTCATGCGCCAAAAAGCCCGCAACTTCGGCAAACCCCAAGCCGGCCAAACCATCGTCCAAACCCTCCTAAAATAAAACCCTTCCCCCGCCCCCCCGTCCGCCAACCCATTTAGAGCAGTTGCCAAAAATATTTCACATATGGACTTGCGCGAATGCGAATAATGTGTTCTAGTGGCGGGCATGGCACGGAAGCCCACTATGCCCAACGGCGAGAACTGCTCGCTCCTTGAACTCGAAACCGCCGCCCACT
>JBBRWV010000132.1:0-9644 GCA_038248985.1 Phycisphaerae bacterium
ACGCCGGACACCCGGTCCGCACCGGGCTTGGTCTTCACTACATCGACTTTCAGGAGCATCCCCCCCCGTAGCGACGCCCCATCGTCGATTCACGCACGAAAAAAATATTCTCAAGGTCGAACTGCGGAAGTCGGGCTAAGCGCCTTGCTCGTGTGCTCCACCAACTCCAACAACTCATCCAGCGTCCCCGACCAATACCCCCGTTCCGTGTAATTCGCCTCATTCCAAATCTCCCACACCCCGATATCCTTCTTGTACTCCCCCGCCAAATTCGTCATCAGCGAATCCCACTCCGCATACGACCGCGGCTTCACCCGGTTACGCAACTCCCCCGCATCCGCCACCTTCCCCTCCTCCTCCGGCCTGCTCGAAAGCGCCGTCGGCACCTGGCAAACCTCCCCCATGATGAACAAACCCTTCCGCCGCAATGCCTGAATATACGTCTTCGAAAGCCCCGTATCCGCCGTCACAAAAACCTTCCCTCCTTTCTTCTCTATCTGGACATCACGATAGTCCCCCGCGTAAAAATTAAACCGTATCCACGACGCCCCCAATATTCGCAAACTCGCCGCCGATTCCTCCGCCGCCACCACATGATCCTTCCGCCCAAACCACGACGGCGGCGTATAAAATATCCCCCACGAAGACGCCTCCTCCGCCTTGCTCGGCGGAAATACCACCCCAATCGCCGTCGTCGCATTCGCCGTCTGACCGCCCCCCACCGCCGTCAACGTCATCTCGTAATGCCCCCGCCCCGGCAACTCCAGCGGCACAGCCGCCGTCCCCGCTCCACCCTTCACCGCCACCCCCAGTTTCTTCTTCGCCGTCCAACTCCCCTCCGTTTCCTTCACCTCATATTCCACCTCCACCGGCCCACCCGCCCCCGTCACCTGCACCCGCACATCCACTTTTTCATTGTCCGCAAACACCAACCCCGCCCGCGGCGACACCGCCGTCACGCGCAGCGCCCCTCCGCCTGCGCCAGCCCACAACAAACCGTCCCCATCACCACGCCCACCACCCGCGACGCCCGCCGAATACCCTGCTTCTTCTTCACCACACGTTCCACAGCCATGATCAACACCTTTTAATCACTCAGTTCCACTCATATGAAACCACAAACACCGCTGCCATTACCAACGCAAATCCCACAATATGATTCCACTTCATTTTCTCCCCCAGCACGGTAATTGAAAACAACGCGAACACCACCAGCGTGATCGCCTCCTGCAAAATCTTCAAACTCGCCGCGCTCATCCCCGCATTGTGCCCGATCCGATTCGCCGGCACCGCAAAACAGTATTCCACCCCCGCTATCAGCCAACTGATCACCACCACCTTCCACAACGCTGTTTCCTTGAACTTCAAATGCCCATACCACGCCATCGTCATGAACACGTTCGACACAATCAGCAACAGCGCCGTAACCACAATTCAATCTCCCAATTTCCCGCCCGGCACGCCCAGGCAATCCCCGCCACTCTATCCGCCCTCCCTTCCATTTTCGATCTCGCCCCACTTCGTATAAAATCCCCTCACACCGCGCCCGCCTCCCTCTCGTTTCCTCCAAACCACTCCGGAGCCTCCATGCAAACCCGCCTCGTCCCCGCCACCACTCTCCGCGTCTCCGCCCTCTCCTTCGGCAATTTCATCTACGGCTCGCACATGTGGGGCAAAACCCCCGCCGATGAACCCGAAGGCGTCCGACTTCAAAACCTCGCCGTCGATCTCGGCGTCAACTTCTTCGACACCGGTGACGCCTACGGTAACGGCCGCGCCGAAGCCATGTTGGTCCCCACCATCGAACACGCCGGCCGCCCCAATCTCGTCCTCTCCACCAAGTTCGGCTACGACTTCTACACCGACCCCGGCTCCTCCGGCGGCGCCGGCACCGCTGGCTCCCACAAAGAACGCAAACAGGATTTCTCCACACGCTTCATCACCTTCGCCCTCGAAAAATCCCTCCAACGCCTGCAGACCGACTACATCGATCTCTACCAGGCCCACAACCTCAAACTCCCCCACATGACCCACGAATTCCTCTCCGCCATGGACCAACTCACCCAATCTGGAAAAATCCGCCACTGGGGCATCGCCCTCGGACCCGCCATCGGCTGGCGCGACGAAGGCGTCATCGCTCTCCAGCAATGGCCCGCCTGCGCCACCGTGCAAACCGTCTTCAACATGCTCGAACAACACCCCGGACGCGAACTCTGCGAAATCTCCGCCGAACAAAATCGCGGCGGCATCATCGCCCGCGTCCCCCACTCCTCCGGCATCCTCCAGGACATCTACCAGCCCAATCAAACCTTCGACGACCACCGCAAATTCCGCGACAAAAACTGGCTCACCTACGGCCTCAAAAAAATCGAAAAACTCCGCCACATCCAACACGCCCACCGCACCACCATGGCCCAACTCGCCATCCAGTGGCTCCTCACCTGGCCCACCCTCGTCAGCGTCCAACCCAACATCACCATCGAAGACGAACTCCGCGAATTCGCCGCCGCCTGCGACCGCCCCTCCCTCACCCCCGCCGAAATGCTCGAAATCCAAACCCTCGTCGAATCCGACTTCAACTTCGGCCCCGACGCCCACGCCTGCGACCTCAAATCCAGCCTCTCCCCCACCGGCACCACCCGCAGCGACTACCAGAAAGGCACCCCTGTACCCAGCGTCTGAAACGCATCGACTCGGCCTGGACGTCATCCCCCATGAACGAGGCTCCTTCCTCGCCAGTAACCCGGATTCTGCCGAATCTCTTCCAGGAGTCGACACGCCATCCTCGACGGCTTGCGTGTCCCCTGCTCCCAAGCGCGAACAAGCTGCGGGGAGACCCCCACCACTTCCGCGAAAAGATTCTGGCTCATATGAAGTTGCTCGCGAATCAACACAATCTGCTTCGACTTAACAACTGGCGGAGGCGCAACCTTGCAGTGCCGAATCGCAATCTTCCCTGACACGCCGGAAAGTCCTTCGACGATTTCCGAGAGTCCCTGAATCAATGCCGGGCCCAGGTCGACCTCAACTTCACGAATCTTCTTGGTCTTTTTCATAGGTTTTCATTCCTTTGCTGCATCAGTTTGCGATGCAACTCGCCCGTTATCAATTTAATGCCCGCAAGTTCCCGTTGTGAAAGATTTTCCTTCCGCTGTTTCGTATAGGCCACGACCAGGAAAATGCACCCGTAGCCGGGGAAAAACGAATAACAAACCCGCAGAGCGCCTCGGCGTCCCATTCCCATTGAAGCGGGCGCAAATCGCATTTTGCGCACCCCGCCCGACCCGGGAATCACAGCTCCGGCGTCGGGCTGTGCAATCAAAAACTTCTCCAATTCCCGCAGTTCTTCGTCCTCAAGTCCGGCCAACTTCCATGTAAGCGTGAACAGTGCCGAGTGAATGAATGTGAATCTCATCGATGCCTCTCTATACCACATTGTAGTATCCCTTTTCCCCAATGCAACCCCTCAATTCCCCGCCTCCTCCACCGTCATCCCATGCGGCGCATCCGGATTCCTCTCATACGTCACAAACTCCAGATCGCTCACCCGCTCCTGTCGCACCGGCTGCCACAGCGTCTGATCCCACACCGGAAAAAACGTGTCCCCCTGAAAAGGAAAATCCCGCTGCACAAACGTCACGTACATCCGATCCGCCACCTTCATCGCCGCCGCATAAATCTCCGTCCCTCCCGCGATAAAACACTCCGTCTCATTCCCCGCCCGCGCCGCCCCCAACGCACCCTCCAAACTGTGAAACCACTCCACCCCTTCCGTCTTCGGCGGATTCGCGTTCCGGCTCACCACCAGATTCCTCCGCCCCTTCAACGCCCGACCAATCGACGAAAACGTCTTCCGCCCCATGATCATCGAATGCCCCAGCGTCCGCGCCCGAAAACGCTTCAAATCCTCCGGCAAATACCACGGCAAACGCCCCGCCGCTCCAATCAGTCGCTCCGGTGTCATCGCCACTATTATCGAAATCAACATGCCTGTCACTCTGTCAAACTGCACTGCACTGTCGCACGCCTACACCGCAACCTTAAACACTATCGGCAGATGAGGTTCATACCCCTCCACCTTAAAATCCTCAAACTTCAACTCCCCAAATGCCTTCCGCGCAATCGTCAACCGCGGCAACACCCGCGGCTCCCGCGTCAACTGTTCCCCCAATCCCGCCACATGATCGTACGCCTCCATCTTGCTCCCTTTGTCCGCACAATAAATATGCGCATCCACAATCGTGTGCCCAAACTCCCCCACCTCCATCCCCACTTCCTGCGCAATCATCTGCGTCAGCGTCGCATAACACGCCAGGTTAAACGGAATCCCCAACGCCACATCCCCGCTCCGCTGCGTCAAATGACAATTCAATTTCACCGGTTCACCCTTCTCATCGGGGCTCACATTAAACGCAAACGAATAATGGCACGGCGGCAGCTTGCTCACCTCCGCATTCCCCGGCTCCCACGCCACCACCACCAGCCGCCGCGAAAACGGATTCCGCTTGATCTCATCAATCACATACTGAATCTGATCGATCTCCTGCACCCTCACCGCCCCCTCCCCAGTCTCCGCCACCGGCCCATGACTCTTCTGCACCGGATGCGGAAACCGCCGCCAGTACCGCCCATACGCCGTCTCCAAATCCCCCTTCTCATCCGCCCACGCATCCCAAATCTTCGTCACCTTCTTCAAATTCCGTATGTGATCCTCCCCGCTCAAATACCACAACAACTCATGCAGACACGCATTGAAATTCACTTTCTTCGTCGTCAGCAGCGGAAATCCCTTCCCCAAATCCACCTTGTAAAACGCCCCAAAATACGACAGCGTATCCACCCCCGTCCGGCTCGGCTTGCGCACCCCCTTCTCCAACACCAGCCGCACCAAATCCAAATATTCCTTCATCCGAGCCTCCGCTCACGCTGCCAGCCATATCACGGGCGAGGATTGTAACCGACCCGCGCAAACTCTTCACGCCGTCGCCTGCCCCCTTCGCATCCCACCATCCCCCCCCGTATAATCCCCCCACCATTTACTTCCCCAACTCCCAACCCCCGGAGCCGCTCGTGCCCCCACCGACCACCAACACCCCCTCCTTCGAATCCTTCTCCACCCTCGCCACCACCACCCCCGCTCCCGCCAACTCCCGCCTCGCCATCCCCATCTTCCGCACCCTCCACGCAGATCACCTCACCCCCCTCACCGCCTTCGAACGCCTCGCCAAAAAATCACCCCACGCCTTCCTCCTCGAATCCGTCGTCGGCGGCGAACGCATCGCCCGCTACTCCTTCCTCGCCACCGCCCCCCACACCCTCATCAAAGCCCACGATCACCTCGTCACCCTCCAAGCCCTCTCCCCCAATTCCCCCATCACCTCTCGCACCTTCACCTCCGCAGATCCCCTCCAAGACCTCGAAGCCCTCCTCGCCCCCGTCCACGGCGTAAAACTCTCCTCCGGCACCACCCTCCCCACCTTCGTCGGCGGCGCCGTCGGCTACGCCGGCTACGACACCGTCCGCTACCTCGAACCCGAAAAACTCGCCGCCAGCCCTCCCGATGATCGCCACCTCCCCGACCTCCTCTTCGGCCTCTATGACGAAACCGTCATCTTCGACCACGTCCAAAAAACCATCCTCGTCGTCGCCAACGCCCACATCCCCACCACTCAGCCCTCCTCCCTCAGTCCTCAATTCCTGCGCGCCGCCTATGACGCCGCCGTCGCCCGCATCGACGCCCTCATCGACGACCTCCAATCCCCTCTCTCCTTCGAACTCGGTTCCATCAACCTCGCCTCCGAACTCCGCCCCCCCTACACCGCCAACATGACCCAGGCCCAGTATGAACAATCCGTCCGCGCCGCTCAGGAATACATCAAGGCCGGCGACATCTTCCAGGTCGTCCTCTCCCAACGCCTCCAAACCACCACCACCGCCCGACCCTTCGACATCTACCGCGCCCTCCGCGTCATCAATCCCAGCCCCTTCATGTTCTACCTCGCCAGCCCCGACTGCATCCTCATCGGCTCCAGCCCCGAAATCATGTGCCGCGTCCAGGACGGCATCATCACCAACCGCCCCCTCGCCGGCACCCGCCCCCGCGGCAAAACCGACGAACAGGATCAAGCCCTCGAAGCCGAACTCCTCGCCGACCCCAAAGAACGCGCCGAACACATCATGCTCGTCGACCTCGGCCGCAACGACGTCGGCCGCGCCGCCGAACTCGGCTCCGTCAAAGTCTCCGACGTCCTCACCATCGAACGCTACTCCCACGTCATGCACATCGTCTCCAACGTCACCGGAAAACTCGCCCCCGATAAATCCCTCTTCGACGCCCTCCGCCTCACCCTCCCCGTCGGCACCGTCTCCGGCGCCCCCAAAATCCGCGCCATGCAGATCATCGACGAACTTGAACCCACCAAACGCGGCCCCTACGCCGGTGCCGTCGGCTACATCGACTACCACCAGAACATGGACACCTGCATCGCCCTCCGCACCATGGTCATCACCAAAACCAACCCCTCTGATCCCTCTTCCTCCCACACCGTCTACGTCCAAGCCGGTGCCGGCCTCGTCGCCGACTCCATCCCCGCCAACGAGCATCAGGAATGTATCAACAAAGCCTCCGCCCTCCTAAAAGCCGTCGCCCTCGCCGAACAAGGCCTCTCGTAATGAACCACTACCGCTAAGCCCACAACCAACCCCGCCTGAGGACTCCATGCCCCCCAACGCCCAACCTCCTCGCTCCATCTACGACATCCCGCTCCCCGACCCCCCCGGCAGCTTCCTCGCCTCCCGCCCTCACCTCCCCTACCTCCTTCCTTTCTTCTGCTTCATCCTCTTTTTCCTCCCCTCCATGTTCGGCAATCTGGCAGGCCTCCACTGGGAACAACTCTGGATCACCTACCATCCCCTTATCTACTTCACCAAAACTATCGTCGCCGCCCTCCTCCTCTACCTCCTCTGGACCCACTACACCAAAATTCGCTGGACCCACCTCCCCCTCGGTCTCCTCCTCGGCCTCCTCGGCACACCCCTCTGGATCGGCGCCACCTACCTCACCCACTCCCTCGGACTCACCAACCCCACCCCCATCATCACCTACAACCCCGACCTCATGCTCCCCCTCGACCACCAACGCTGGCTCTTCTTCTTCATCCGTATCGCCGGCCCCACCCTCGTCGTCCCCCTCATGGAAGAACTCCTCTTCCGCGACTTCCTCCAACGCACCCTCCTCAACTCCGCCGATTTCCAATCCGTCCCCATCGGCACCTACTCCCTCCGCTCCCTCCTCCTCATGTCCGCCTTCTTCGCCGTCAACCACGGTGCCTCCATGCTCCTCCCCGGCTTCCTCTACGGCCTCCTCATGGGCCTCCTCGTCATCCGCACCAAATCCCTCGGCGCCTGCATCCTCGCCCACGCCGCCACCAACCTCACCCTCTACCTCTACTGCATCCACACCGGCGACTGGCAATTCATGTAAAATTCACCAGGCTCTGTCTCAATTCTTCACGCAAGAAATTCTTCCGCCACCTCGCCCATCCCCACAAATCATAACCGCCCCCCTTTATTCTTCGCCCTCCTTCAATCGCTTCGCCGCCTTCGCTCCCTCCTGCTCCGCCCCCGTCCCCTCCTCCACCCACGGCCGCATCTCCGGCACATACCGCTGCAACGCCCGCAACACCCGCCCCCGCTCCTGGCAATGCTGCAACGTCTCCAACTCATCCATCATCGCCTGCACAAACTCCCGTTGCGCTGCCCCCGCCGCCGGCCCCTTCCACACCGCAATCTTCGGATGCCGCGTCGCCATCATGTTCTCCCCCCGTATGCTCAATTCCTCATACAACTTCTCCCCCGGCCGCAACCCCGTGAACACAATCGGTATGTCCACCTCCGGCCGCAGACCGCTCAAAATAATCAGGTCCCGCGCCAAATCCAATATCCGCACCGGCTGACCCATGTCCAAAACAAAAATCTCCCCGCGCTGCCCCAACGCCCCCGCCTGCAATACCAACTGGCTCGCCTCCGGTATCGTCATGAAATAACGCCGCATCTCCGGATGCGTCACCGTCACCGGCCCTCCCGCCGCAATCTGCTGCTTGAAAATCGGCACCACGCTCCCGTTGCTCCCCAGCACATTCCCAAACCGCACCGTAATAAAATTCGTCTTGCTCCGCCGCGCTAAATTCTGAATATATATCTCCGCGCATCGCTTCGTCGTCCCCATGATGCTCGACGGATTCACCGCCTTGTCCGTCGATATCATCACAAAATTCTTCACCCCGTACTCCGCCGACATATCCGCCAGCACCTTCGTCCCAAACACATTGTTCCGTATCGCCTCACCAGGATTCATCTCCGCCAGCGGAACATGCTTGTGCGCCGCCGCATGAAAAATCAAGCTCGGCTGGTTCTCACTGATCACCTGCTCCACCCGCACCGCATCCGATATGTCCCCAATCGACGCCACCATCTGCACGTTCGGAAAATTCTTCCGCAACTCCCGGTCAATCTCAAATACCGCGTTCTCCGCCTTGTCCAATAGCACCAGCAGCTTCGGCTCAAATCGGCACACCGTCCGGCACATCTCGCTCCCGATGCTCCCCCCCGCCCCGCTCACCAGCACCACCTGCCCATGAATCATCGACCCCACCGCTCCCATGTCCATCTCCACCGCATCCCGCCCCAGCACATCATTCACCGACACCCCCCGCATCTGATTCGCCTGCGCCGTCCCCGCCAAAATATCCGCCATCGACGGCACCGTCCGAAAACGTATCGCCCCCGCTCCCCCGCCCGCCCCGTCTCCCCGCAACCCGTTCGCCATCTGCGTCGCCCGACACAAACTCACAATCCGCTGCATCTCCTTATTGCTCGCGCTCGGCAACGCAATCAATATCTCCCCCACCTGCAACTCCCCGCACACCCGCGGCAAACTGCTCACCTGCCCCACCACCGGCACACCCCCCACCTTCGACCGCTGCTTCGACACATCATCATCCAACACCCCCACCACCCGATACCGCTGCTCCGGCATCCGCGAAATCTCCCGCACCACCCCCTCCGCCGCATCCCCGCCTCCCACAATCAACAATCGCACCAGCCCCCCCGCCGCAATCGGTCGGCTCTCTTCATACACCAACCGGCTCACCATCCGCACCCCGCCCACCAGCAAAACCCCCAGCAGCCAATCCAGCAAAAACACCGTTTCCGGCATCCCGCTGAACCGCGCCTCCCCCATCTTCCACACCCACCAAGTCTGCCACGCATAATAACCCGCAAACACCAGCCCCAGCGCAATCTGCGACCCCGCCAGCAAATTCACCACATCCCCCAGCCCCACATACCGCCACGCACCGCTCCCCCCGCGATGCAACCCCAGCATCACCCACACCACCACCTTCACCCCAATCACCATCGGCAGCAGCGGCCAAAACCACTCGCTCATCCAATGCCGCCCCGCCGCCGTCACAAATCCAAAATCAAACCGCACCGCCATCGCCAGCCAAAAAGCCCCCGTCAGCAGCACCATATGCACCACCAGCGTCCCCCCCGACAGCCATCCGCCGCGCCGCGTCACCCGCCCCGCTCCGTCAATCTGTCCAAAAACAGTTCTCACCCCCTCTTTATCGGTCGTACCCCCC
>JBBRWV010000133.1:0-9397 GCA_038248985.1 Phycisphaerae bacterium
ACCGAGGACAACGCCTGTGGGGCCTGTGGTGGCAGTGACGTTATTGATTGGGGCGCCGCCATAGGTGGAGCCGTTGGTGGCGATGCCGTTGACTGTTCCGATATATGTAAGGAGTGGGCTGGTACCGGTCACGCTGCCGCCCAGGGCGCTGGCGGAAGTCTTGGGGTCGAGGGTGGTGGTATTGAGGTCGGTGGCGAAGGTGTACTGGGCGATGACGGCGGCATCTGCGGAGGAGGTGAAGCTGCCGAGGAGGGCCAAGGGAGCGAGGGCCACCAAGCAGTACGGTACAGATGAGCGGCGTGCGTGAGAGCACCCATGCGGGCGAGTTCCTGACACGACGTTCAGATTAGGAGAGAGATGATTTTTACGAAAAATAGCGTTTCCCATTGATCGATCCTCGAAAGAGAAATTTTCCGCCATGCACGCGCATTAGCGGTACTGATCTCTCTCTCGCTCTTTTTTTACCGTCCAACCGGCCAAGGGGGGATACGCAAGCCGTTGTTGCGTGGATAGTCAGGTGGTTTTTTCGGACTGCCTGATCCATCCTGAATCATTCCTGATTCATTTAGCGGGCCCTGATGGGCCTTGCTAATCAGCGCTGGGGAAGAAAGGGGCTTCACGCTGACAGAAGAACTATACACTGATATCTTAAGTCAGGTGGACCAGTTGGCGACAATAATGTCCTGATTTGCGACAACATCTTGTCTCGAATTGTTGAATTATTCATCAAAAGCGTTAGGTTTTGGCTGGATTTACGTCATGGTTCGGATATTCTGTGGGTAATTATGATTGCGATAAATTCTGATCACAATGGAAGCACAGGACGTGAGATCCTCAATGGAGTCATGGACTTCGCCCTGCATCATCCTGGTGCGCGTTGGAAAGTGGTGGCGTATCCGTGGCGTGTGGATTTTGGGCAGCCCATTGATGGTGTGCCGCTAGAGGGTCTTATCACGCATGTTTGGAGGACGGGGCGGGAGTTTGCGGACGTACAGCGGGTACTTGACGCGAATGTGCCAACGGTATTGGTGGGGACTGCTCCAATTCCGGGATTCGACGCGCCTGCGGTGCTGGTGGATGATGATGCGATCGGGCGGGCGGCGGCGGAGTATTTTCTGTCCCGGGGATACCGCCATTTTGCGTTTGCGGGGGCGGTGCGACAGGGGGAGTCGTTCGATGATCGGCTGGCGGGGTATGCGGCGGCATTGCAGGCGAAGGGATATAACGTTTCGGTATTTGGGGGTCATCCGTGCACCTTGCCTCCGCGCGTGGTCATGGGGCCAGGAGATATGATTTCCTGGCTGCGAGAAATGGCTAAACCGGCGGCGATATTTTGCGCCAAGGATTCAATTGCGCACATGGTTACCACGGCCGCGAGCGCGGCCAAGATTGCGGTGCCGGATCAGCTTTCGATTTTGGGGGTGGACAATGATGGGGATTATCATTACGAAAACGGGGGTATTTCCAGTGTAGCGCCGCCGTTCCGGCAGGTGGGATTTCGAGGGGCGGAGTTGCTCGACGAGATGTTGAATGGCCAGGTGCCGGCGCGGATAACGCGTATTTCTTCCAACGAGATCATCACGCGCAGTTCAAGCGATGCGGTGGCGTTGCGGGATGCGGATGTGGTGGATGCGGTGCGTTACATTCGGGAGAACGCACGGGAGGGGATCGTGGTGGAGGATGTGCTGGCGAAGATTCCGTTGAGTCGGCGGACGTTGGAGCGTCGATTTCAAGCGGCATTGGGAATAACGCCCAAAGAGGAAATTCAGCGGGTGCGGGTGGAGCAGGCGAAACACCTGTTGTCGAAGTCGGCACTGTCGATACAGGAAATCGCGCTGGCGACGGGTTTTTCGCATCGCAGCCGGTTATTTGAAGCATTTAAGGCGGGTACGGGGATGTCGCCGCAGGAATATCGAACGGCGTTGCAGGGTGATGAACATGGGGGATTTTGAGGGAGAGGGTGGAAATGTTGCCTTTACTTCCGGGGTGGATCGGGTTATTTTTCAGGAAATCCCACGTCATCCTATCGGAGGCTCAATATGTCGCGCAAACTTTTAATTGCCGCCGCCTGTGCCGCAGTTGTTTCTTCGTTGGCGATTGTGGGGATGCGAGGCCCCGTGGCGATGGCGGCGCCGGAGCCGGCCGTGGTGCCGATGACGTGGGAACTGACGTTTAAGAATCAGTTGCCGGAGCGGATCGTGGTGGAAGGGAAGACGTACTGGTATGTGCGTTATACGGTCAGCAACAATACGGGCCGGGATGTGCTTTATACGCCGGACTTTGAAATAACGACGGATTCGGGGCAGGCGATTGCGGCATACAAGGATGTGCCGAAGGATGTTTTTGGGAAGATCAAGGAACTGCATGGGGCGACGCTCTTGCAGAGCCACACGGAGATATTGGGCAAGCTGCTGCAGGGGGAAGACAATGCGAAGGATGGGGTGATCATTTTCGCCGGGTTGGAAGCGGAGGCCCGGGTGCTGAACCTTTTCATTTCGGGGATTTCGGGTGAGACGGCGGAAGTGAAGAATCCGATGAGCGGGGCGGTGGTGGTGTTGCAGAAGTCGCTGGTGCTGGAATACAGCATTCCGGGGGAAGCGGTGAGGATCGACCCGCGGCCGACGTTGAAGTCGACGAAGTGGGTGATGAAATAAGGGGGTGTGGGGGAGAAAGGCGTGTTTTGAGAGAACCGATGGGCGGTGGGGATATCTGATCTACGGTATCTGATTTACGATATCTTGCTCCGGGCTACCCTGTTCTGTTATACTGCCCGGCTCGAAATAACCCGGCTTGATTCAAAAGGAATATCATATGGCACATAAAAAGGGCCAAGGCTCCACTCGCAACGGTCGTGACAGCAACCCGCAGTATCTGGGCATCAAGGCTTATGCCGGGGAAGTGGTCACCACGGGTTCGATCATCGTGCGGCAGCGTGGCACGAAGTTCAAGGCGGGGAAGAACACGGCGATCGGGCGTGATGACACGCTGTTTGCGATGGCGGACGGTCGCGTGAAGTTTGCGAATTACAAGGTATCGATTGAGCCGGTGGAAGCGAAAGTAGCGGCGAAGACGGCTTAAGCGTTCGGACCAGCCGGCGCGAATCGATCCACCGCGAATAGATTCACGAAATAAATGAGCGATCCGCATCCCATCTGGTGCGGATCGTTTTTTTTGCGCGGATTCCGCGGGGCGTCGAATCGACGGGATGCCGCGCGGGCGTTGCCAGGAAGGTCGCTGCGTGGAAAGTACCCACTGAATCCGGCATAAGCAATACTATTCTGGCGGCTCATGTCTGGCGGCTCATGCCGCAATGCTCAGAGATGTTTTGCAGGACCAGGTGGGGCGCGTAAGAAGGGCCGACCTTGGTGAGGTCGGCCCTGGGGTCAGGCAGAAGGGTGTCGCTGCGGAGTGCCGCGGGGGGTCACTTGATGAAGAGCATTTCGCGGTAGGTAGGCAGCGGCCAGAGATCGTCGGCGACGACGCTTTCGAGCTTGTCACCGAGAGCGCGAACGGCGTTCATCGCGGGGATGATCGAATCACGGGAGTACTTGGCGTGATCGAAGGCATTGCCGGCGCCGGCGTGTTCGGTGGCGTGGACGAGGGCGGCGGTCTTTTTCTGGAGCTCGTTGATCGTGGAAGAAATATCTTTGAGGAGGGCTTCCTGCTCGCCGAGGTTGTTGACCCCGGCGCTCTTGACGGCGGCAAGGGAGTGGGCGATCTCGCCCTGATAGCGGATGGCGGCGGGAATGATCATGGTTTTGGCGATGAGGGCCGTCATCTGGGCTTCGACGTTGATGGTCTTCTTGTAGTTTTCGAGGAAGATCTCGTAGCGGCTGTGCACTTCGCGTTCGTTGAGGACCTTGTACTTGCCGAAGAGTTCTAGGGATTCCTTGCTGATGAGCGAGGGCATGGAATCGACGGTGTTCTTGAAATTGGGGAGGCCGCGTTTTTCGGCTTCGGCGTGCCAGGCTTCGGAGTAACCGTCGCCATTGAAAATGATGCGTTTGTGCTGTTTGATGATGTCGCTGAGGAGGGCTTGCAGCGACTTGTTGAAGTCTTTGCCGGCCGTGATGTCGGCTTCGAGTTTGGTGGCGATGTAGTCGAGCGATTCGGCGACGATGGTGTTGAGGACGGTGTTGGGACCGGCGATGGACTGGCCGGAGGAGACGGCGCGGAATTCGAACTTGTTGCCGGTGAAGGCGAAGGGGGAGGTGCGGTTACGGTCGCCGGCGTCGCGCGGGAGTTTGGGGAGGACGCTGGTGCCGAGTTCCATGAAGCCGCCCTGCTTGGTGGAGGAGGGCGTGCCCTTTTCGAGCTGGTCGATGATGTCGTTTAGTTGTTCGCCAAGGAAGATGGAGATGATGGCCGGGGGAGCTTCGTTGGCGCCGAGGCGGTGGTCATTGCCGGCGGAGGCGACGGCGACGCGGAGGAGGGAAGCGTATTTGTCGACGGCGCGGATGACGGCGGCGACGAAAGTGAGGAACTGGGCGTTGTCATGCGGGGTGTTGCCGGGGTTGAGGAGGTTTTCACCTTCGGCCGTGGCCATGGACCAGTTGTTGTGCTTACCGGAGCCGTTGACGCCGGCGAAGGGTTTTTCATGGAGGAGGCAGGCGAGGCCGTATTTTTCAGCGACACGGCGGAGGGTTTCCATGGTGAGCATCTGGTGATCGTGGGCGAGGTTGGAGCCCTCAAAGATGGGGGCAATTTCATACTGGGCGGGGGCGACTTCGTTGTGCCGGGTCTTGACCGGAACGCCGAGTTTGTAAAGTTCCTGCTCGGCTTCGAGCATGCAGGCGAGGACGCGTTCGGGGATGGAGCCAAAATAGTGGTCTTCCATTTCCTGGCCCTTGGGGGGTTTGGCACCGAAGAGAGTGCGGCCGGCGTTGACCAAATCAGGGCGTGCGTAGTAGAAATTTTTGTCGATGAGGAAGTATTCCTGCTCGGCTCCGACGGTGGTGCCGACTTTTTCGGTGGGCTTGCCGAAGAGTTTCAGGACGCGCATGGCTTGGAGGGAGATGGCGTCCATGGAGCGGAGGAGGGGGGTTTTCTTGTCGAGGGCTTCGCCGGTCCAGCTCACGAAGGCGGTGGGAATGACCAGGACGGTGCCATTGGGGTTTTCGAGGATGTAAGCGGGGGAAGTGGGATCCCAGGCGGTGTAGCCGCGGGCTTCGAAGGTTGCGCGAAGGCCGCCGGAGGGGAAGGAGGAGGCGTCGGGTTCACCTTGGGAGAGTTCTTTGCCGGAGAATTCGAGGATGGCGTTGCCGCTGCCGGTGGGGGAGACGAAGGAGTCATGTTTTTCCGCGGTGAGGCCGGTCATGGGATAGAAGATGTGGCAGTAGTGGGTGGCGCCTTTTTCGATGGCCCAATCTTTCATGGAGGAGGCGACGGCATCGGCGATGGTGGGATCGAGGAGCGTGCCTTTTTTGATGGTTTCCTGCAGTTTTTTGAAGACGGATTTGGGGAGCCGCTCGCGTTGGGCATCTTCGCCGAAGACATTGGCGGCATAGAGATCTTTGAGCGGGGTGGTTTTGTAGCTGATGCGCGGTGCCAGGGACTTGAAGGTGGTCAGCGCGGCGATGGCAGCACTACGAGCGTTGGTAGAACCCATGAACTTGAGCTCCTGAAAAGTGAGGACACAAAAGGAATCCGCCAGAGTCAGCGAGGCAATCCCGCTGGAGCGTGAATTTCGAAGTAATCATCCATGATCTGGGGGGATTGGTGAGAGCACTTCATCCGCCGCCCGACGCACGTAGCTTGCGAGGCAAAGAAATCGGCAAAATAGGGGCTGCGCATTGTGATAAAGGTGCGGCCTGCCGATAGTTCCTCCGTGAACCGCGCATAGAATAGTCTGCAACGTGTGTACCGACAAGATGACGGGGAGGAAAATTGGATGGAGCGAGGGGCGGTGAGTGCGGGTGGGTGTTGGGGGAATACGCTAAGTGATTGTTTGGTTTTGAGTTATGGAACGGAAGATGGCGGGACGAGGGGTGACCGAAGAAAACTTGACGTGTTGAGGACGCGTGCATAGAAGAGTTTGTATTGCACAAAAAATAGGCAACTGAGAATTGGCTAATTATTGTTGCACAATAAGTAAGCGACAGATGGGGGCGGAGCGTCAATTCGCAAAAACGATCCAACCGTTCATAAAAGTCAAAGAAATTAGGGATAGAAATCTATTGATACTGTGTCTCAATTCAGATAGGTTACGGGGGTTGCTTACTTGATGAGGTTCTTGTGGCTGCGATCACTACGACTTTATACCCTGCCACTATCCATTTGGCGCTCACCGATGAAGAGGGGCGGCGGAACGCGGTGGGGGCGTCGCGGAGGGGGCTGAGGCTGACGGATTTGCAGGTCGGGGAAACGGTGCGGGTGCTGCGCGTGGCGATGAAGGATTTGGGGTGTAAAAAGCGGTTGGCGGAGATGGGGGTGGCGGAGGGGATGCGGATCAAGCTGGTGTCGAAGGCGGGCGGGCAGGTGATGATTCAGGTGGGCGGGGCGAAGATGGGATTGGGCGAGGGGTGTGCAAGCGAGATCAGCGTGATGCGGGTGTGAGCCTAGGCGGTGCTGGATGGCGCTGCTGAAGATATGGGGGCGCTGGAGAAGACTGTTGGCGTTTTTGGGAAATGGGGAGGTGGCGAGGATTTTTATTATGACACTGGATCAACTGGAAATGGGCTGCTCGGCGAAGGTTTTGAAATTGGGAGGTGAGCCGGGGGTGAGGCGGCGGCTGATGGAGATGGGGATCACGATGGGGGTGCGTGTGGAGGCGGTGCGGCGTGCGCCGCTGGGAGATCCTTTGGATGTGAAGGTGCGAGGGTATCATTTGAGTTTGCGGCGGGATGAGGCGGCGTCGGTGGAAGTGGAAGCGGTGCCGACGACGGGGTCCATACGGTGATGTTGACGGTGGCGGCGGAGCGGATGGACAAGGTGGGGATCATGTTTCAAGATTCAAGGTACAAGTTTTAAGGTTCAAGTTTTAAGGGACGACGGGTTTTTGAAGTGAAAGAAGATGTGATGCGACCGACGGTGGCGGCTTTCTATTTTCCGAACTGGCATGTGGATCCGACGAACGAGAAGTTTCATGGGAAGGGGTGGACGGAATGGGAGTTGTTGAAGGCGGCGCGGCCGAGGTTTGCGGGGCACCAACAGCCGAAGGTGCCGGCGTGGGGGTATCAGGACGAGTCGGACCCGCAGGTGATGGCGCAGAAGATTGCGGCGGCGGCGGAGCATGGGGTGGATGTATTTTTGTTTGACTGGTATTGGCATGATGAGGGGCCGTTTTTGGAGAGGGGGCTGGAGAAGGGATATTTGGGGGCGGAGAATAATGATCAGGTGAAGTTTGCGTGCATGTGGGCGAATCATGATTGGGTGGATTTGTTTCCCGCGCATTTGGGGAAGCCGAAGGAATTGCATCGTCGGGGGGCGGTGACGGAGGAGACGTGGGAGAAGATCACGGATCACCTGGTGAATAACTATTTTGTGCATCCGTCGCACTGGAAGATTGACGGGAAGCCGGTGTTTTCGGTGTATGAGTTGTTTCGGCTGGTGGAGAGTTTTGGGGGAGTGGAGGGGTGCCGACGGGGGTTGGAGAAGTTGCGTGCGAAGGCGGTGAAGGCGGGGCTGCCGGGGGTGCATTTGAATGCGATCATTTGGGGGGTGAAGATTTTGCCGAGCGAGACGGCGATAACGAACCCGGCGGCGTTGCTGGACGCGTTGGGATTTGATTCGGTGACGAGTTACGTGGTGGTGCATCATGTGCGGTTGAAGGAATATCCGGCGACGGATTACGCGGCGGCGGCGCGGGAGTTTGCGGGGATGTGGGATGGGATGGCGAAGGAATTTCGGCAGCCGTACTGGCCGAATGTTTCGATGGGGTGGGACGCCTCGCCGCGGACGGATCAAGCGGGGGGGCATGAGAACGAGGGATATCCGTACATGCCGATGTTGACGGGGAACACGCCGGAGCGATTTGAGGAGGCGTTGCGGGTGGCGGCGCGGTGGGTAGCGGGGCAGGTGAAGGTGGGCGGCGCGGGGCGGGGCGAGCCGTTGGTGACGATCAATGCGTGGAATGAGTGGACGGAGGGGAGTTATTTGGAGCCGGATGTGGCGCATGGGATGAAGTATTTGGAGGCGATCAAGCGGGTGTTTGGGGTGGCGGGGGGGGCGTAGGGGTAGGGGGTCAGGGGTAGGGGGTCAGGGGTAGGGGGTCAGGGGTAGGGGTCAGGGGTAGGGGTCAGGGGTGAGGGTTTGGTTTCGACTTCGTGGGCGAAGCGCGCGGGGATGAGGGTGGGGGCGGAGACGTCTGCGTGATTGCGGATGCGGGCGAGGACGTCGAGGCAGTTTTGGATGATTTCGCGGGCGTCGTAGCCGAGGCGTTGGGCGAGGACGGCGCTGGGGGTGGGCCAGGGGAAATTGGCGTGGGCGACGACTTCGACATCTTCGGGGACGCGGACGCCGGCGGCGAGCAGGCCGCGCGTGGCGTGTTCGACGAGGTTGTCATCGGTGATGAAGAAGGCATCGGGGCGGTCTTCAGGGTTGCTGAAAAGGAGGTGGGTGATGTCCTGCGCGGAGGGCGCGGCGTCGAGGTGTACCTGGAGCATCCACTGGGGTTGGGTGGTCAGGCCGTGGGCTTCGGCTTCGGCGAGGAGGGCGGCATCGAATTGTTGGGCGAAATCGAGGGGGCTCCAGGTGTTGAGGAAGGCGACGCGCTGGCGTTGTCGGCTGGCGAAATATTCCATGGCTTTGGTGGTGAATTTGCTGCCGAGGGCGACGGCGGCGACGTGGGGAAATTCAGGCTGGTCCCAGATGGAGACGCAGGGCATGGTGGGTGCGCGTTCGAGAATTTGTTTGATAGTTTCGGGTCGCGGAGGGTTGATGAAGATGAGGCCTCCGACGCGCCATGCGGCGACATCTTCGAGGAGGCGGATGTGGTCGACGTAATTGCTGGGGTAATGGACTTTGCGGTAGATGCGGAGTTTGAGATTGCGGCCGTCTTCGAGGGAGGAGGCTTCGTTGAAGAGCGCGGTATCGAAGCGTGACCAGTTTGCGGAGAGTCCGGCGAAGACGAGTCCGACGGAGGTGAGGTGGGGGGGAGTTTGGGAGACGAAGGTGCCGGCCATGCCGCGGGGGGTGGCGAAGCCGTCCTGAATGAGGGAGTTGAAGATTTTTTGGACGGTTTCTGCGGCGAGTTTGTATTTGGCGCGCATTTCGAGGCGGGTGGGGAAGCGTTCTCCGGGGGGCATTTTGCCGGTGACGATGTGTTTGCGCAGGAGGTCGAGGACTTTGCCGGCGTTTTCGGGGAGGCGTTGGCGGAGGGAGTTAAGTTCTGATCTGGCCATGAGTTGCGTTCCGTAGTGCGTATTCCGGTAATACCGCTTGATCTGACTGAGTTGGC
>JBBRWV010000134.1:0-9351 GCA_038248985.1 Phycisphaerae bacterium
CAGTTCCACCCCGCCTCCCCCGCCCGCCACTGGAACCACCGCTACCTCGCCTTCCGCGGCCCCCTCCTCGACCGCTGGAAAGCCGCCTCCCTCTTCCCCCTCCCGCCCCAACGCCCCCGCCGCCCCGCCCGCGCCGCCGCCCTCTTCGACGCCCTCCTCCTCCTCGCCCGCCGCCGCGATTCCCTCGGCCGCCGCCGCGCCATCAACGCTCTCGAAGCCCTCCTCCTTGAACTCGCCGAAGCCCGCACCCTCGCCTCCCCCCTCCCTCCGCACCCCCACCCCCCCTGGCTCACCACCACCCTCCGCACCCTCGATTCCCTCCTCCCCTCCCCCCCTCACCCCCCCTCCACCCCCCCCTCACCCCCCCTTCACCCCCCCGACTACCCCGCCTTAGCCCACGCTTCCTCCCTCTCCATCACTCATTTTCGACGTCGTTTTAAGCAACTCGTCGGCATCGCCCCCCATCGCTACCTCCTCCAAAAACGCATCGAAATCGCCAAAAAACTCCTCGCCGAAACCAACCTCCCCCTCAAAACCATCGCCGCCCACCTCGGCTACCGCGACGTCTTCTTCTTCTCCCGCCAGTTCCGCTCCATAACTGCTTCTCCCCCAGCCACTTACCGTCAAAGCGTCCAAGGATAACCGCCCCCAACTTCCACCTGAACCTCCACCCAAACCTCTATTTGGATGACGCCCGCCCCCTCCGCACCCCGCCTCCCCCTCCCATCCGTCATATCTTCCCCACCTTAACCCACCTCCCTGCCTGACCGATAAACCAACTAACGGATTACCGCGAACAAGCAGGGCTGCTGAGTATGGACATCGCAACTATCATCGGTTTCGTCATCGCCGCTGGTGGAATCATCTTCGCCATGTACGAAGGCACCCACGGCGCCTTCGGAACTTTCTACTCCACTGAAGGCTTCATCCTCGTTATGGGCGGGGCCGTCGGCCTCTCCATCATGTCCATGCCCTGGCACACCGCCAAAAGCATCCCCGCCTACGTCAAAAAATGCTTCTTCCACAAAGATGTCGAACCCGGACACCTCATCACCCAAATCGTCCAATTCGCCGAAATCGCCCGCCGCGATGGCGTCCTCGCGCTCGAAAACTCCGTCAAAACTACCAAAGACGCCTTCCTCGCCAAGGGCCTTCAACTTGCCATCGACGGTGCCGACCCCGCCGTCATCGAGCAAGTCCTCAACATCGAACTCGCCTCCATCGAAGAACGCCATCACCATGGCAAAAAAATGTTTGAACTCATGGGCAAATACGGCCCCGCCCTCGGCCTCGTCGCCACCCTCATCGGCCAGGTCGTCATGTTCAAAAACATGGCCGCACCTTCCGGCGGCGGCGAACACGGCGGCGGCCACGGCACGCCCGGAGTACCCGAAGTCAGCCAAGCCACCCGCATCGCCCAGGCACTCCAGATCGCCCTCCTCGGCACCCTCTACGGCGCCGTCTGGTCCAACCTTATCTGCGGCCCCCTCTTCGACAAACTCTCCATCCGCTCCAAGGAAGAACTCTTCTCCAAACAAATCATCATCCAGGGCATCCTCTCCATCCAGGCCGGCGATAACCCCCGCATCGTCGAATCCAAACTCCTCAGCTTCCTCTCCCAGAAAGAACGCGCCCACATGGCCCCCGTGAGCAGCGACGGCAAGAAATAAACTCCCGTAACTCCTTCGTCCACCCCGCTCCCTGAACTGCCCAACGCCCCAGAGGATCCGATCATGGCCGCACCAAAAAAAGCCAAAGCCCCTGAGCCCGCCGGCGAATCCGCCCCCATGTGGATCGTCTCCTTCGCCGATCTCGTCACCCTCCTCTTCAGCTTCTTTGTCGTGCTCTACGCCCTCGAAGCCGGACCCAAAGAACAAAAAAATAACCTCATGGCCGCCCTGAAAATCTACGCCAACGTCCAACCCGATGAAAACTCCGAAGATCCCGTCGATCAGATCGTCAATCAGGCCATGGGACGCACCCTCCCACCCCGCAAAGCAAATGCCGGCACCTCGCAAAATCCCATCAACGGCGCCGAGGGCGCACACCCCGAAGTCACCGCCATCCGCGAAGGCAAAGCCATCGTCACCGGCGGCGTCATCACCTTCCCCGCCGGCAAAACCGAACTCGACGAAAACGCCCTCGCCATCATCAAAATCCTCGCCGAAAAAATCCGCGGCAAAAACAACGTCGTCATGGTCAAAGGACACGTCTCCTTCGACGAAATCCCCCTGCGCCTCGATGACCCCAACGGCATGAACCTCTCCTACCGCCGCGCCGTCAACGTCACCGAAGAACTCGTCAAACTCGGCATCGACCGCAAAATCCTCCGCCCCGTCGCCTGCGGCGGCTATGAGCCCCGCAAGACCGGCGTCTACGACGACGCCTCCCTCCGCCAAAACCGCCGCGTCGAAATCTTCACCACCGACCAAACCGTTTCCGACTACTTCCAGGTCGATACCGTCCCCGCCGCCGACCGCACCGAAAAACCCGCCACCGCACCCAACACCGCCCCCTCCCATAACTGAGTCGCGACCGCGTTTCTCCCATCACTTAACGCGCCAAACAATATCCCATTCTTTTTTCGCCCCGCTCTCTTTCCGGCTCTTCCCCCCATTGTCCACCCCATCCACGACCACACTGTACAACACATACCCCGCCCCCTCCTTCTGATACACCAGCGGCCTCTCCGTAAACACATCCACCACCCCAATCGACGCCGGCAAAATCGCCGGATACTCCCGCCCCGACCCCGCCTCCGCTCTCAACTCCCACCCCGCTATCGCCAACCCTCGCCCCATCTCACCTCGGCAAAACATTCTTCCCAAAAATCTCCGTTCGCTTATCTGCCGGCATCACCCGCACCAATAGCCGCGCCGCATTATTCCCCTCCGTTACCCCCTTCGACAACTCCTCATTCAACACCGCCACATAATCCGGATACCCCTGCGCCGTAATCGGCGATGTCACCCGCGTCGTCTCCACCCCAATCGTAATCCGCCGCCCATACTGCAGCAGCGCCATATCCAGCGCCAGCAACACCACCAATGCGCCAAAAAGATAAATCATCACCTGTTTCCACCGGCGGCGGGGCAAATACTTTTTCAGAAAACTCAAGCCATCTCCAGCTAGAAAATCGCCAGACTTCCCCCATCCCGCGTTCACCACTTCCTACCAACCCCCTCCTCCAATCCATCATCGTCCACCCGCATCCCTCAGCAGCTCCCCCCTGTTGCACCCCGCTCCCCTCACGTCACGTTCGCTGTGCGATCCCCCGCCGAACTCACCATCGGCGACTCCCCCGCCTTCGCCTCCGCCCCCGCCAACACTTCCACCTTCGTGTACTCATCCAAATTCAACACGCTCACCTCCCCATCCGCCTTCTTCAAAATCAAACGATCCAGCCACACCTTGTTCCGCGCGTTCCGCGCAAACCAACTCCCCGACGGCTGCCGCTCCTGCCGCACCACCGTCCCCGTCACCGTCGTCGTGTACACATCGTCCCGCTGCGGAATCTGCTGCGTCACCCGCACTTGCGTCCCCGGCGCATACGTCTCGGTCTTCTGCCCGTTCCCCAGCGATGTCGACGTCTCCGATTCGTACATAATTCAATTCCTTCAAATCTTCGCGCCGCCACAAGCCACCGCTCGCCGCGCTTCCATCATTTCATCGAATGGACAATACTCACCACGCCCTGCCGTATCAAGCTCACCGCGATCGCCGCCAGCAAAATCATCACGATCTTGTTCATCACCGCCATCGTGTTCTTCCCCACCAATCGCACCAGCAATTGCGAATGCCACATCGCGATAAACAACAACACCAGGTTCAACAGCAGCGCCAAACACACCATCGCCCCCACCATCAACACGCCCCGACCTTCCCCCCACATCGCCACATACTTCGGACTAAACGTATTCACCAGCAGCAAACTCGTCGCCATAGTCGCCGGACCCACAATCAGCGGCACCGCCAATGGCACCACCCCCGCCGTCAAATCCAATTCCTCCGGCGGCCCATCCACCACCGACGGTTTCCCCGGCGTCAGCAAATCAGTGATCGCCAGGATCAACACGATCACCCCGCCCGCAATCTGAAAATCCGCAAACCCCACCCCCAAAAATTTGAATATCGCCTGGCCCAACACCACAAACACCACCCCCGTCAATCCCGCCGCCACCGTCGCACGCTTCGCTATTCTCCGCCGCTGCTTCTCCGAATACCGCTCCGTCATCGACAAATACACCGGAATCGTCCCCGCCGGATCCATCACCACAAACAGCGGCACAAAAATCAGCAGAAAATCCTTCAGAATATCCATCGCACACCCTTCACCTTATCCAACCTCCAGCACAATCTTCCCCCGCACGCCCCCCGCCTCCAGCTTCCGCTGCGCCGCCCCCGCCTCCTCCAAACCCATCACACTGTCTATCGGCACCTTCAACTGTCCCCGCTCAATCACCGTCGTCAAGCGTTCCAGCGTCTCGCGCTTCCGCTGCAAAAACTCATAATGTATCGCCACGTTCTTCCGGTACGCCTCGTCCAACTTCCCGCTCGGATTAACAATCGTCACGATCCGCCCCAGCGGCCGCATCAGCCCAATGCTCCTGCTCACCACATCCCCGCCCGCACAATCAAACACCATGTCCAATCCGCCCAGCCTCCGCTCCCCCACATCCCGACCCACCGCCTCCGCCCAATCCTCCGTCTGATAGTTCAACACCCGATGCGGCGCAATCGGCGCCCCCTTCACAAAATCCATCGACCGCGTCGAACACGTCGCAAACACCCACGCCCCCGCCGCTTTCGCCAACTGCACCGCAATGCTCCCCACTCCTCCATTCGCCGCCGAAACCAACACCGTCTCCCCCAACTTCACCGCGCCCCGCGTCATCACCCCATCCCACGCCGTCATCCCCGCCACCGGCACCGCCGCCGCCTCCACAAACGACAGTGACGCCGGCTTATGCGCCACAATCCCCGCATCCACCACCTGAAATTCCGCATACCCGCCCGACGTCGAAAACTCCGGCGAATAATACACCGCATCCCCCGCCACAAAATCCCTCACCCCCGCCCCCACCTTCTCCACCACCCCCGCAATATCAAACCCCAACACCGTCCCCGCTCCCGCCTTGAACAACCCGTTCTTCCGAATCTTGTAATCAATCGGATTCACCCCCGCCGCCTTCACCCGCACCAGCATCTCATTCGCCCCCACCTCGCCCCCCTTCGGCAACGCAATCTCCCGCATCACCAACACCTCCGCCCCGCCCACTCCCGTCATCACCATCGCACGCATAAAAACCTCCTTTACCGAAATAATACCCCAATCCCTTCAACTCACCCACCAACCCCAAAAATCCGTGTTCATCTGTGTCCATCTGTGATTCACCTCCCATTCCCCAAGAATCCTATCGGCGTTCATCTCCGTTCATCGGCGGTTCCAATCTCAGCGCATCTGCCGCCGAAACGCCCCCGGCGACGTATGAAACTTCCGCCGAAATACCTTGCACAAATGATTCGCATCCGCCAACCCCGCCCCCCGCGCAATCTCCGCCAACGTCTGATTCGTCCCCACCAGCCGCCGTGAAACCTCCTCCAACCGAATCTCTCCCACCAACCCCGCCGGCGTCTTCCCCGTTCGATTCACAAAATAATGCGTAAACGCGCTCCGGCTCAACTTGTGCCGCGCCGCCAAATCCTCCACCTTGATCGTCTCCCCCAAATGCTCCCCCACATATGCCCGCACATCCGCCAGCAACCGGTCCCGCTCCTCTGCCGGATGCAACAACGCATGACCCACCCGCTCATACTCAATCAACAAATCAAACAACGCCCGCTCCACATCCAACCCCTCCCGAAAACTCCGCCGCACCGTCCCCTCCACCAGCCGCACCATCGCCGACACCAGCAAACTCTCCGCATCCACCCGCCACACCGCACTAATCCCTCCCCCCATGCCCGCCTCCTGACGCTTCCGTATCCGCCCCACCACATACTCATGCCGAAACATCACAAAGAAAAATCGCCACCGCCCCGATGACGCCGGCAAATAATACCGATGCGCCCCCGGCACGATCGCCGCAAACAACGTCCCCGGCACACACCGATGACTCCCCGTCGCATCGTCATAATGCCCCGCCCCTTCCAATGTGTACTGCAACACCACCTGCGGATACCCCGCATCCCCCCCGCGGCTCATCCCATCCCACTGATACGTCCGCGGATCCCTCCGCGTCTCCATCCCCACCGCCACCCCCTGATGCAACGCCGACAACCCCCCGCCCGTCCGCGATACCACCGGATTCCGCCCCCACACCTCCCCCACATTCCGCTCCAGCTCCGCCAAAGCCATCGTCTGTCGTGCCGTTCTCACCATAATTCACAAATATACCGTTCTGCATAATATACGCAATAAATTAACCAAAATAGTCAAATACATCCTTTCACAAAACAACAATTTCGTCCCCAAAACCCACCCCACTTATGTGTCTTTTGTGTCTTTTGTGACCATTTTTCGCAGCCTCTGCTTTACCCCATTCCTCTTCCCCTTACAATGCCCCCTCTTTCTTACCACAGGAGTCTCCTCATGCCCCATGAACGTGTCATCGTCGTCGGTGCCGGCGGCATCTCCGGTGCTTGGTTCCCCCCCCTCAAATCCGAAAACCTCCAGGTCGTCGCCGTCGTTGACCTCCGCAAAGACGCCGCCCAAAAAAAAATCGAAGAACACAAACTCGATGGAGCCGTCGCCCGCGACAACCTCGACGAAACCCTTAAAGAATTCGCCGGCAAAGCCGACTTCCTCATCGACCTCACCATCCCCGACGCCCACTGCGAAGTCACCTGCAAAGCCCTCGCCGCCGGACTCCACGTCCTCGGCGAAAAACCCCTCGCCTCAACCCTCGACCAGGCCCGACGCATGGTCGCCGCCTCCGACAAATCCGGCAAACTCTACATGGTCGGCCAGTCCCGCCGCTGGGACAAAAACCACCAGTCCGTCGCCGACACCCTCGCCTCCAAAAACCTCGGCGAACTCACCACCCTCAACTGCGACTTCTTCCTCGGTTGCCACTTCGGAGGCTTCCGCGACGAAATGGCCTCCCCGCTCATTCTAGATATGTCCATCCATCACTTCGATATGGCCCGCATGTTCTCCCGGCAATCCCCCCTCTCCGTCTACGCCGAAGAATTCAACCCCCAAGGCTCCTGGTACAAAGGCGACGTCTCCGCCAACTGCCTCTTCGAAATGACCGGCGGCGTCCATTTCGCCTACCGCGGCTCCTGGTGCGCTGAAGGCTGCGGCACAAGCTGGAACGGCAACTGGCGCGCCATCGGCACCCAGGGCACCCTCATCTACGCCGACGACAAACCCCCCTTCGGCGAAGTCATCACCGGCACCGAAGGCTTCCACCGCCCCAAAGCCCCCCTCACCATCATCGACTCCGAAATGCCCGCCACCGGCCAGCACGGTGCCCTCCGCGAAATGCTCCGCTTCCTCCGCACCGGACAAAAACCCCAAACCGACTGCCACGACAACATCCACTCCCTCGCCATGGTCCTCGCCGCCATCGAATCCTCCCGCACCGGCCAACGCGTAAAAATCCACATCTAATCCCCGCAAGCTTCCCTCACCATTTAACTCCCGGTCAATGACCGGGGGCTCGCACCCTCGCCCAAATGGCACCTTCGTTCTCCACCTCTCACCCCACCCCCCTCACTCATCTCCCGCATCTCCCCCTCGCTCAACGCCCGATCAAACACCGCCAATCCCCCCATCAACCCCACAAATAAATTCGACTGCACGCTCCCGCTCTCCACCGCCTTCCCCTCCACCATCTCCACCTTCTCCGGCCGCGCCACCGCTCCTACCGTAAAATCCGCCCCTTCCTCCCCCCCATCAAAAATCCCCAACTCATACGCATACGGATTCCTCTCCCCACGCACATCCAACTCCCCATCCAAATACGCCCGCGCCTCCCGCCCGTCATAACTCATCGCGATACACTCCCACTTCTCCAGCGCCACCTCCGTCGCCCCTATCGCCGCCTCCACGCAATACCTAAACCCCCCGTCGGCCCGCCCACTCCCGAAACATGCGCCCCCACCTGCTCGGCACTCTCATGAATAGGCAAATTCAAAAACCAACAATACTGCCGCTTACCATGCTCATTCCACACCCCCGCCACCGCCTGGCACGCCCACTCCCTCCCCACCTGCCGCCGCCGCTTCACCCACGCCACCACGCTCACCTGCGCCCCGCGCCCCCCAATGCACAACCCCCCACACTTCTCCCGCGCAATCTCCAGCCACGCCCCGTTCCCCATCACCGCGCTCCGCTCCCCAAAAAACCCCTCCCCTTCCACCGGCACAACCCCTCCACGCTCCTCCAGCGCATACGCAAACCGCCCCTTCCCCACCCGCGCCCGCCCCGCCTCCTCCTGAAAATCCCAGAAACACACCAACCCCGCCATCCCCAAAACCTCCTCAACACGCTTCAAAATACGCCCTCCATCAAAAACATTCTCGTCCCGCCTTCCCCTCACCCCTACTTCTTCGTCGGCGTAATGAACACCTTCTCCGCTGCCCCCTCATCATTCATCATCACCGTCACCTTGCTCCCCACCTGCACCTCACCAATCGTACACGGCTTCAACTGCAACTTGATCTTCCCATCCTCCCCCGCCTCCACCGTCAAAATCAAGTAACTCGTCTTCTAATCCAACTTCACATCCGTACTCACCACCGCCTCCCCCAATTTCCCCACCACCGTCATCTCCTTCTCCGCAATCTTCGTCACGTCCCCGCTCACGTTCTTCATCTTCGCCTCCTCTCCCTTCGCCGCCAACCCACACATCCCCATCATCAACGCCACCGCCAAAACCACCCGCATCCGAACCATGTCATTGTTCCTCGCCGCAGCGCAGCTAAAAATCCAGAAACCCATCCACACCGATCCCCTACTATACCCGCATCCCCTACCCCTCACCCCTTCCCCTCCAGCCGCCCCCGTATCACCTCCGGTATCGCTATCCCCGTCAACTGCCCCCCCACCATCGCACAACACACACTCGGCACGCTCCCCTTCGCTATCTCCTCCCCGCCCACAAAAAAATCCGCTCGTCTGATGAAATCGACAGTATCTCTCCCATGAATACGTCAACTTCGTCCCCAGCGGCGGATGCTCCAACTGATCCGCCTCCAATTCCCCCCGCACCGTCAGCGGCAAAATCTCCCTCCCCTCCCGCCCCGCATCAAACGTCCCCTTCCCCCCAAAAAATCCCCCCAGCTTCTTCTGATAAAATAAATTCCCCCGCATCACCTCCTCCAACATCGCCCCCAACTTCCCCC
>JBBRWV010000135.1:0-9217 GCA_038248985.1 Phycisphaerae bacterium
AATCCGCGGGTGATCAAAAGGAAGATGAGCAAGTGGAAGAAAAAGCGCGCCGTGCACCACCACTACCCGCAGCCTACTCAAGGGTTCCGAGATTCCATAGTTATGCTTCGTTGAACGGTATTGGGGTTAGCCGTTGGTTGCATGAGTGCCCCACGCTTTTATTTGAAGCCGCTTACGCACAGGGGAGAAATGGGGGGGCTAGCGGACCAAGTCATGGTCATAGTCATCAGGCCGAGGTTTCCGGCGGCGAGGGTGGGAGATTTGCCCATCACGAGCCCGGCCCGGTTACGGAGGGGGGCACGGTCGATCCAATCAGAGCGGCCAGCGAGTTGATCAGGCGGCTCACTGCGAATCGCAATGGGAAGAGCAACACCATTCACTCCATTCATAAACGATTTCTCCGAACAGAGGTAAAGATAGATATCTCCCCAATTAAGACGCCGGCGGGGGATATGGTTCAAAAAAAAATGTATTTTTGCCCAAGTGTATTCGCGAGGAAGCGGGAGCGAATCCGTTACTGGTGTGTTGGTAAGAAGTTGCTGTCCATGCTATTTCGTTTCAAAACGGGAATGCGATTCATAACCGGAGAAGGTATTTTGCGGATATTTTTATCAGGAATGCCCCGCAGGCCCATCCTGCGCGGGATATGCGTCTTTGCCTGACCTAAAAAGGGATGAAAGTGTCCTGGAAGACCCACTGTCCGGAAAAATCGACGGAATTGCATAGGTTTTGCTTGAAATGTGCCCACTTCTATTGAAAATACCCGTTACGCAAAGAACATGAGGTTCTGGCGGCTCCCGAAAAACCTTAAGGAGGAAACCCATGACTGAAGTTCCCGCAGCCCCCACGAGCGGCTCCAGCGACGAATTTGAGGCGCTCAAGAAGCTGGTCCAGGAAGCTGAAGCCGACTATCAGAAGGCCATCGGCGGCAACAAAGCAGCCGGCACGCGCGTCCGCAAGTCCATGCAGGATATCAAGTCGCAGGCCCAGGCGATCCGCGTCCGCGTTCTGGAAACCCGTTCCACCACACCGTAATGAATCCATCGCGGAGCAATGGAGCGATTGGGCGACGCACCGCGTTGGTCCCTCCTTTAATGCCCCGCAATTTGTTTTACCTTCCGCCTAACCAGTTTCTTGCCGACACTCCGATGTTCTTAGAGGTTCCACGCCCGCATGCCGCCAACCTTACTTTATGATTTGTCCAAAGTTGATTTCCGCAAAATTGTCGTCTCCCAGGAGGGAATCCGGGCGATCATCCCGCAGCGCTTTGAAATGGAAATGCTCACCGGCATCGTCCATGAAGATGACACGGAAGACGTGATCATCGGCGTGAAGGATGTCCGGGCGGACGAATTCTGGGTGCGCGGCCACATCCCGGGGCGGCCGCTGTTTCCGGGCGTGTTGATGATCGAAACCGCAGCCCAGCTATGCGCGTACTGGACAATGAAGCGGCGTCCGCAGATGGGGTTTATCGGTTTTGCCAAGTGTGACGAGGTGCGTTTCCGCGCCCCGGTCATTCCGCCGGCCAAGTTATTTATTGTGGTCAAGACCATCGAGTTGAACAATCGCCGGGCGGTGGGGAAGTGCCAGGGGATTCTCAATGGCAATATGGTGTTTGAGGCAACGATCACCGGCATGAGCGTGTAGCGAGCGCGTAGAAAAGGCGTCGCTACTTGCCTGCGTGTGCAGCGACGCCCGCGGGCCATCCTGTCACCCCCCCCCACTGATATCAACGCCACCCGCCAATGGAAAAATGGAATTCCGTGCCCTTTTTCTCCCACTGCGGATTTTCGTAATGGGCATTGCGGCGCGGCGGCACTTCCCAACGCCCGGATACCCATACCCATTGATTGCGCTGGCTGACCCAGTAGCCCGGAATCCAGACGGCATCACGCGTCGGCTGGCGCGGAATACGCTCGGCATACGGGGCCGGCGGCTGGCTGCGCACGACCACCATGCGATCGCGCGGGGGTTCCTGCACGATCACCACATTGCCCGACAACCCGACATTCACCTCGGGGTCCCGGTGGCGACGATCATCCCCGCGGGAGTCGTAACGGCCCGAATCACGGCGGTGATCGTGGGAATCCTTGTCGCACCCGACAAGCCCCGCAGTTGCGGCCATCAGTAGCGCGGCTAACCAAGAACGTGAAATCATAAAGTGAACTCCTCAAAAACATCGCGCCTTATTGATGGTAGGCGCTAACGGCGAAAGCATAGCGCAGAAAATTTCCCCCTCGGCATCTTTGTGTTCGCGAATAAATGGCAAAATGAAGGGCTCAGGCCCGGCCCAGTTTGCGGATCGTCTCGGCGACCGACCCGATCGACGTAATCTTGATCCCGAAATTTTCCCCGACTTTTACCGCATGGCCCTTGCCAATGGCTTTGTTATTGACCAGAAGATCCATTTCCTCATCGGCATTTTTCTGGAATTCCAAAATGGCGCCCACGGCCAGGCGCATGACTTCCGCCACATTGAGGCGGCGTCGGCCGAGTTGGACAATCAGGGGCACCTCGATCGCCAGCAGCCGGTGAATTTCACCCGTCGCCGCTTTAGGGGCAGTAGCGCTGGGGCCGGGTGCGGAGAATTCGCCCGCGAGATCGACGGCGTTGGCGGAATCCAACATGCCGGGGGACCCTGCGGCGGGGATGCCGGGGGTTTCCATTTCGCCGGCGATTTCCGCGATGGAGGCCGCCGCGTGATCCAGGCCGACCACGGCGGCAGGCGACGCGGGCGCAGTTTCCGCCCCAACCTTTTGGCTCAAGTCTTCTGTTTGCTCCTGAATGGTGTTCAGCAGCGCATCGACCGCGTTTTGATCCATGTATGACATCGTGAGTAATATCGGCTCAAGAGGAGGGCGGGCATCAAGCGCGGTCGGGAAACGCGATTTGGGGCCGCTTTCGCTTGACACCTCGCGAAGTATCGACAATCATCAATACTCTCAGGCACAGCGGATTTACCTCGTCACTCACCCATTTCCTCCCCCCCCCGCACCCCCTTGAAAGGAATCCTCCATGCAATACGCCAACCTCGGCCGCACCGGCACCAAAGTCTCCCGCCTCTGCCTGGGCACCATGAACTTCGGCCCGCGCACCAGCGAAGCCGATTCCCACGCCATCCTCACCAAGGCCCTCGAACTGGGCATCAATTTCTGGGACACCGCCGACGTCTATGGCGGTGACAAAAAAGGACACACAGAAGAAATCGTCGGCAACTACTTTGCGGCCAACCCTGCCGCCCGACCGCAAGTCGTCCTGGCGACCAAGTATCACGGCCAGATGGGCAGCGGCGCCAATGAGCGCGGTGCGTCGGCCATTCACATCCGCCACGCGGCCGAAGCGTCGCTCAAGCGGCTCAAGACCGATTACCTCGATCTCTACCAAATGCATCATGTCAACCGCGATACGCCCTGGGAAGAAGTTTATCAGGCACTGGAAACGCTGCGGGCGCAGGGCAAGATCATCTACGCCGGCGTTTCCAACCATTCCGGCTGGCAAATCGCTCAGGCCGTTGAAACCGCCCGCCGCCTGAACACGCTGGGCATCGTTTCCGAGCAATCCAAGTACTCGCTCTACTGCCGCCACATTGAGCTGGAAGTATTGCCCGCCTGCCGCAACTACGGTCTGGCGGTGATTCCGTGGTCGCCGCTGGACGGCGGTTTCCTGGGCGGCGTTCTCGGCACCGTCACCGGGCAAAACACCCGCCGCGGTGGTGAAGGCATGCAGAAGAAAATTGCCGCCAACAAAGACAAGCTGCAGAAGTGGGAAGATCTGTGTAAATCGCTGGGGGAAAAACCGGCCGACGTTGCCCTGGCGTGGATGCTGGCCGTCCCGGGCGTCACGGCTCCGATCATCGGCCCGCGCACGATGGACCAGCTTACCGGTTCCCTCCGCGCGTTGGAGATTCCCATCACGCAGGAAATCAACGACAAGCTGGATGAGATTTTCCCCTCGATGCGACACCCGGATATGGGCTACAACGTGAAAAGCCCCTACAAATACGAAGCCCCGGAAGCGTATGCGTGGTAACGGCCGAGGGTGATTCCGACATTTGCGGGATTTCCGCGGCCTGACCGGGTCGATTTATCTCTTGCCCCCAGCGACGACACGCGGCCCCGCGTCGCTTGTTCCACGCCCCCACTTTCCCTACACTCACGGGCTCGAAATTCCCTGAAAGGACCGATCCATGAACGACTTTATCCGCGGCAAGGCGTATGTTCTCGGCGACAACATCGACACCGATCAAATCATTCCCGCCAAATTCCTCGCGTACAACCCCAGCGACCCGACCGAACGCAAATACTTCGGCATGTACGCCATGGACGGTCTTCCCGCCGGGCAGGCCGGGCTCCCCTCGGGCACGGTGCGCTTTGTGCGGCCCAATGAATTCAAGTCGGACTTCGCGATCATCATCGGCGGCAAGAACTTCGGCTGCGGCTCCTCGCGTGAGCACGCCCCGCTCGCCATTGCCGAGGCCGGCTCCGTGGCGGTCATCGCCGAGTTTTACGCCCGGATCTTTTTCCGCAACTGCGTCAACGGGGGGTACCTGGTGCCCTTCGAGACGGAGGTGCGTCTGTGCGGGGAAATCAAGACGGGCGACGAACTGGAAATCGACGTCAAGCGCAGCATTTTGAAGAACGTCTCGCAGAACAAATCGTACACGTTGCGTCCGCTGGGCGATGTCGCCCCGATCATCGAAGCCGGCGGTGTTTTCGAATACGCCAAGCAATCGGGGATGATGGGACGGTAACTCCACGGGTAATTTTCAATGAGCGCCAAAAGACCAAATAGCCCTCGTGCTGGAACATCACTGGGGTGGTCGTGCATAAAGACCGAATCCGATATCGCCGTTATCCGCCAAGTTGGCAACACGTGCGGCCAGTGCACCGCCACGATGCTGCTTCTGCAACTCGGTATCCCTGTCACGGTTGGGGATGTCATCAATGTCATCGGCCATGACAATGACACGGCGGCCGATGAGTTGATTGCCGCCCTGTCGTTGGTGGCCAAGAACCTCACCTTTCGTGCCGAAATTCAGGACGATGAAGATGAATCTGATAAAGGCTTTGCGCTGTACCATCCGAATTGGTGGATGGGTATGATGATGGACAGTCGCTCCGGCAGCCACTGGCTGCTCGTGCGCGGCCACGGAGACAGCGAAATTCTGGAAGTTCTCGACTCGGCTGACGGTAGTCGAAGCCTCGTATCCTGGTCAGAATTCTCCACGCGATGGAACCGAATTGTGGTGCGAGCCAAATGAAAAATGTTATTCTCACCTCCATCTCTCGCGGCACGCCAAAAACACGCATCGTCATGGAACTCGATGTCGACGGCGTCCATGAAAGATGCACCTTCCGGCAGGTTCCGGGAGAAACCGGCCTGGGCTTCGACGAAACCTTCAGCCGGATCTTCGCACCCACGCAATTCGCCCGCCCGCTTGGCTCCATCGCCCACGCGTTTACGAAGGGACGCACTCCTCAACTTCCTTTGAAGATAAAGCCGGTGGCCCTGCCTCGCCCTATCGCCCACAAATGACCCCCTTGTAACTTGTGTCCTCTGTCTATCCCCGGCTTCGTCGCCGCAGCTTTCTCAAGGTTAATCGATCCCATGAAAATCCTCCTCATCGGTTCCGGTGCCCGCGAACACGCTCTCGCCTGGAAAATTAAACAATCCCCCCTCTGCACGCGGCTCTTCATCGCCCCCGGCAACCCCGGCATGGCGCCGCTGGGCGACCTCCTCGCCGTGCCCTCCAATGACATCCCCGGGCTCGTGCAGATCGCCGTTGACCTCGAGGTCGATCTCGTCGTCGTCGGCCCGGAAGACCCGCTCTGCCTGGGCCTTGTCGATGCTCTCGCCGAGAAAAATATCAAAGCGTTCGGCCCCACCAAGGCGGGCGCAGCCCTCGAAGGCGACAAGGCCCTGAGCAAAAAGCTGATGCGCGACGCTTCCATCCCCACCGCCGAGGGACGCGTTTTTACCAACATGAAATCGGCTCTGGCGTTTGTGGAAACGCGCCATGAGCCGCTCGTCGTCAAGGCCGCCGGCCTGGCCAAGGGCAAGGGCGTGCTCGTCTGCTCCGACCCGGTCGAAGCGCTTGACGCCGTCCGCTCCATCATGGAGAAAAAAGCCTTCGGCGATGCCGGCAACACCATCGTCGTCGAAGAACGCCTCGACGGCCCGGAAATCTCCCTCCTCGCCTTCGTCGATGGCAACAACGCTTACCTCCTCGAGGGTGCGCAAGATCACAAACGCATCGCCGACGGCGACACCGGCCCCAACACCGGGGGCATGGGCGCGTACTCCCCCGCGCCGATCCTCACCGATTCGGTCATCGAAAAATGCCAACGCGAAATCATCGTGCCGCTCCTCGACACCCTCAAACGCAACGAAATCGACTACCGCGGCATCCTCTACATCGGCCTCATGCTCACCGCCGGCGGAGCCAAGGTCATCGAGTTCAACGCCCGTTTCGGTGACCCCGAATGCCAGGCCCTCATGCTCCGTCTGCAGTCCGATCTCGTCGAAGCCATGCTCGCCACCGTCGATCAAAAGCTCGACCAGATCACCCTCCAGTGGGATTCACGGCCCAGCCTGTGCGTGGTGGCTGCTTCCGAGGGCTATGGCTGGAAGCCCGATGACCAGGTGAAAAAAGGCGCCGAAATCACTGGCCTCGATGCTGCGGCCAAAATGCCTGACGTCCAGATTTTCCACGGCGGCACGGCCCGCAAAAATAACCAGCTCGTCACCAGCGGCGGCCGCGTCCTCAGCGTCACCGCCCTCGGTGACGACCTCACCGCCGCCCGCGACAAAGCCTATGCCGCCCTGCAATTGATTCACTTTGACGGCATGAATTACCGCAAGGATATTGGCCATCGGGCGTTGAAATCCAAATAAGCCGTCCCGTGCGGACATCCGAAAGTGTGAGCAGTATCAACATGCCCAAACGCATTCTCGTCACCGGTTCGGCCGGTACGGTCGGTCGCGCCGCTTCGGCGGAACTTCGGGCTGCCGGGCATTTTGTCCGCGGCCTCGATCGCGAGCCCACGCCCGATGTCGACGAAGCCCTCCGCGGCGATGTCGCCGATCGCACGCTCCTCGACATTGCCATGCAATCCATCGATACCGTCATCCACCTCGCCGCGGCGCTCGAGTGGCTCGATTTCGAAGAGCACCAGGTTTCCTCCAACATCCTCGGCGTCTACCGCATGTTTGAAGCCGCCAAACAGGCCAAAATCCAGCGCATTATCCTGGCCAGCACCGTGCAAGTCTCCGGCCGCCTCAACCGCGACGCCACGCACCCGCTCACCTCACGCGACGGCACCTATTCGTACAATACCTATGGCGCTACCAAAGTTTTCGCCGAAGAACTCGGCAAGGTTTACTCCCATACGGAAAAAATCGTCGTCCTCGCCGCCCGCCTCTGCTGGATGCCCCGCGTTGCCGAACACGTCACCGCCTCCGGCCCGCGCGGCCGCTATCAATTCTTTCTCTCCCACGACGATGGCGGACGCTTCTTCAAAGCCGCCGTCGATGCCGAGTCCATCCCTCCCGGCACCTTTCACGCCATGTATGTCGTCTCCCAATCCCCGCCGCCCCATAGCCCGCTCTTCGACGTTACGGAAGCCAAGACGCTGCTCAACTGGGAACCGCGGGACACCTTCCCCCAGGGCCTGCCGACAGAATGGAATGTTCCCGCAATCCTTGCGGAAACCTCCCCTTCGCATTGAACCTCACCCTCCTTTCCCTTATCTTCACCGATCCGTTTTTCACTGGTCCTCCTGGGTGCCTTACACACCCATGCGTCAAACTTTCTTGGAGCTTCTCATGAACAAGATGCGCCTCTTCACCCCCGGCCCCACCAGCGTCCCCGAAGATGTCCTCCTCGAAATGGCCAAGCCCGTCTTCCACCACCGCACCCAGCAATACAAAGACCTCTTCGCCAAATCCAACGAGCTGCTCAAATACGTCTACCAGACCCAATCACCCGTCCTCACCATCTCCGGTTCCGGCACCGCCGCCGCCGAAATGGCCATGATCAACGTCATCCCCCCCGGGCCCGATGGCAAAGTCCTCTTCCTCAGCAACGGCAAATTCGCCGAACGCTGGGTCAAGATCGGCGAACGCAACAAGTGGACCTCCACCGTCCTCAAGGCCGAGTACGGCACTCCCGTCCCCGTTGAACAAGTCGCCGACGCCCTCAAGGCGAAGCATTATGATGCCGTCGTCCTCGTCCATTCCGAAACTTCCGCCTGCACCGTGACGGACCTTCAGGGCATCGCCGCACTCACCCGCAACACCGACACTGTCCTCATCTCCGACGGCATCACCGCCGTGGGCTCCATCCCCGTCAAACAGGACGAATGGGGCGTGGACATGGTCATCACCGGCAGCCAGAAAGCCCTCATGCTGCCCCCCGGCCTCGCGTTCGTCAGCGTCTCCGAAAAAGCCCAGAAAAAATCCGCCACGGTGAAGCAGCCCAACCTCTACCTCGACCTGTCCAGCTATCTCAAGAGTTTCAACGACAATGACGTCCCCTGGACCCCCGCGGTCACCCTCGTCCGCGGCCTCTACGTCGCGCTGGAAATGATCAAGGCCGAAACGATCGAAGGCGTCTGGAAACGCACCGCCAGCCTGGCCGCCGCCACCCGCGCCGCCGCCAACGCCCTGGGCCTCGGCGTCTTCTCCAAGTGCCCCTCCGACTCCGTCACCGGCATCAACTACCCTGCCGGTTTCACCGACAAGGAATTCCGCGGCGCTCTCCGTAAACAGCTCAACATGAACGTGGCCGCCGGACAGGGCACCATGGAAGGCAAAATGTTCCGCATCTCCCACATGGGCTACATGGATCAAGTCGACACCCTCGGCGTCATCCACGGCCTCGAAATCATCCTCGCCCAGTTCGGCTACAAATTCGAACAAGGCGCCGGCGTCCTCGCCGCCCACAATGAACTGTTCAAACTCAACGGCAAGTAACGCCGTTGTTCGTAGTTCACGCTTGCGCGTGCAACGCGGCCCCCCAGCCCGCAACGTCACAATTCAAAAAGACCCGAGCGCCAATCCGCTCGGGTCTTTTTTTAGTGTGCGTTCGACGAACCACATCTTCAATTTCAACCTGAGCCACGTCAAGATGCTTCCGTGACCAACGGAGGTGTTTATGGCGCGTGGTGCGGCTCGGATCAAGAAGCGTGAAGCGATGTGGCGGCGGGTGGTGGCGGGG
>JBBRWV010000136.1:0-9147 GCA_038248985.1 Phycisphaerae bacterium
CGCCGCGGCGGGCGCCGGCGCCCCTCGATTTGGCGGGGCAGAAGCTGACGTATGACAACGGGCCGGTGGGGTTTGACTACCTGGTGGTGGCGACGGGGGCGACGCATTCTTATTTTGGGAAGAACGAGTGGGAGGATGCGGCACCGGGGCTCAAGACGGTGGAGGATGCGTTGAAGATTCGGGGGCGGGTGTTGCTGGCGTTTGAGGAGGCGGAGCAGGAGACGGACGAGATGTCGCGGCGGGCGAAGCTGACGTTTGTCGTGGTGGGAGGCGGGCCGACGGGGGTGGAATTGGCGGGGGCGTTAAAGGAGATCGCGGCGTATTCTGTGCCGCGGGATTTTCGATTTATCGACACGACGACGGCGCGGGTGATATTGGTGGAGGCGGGGGAGCGGTTGCTGGGAGCGATGCCGGCGGATTTGGGAGAGCATGCGAAGCGGGATTTGGAGAAGATGGGGGTGGAGGTGAAATTGGGGGCGCGGGTGACGGGAGTGGATCGACATGGGGTGGTGATTGGGGAGGAAGTTTTGCCGGCGGGGAATGTGTTGTGGGCGGCGGGGGTGGAGGCGTCGCCGCTGGCGAAGACGCTGGGGGTGGAGTTGGATCGGTCGGGGCGGGTGGTGGTGGAGGGGGATTTGAGTGTGCCGGGGCAGCGGGCGGTTTTTGTGGCGGGAGATTTGGCGGCGTCGAAGGATGAGCGGACGGGGAGGCTGGTGCCGGGGGTGGCGCCGGCGGCGATCCAGATGGGGCAGTACATTGCGCGGGTGATTCGTGCGGAGGTGAAGGGTGGGGGGAAAGACGCGGGATCGCGGAAGGCGTTTCGGTATTGGGACAAGGGGATGCTGGCGACGATTGGGAAGGCGCGGGCGGTGGGGGTGATTGGGGGCAGGCATGTGGGGGGATTTGTGGCATGGGTGATGTGGTCGCTGGTGCATGTGATGTTTTTGATTGGGTTTCGAAACAAGGTGTTTGTGATGCTGGGGTGGATGTGGTCGTATGTGATGTGGAGCAAGGGGGCGCGGCTGATTACGGGCAACCCGGAGGTGAAGGTAAAGAGCCCGCGGATTGGGGAGTAAGGGGGCGGAAGGAGGGGCGAGGCTCGACGGAGGGGGGCGGTTGGGGTAGGCTTCTGGATTGATTTTGTTGGCAAATTCGTGGCGATGTAGGGAGTAAAGTTTCATGGTGCGGATCGCGATTTTGACGGCGGGGCATGTTCATACACCGGCGTTTGTGAAGACGCTGAAGGGGCGGAGCGATGTGGAGGTGGTGGGGGTTTATGATGCGGATTCAGCGATCGCGGAGAAGTATGCGGGGGAGTTGAAGGCGCCGGTGTTGAGCTGCTGGAAGAAGACGCTGGAGGACAAGAGCGTGGACGCGGTGGTGGTGACGGGGACGACGGCGCAGCATGATGGGCTGGCGGCGGCGGCGGCGCGGGCGGGGAAGCATGTGTTTGTGGAGAAGCCGCTGGCGACGACGGGGGCGGAGGCGATGCGGATTTATACGGCGGTGCAGGAGAGCGGGGTGATTTTTCAGACGGGGCACTTCATGCGTTCGGATCGATTGCATCGATTCATCAAGCAGGAGATCGATGCGGGGAACTTTGGGACGATCACGCGGGCGCGGCACAGCAATACGCATAGTGCGGCGCTGGGTGGTTGGTTTGAGGGCGGATACGAGTGGTTTTATCACAAGGACAAAGCGGGCGGGGGCGGGTTTTATGATTTGGGGTGCCATAGCGCGGACTTGCTGGTGTACTTTTTGGGATTGATAGAAAGTGTGACGGCGGCGATTGCGCCGAAGACGGTGACGTATTCGCAGATTGATGAGTATGGGGAAGGAATTTTGAAGTTTAAGAACGGAGTGCTGGCGACGGTGACGGGGAGCTGGGTGGATGCGGGGAACCCGGTGACGTGCGAGATTCGCGGGACAGAGGGGCATTTGACGGTGATGAATGGGCAGGCGTTTTATGGAAGCAGCAAGAGCAAGGTGCCGGGGGCGGACGGGAAGCAGCCGGTGGACGCGGCGCATTTTCCGGCGGGGTTGCCGCACGCGTTTGATCTGTATCTGGATGTGCTGGTGGGGAAGGCGGAGCGGAAGGTGTTGGTGCCGATCGAGGATGCGTTGAACGTGGCGAAGGCGATGGAGGCGATGTATTTGGGGGATCGACTTGGGCAATGGGTGAAGGTGTGAGGGGGATAGAATCGGGATGCGATTGAGAGATTGGAGCGGTTGTGGCAACGGACGAATTGGGTGAGTTGGGGAAGGAGCGGGCGGGTGCGTACGCGACGGTGGCGGTGGATGAGCCGGTGGATGCGGAGTACACGTATCGTGTGCCGGGGGACATGGTGAAGGAGGTGGTGGTGGGGAGCCGGGTGGTGGTGCCGCTGGGCCGGGGGAATCGGATGGTGGGAGGGACGGTGCTGGGTTTGAGCGGGGAGGCACCGGAGTTTGTGAAGCAGGCGGAGGCGAAGCAGGCGGCGGAATCCGGGGAGGAGGAGGCGGGGATGTTGTTTGATGAGGGTGGGCCACCGGTGGTGGAGATGGCGGGCGGGGTGAAGAATGTTCATGATGTGTTGCGGAATGTTCCGCCGGTGCCGGAGGATTTGCTGCGGCTGGCGCGGTGGATCAGCACGTATTATTGTTGTCCGATGGGGATGACGCTGGCGACGATGGTGCCCAGCGCGGTGAAGCGGGCGGTGCGGGCGCCGACGAACGCGATGGTGAGTTTGGCGGAGGTGGGGAAGAGCGCGGAGGAGTTGGTGGCGGGGAAGCTGGTGGGGGGGAAGAAGGTTTCGGCGCGGGCGGTGAAGGCGTTGGAGCAGATCGTGGAGGTTTTGCAGGGCGGGGAGAAGACGGAGTTGGAGCTGCTGGCGGCGGCGCGGGTGAAGCACACGATGGTGCGGAAGTTTGTGGAGATGGGGGTGCTGGTGCCGCGGAAGCAGTTGCAGATGCCGGTGTTGACGGGGGCGGATGCGGTGAAGGAGGCGGGGTTGCTGACGTTGAGCGGGGAGCAGGCGCGGGCGATGACGGAGATTGAGAGGCTGATCGATGCGGGAGAGTTTGGGGTGCGGATGATTTTTGGGGTGACGGGATCGGGGAAGACGGAGTTGTATATTCGGGCGATTGAGAAGGTGGTGCGGGCGGGGAAGCGGGCGATTGTGCTGGTGCCGGAGATTTCGCTGACGCCGCAGACAGTGGCGCGGTTCATGAAGCGATTTGAGCGGGTGGCGGTTTTGCACAGTGGGTTGAAGGATTCGGAACGGCATCAGCATTGGCGGGCGATAGCGGAGGGGTGGGCGCAGGTGATTGTGGGGGCGCGCTCAGCGATCTTTGCGCCGGCGAAGGATATTGGGTTGATCGTGGTGGATGAGGAGCACGATCATTCTTACAAGCAGGACAGCGCGCCGAAATATCATGGGCGGGATGTGGCGATACGGCGGGGGCACATGCTGGGGGTGCCGGTGTTGCTGGGGTCGGCGACGCCGTCGCTGGAGAGTTGGCAGAATGCGAATGGGGGGAATGCGAAGTATGGATTGCTGACGCTGAAGAATCGTCCACTGGGGACGCAGATGCCGCGGGTGGTGGTGGTGGACATGAAGGAGCAGAGTCATGAGAGGCGGGGGTTGCATATCTTGTCGACGACGCTGGAGCATCATTTGAAGGCGACGCTGGAGGCGAAGAAGCAGGCGTTGTTTTTATTGAATAGACGGGGGTATGCGCATTATGTGATGTGCCCGCGGTGCATGTGGGTGATGATGTGCGAGAATTGTGATTCGACGATGGTGGTGCATCGGAGCATGGAAGAGGGGGAGGTGAAGAACGCGGGGGGAGGAAGCGAGGGGGAGCGGGCGGCGCGGTTTGCGGCGCGGTATGGGATGGTGAAGTGTCATTACTGCATGGCGGCGATGATTCTGCCGGGGAAGTGTCCGAGTTGCCAGGCTCGGTTGACGCATCTGGGGCAGGGAACGCAGCGGGCGGAGGATGAATTGTTGCGGAAGTTTCCGACGCTGCGAATTGCGCGGATGGATTCGGACACGATGAACAAGGCGGCGGATTACCAGGAGGTGCTGGAGGCGTTTGGGCAGGGGGAGTTGGATTTGCTGATTGGTACGCAGATGATTGCGAAGGGGCTGGATTTTCCGAACGTGCAACTGGTGGGGGTGTTGAACAGTGATCTGGCGATGACGATGCCGGATTTTCGGGCGGCGGAGCGGACATTTCAGTTGATCTGCCAGGTAGCGGGGCGGAGCGGTCGGAGTGCGGATCGGGGGACGGTGGTGGTGCAGACGTTTCAGCCGCAGGAGCCGGCGATTTTGCATGCGTGCAATCATGATTATTTGGGGTTTGCGGCGGGGGAGTTGCCCCACCGGAAGGAGTTTGGGTATCCGCCGTTTGGGAGGTTGGTGCGGGTGGTGATGGCGCATAAGGGGCACACGCGCGTGAACCAGGCGGGGATGGCATTTCGGAAGTTGGTGGATGAAGTGATTGCGCAGTTGAAGCTGGCGGTGAAGGTGCAGGGGCCGCTGCCGCCGCCGATGGAGCGGATTCAGGAGGAGTATCGGGTGGAGATGCTGATGATGGCGGAGTCGGCGGCGTCGCTGCAGCATTTGCTGGGGGCGTTGCGGCGGCGTGGGGCGTTGAAGGGCGGTGGGAAGGGCGGAGGCGTGAGCGTGTCGGTGGATGTGGACCCGATGAGCATGTTGTAGGCGAGGGATTGGAGGTGTGGGTAAGTGACGGAGGGGGTATAATCCGGGGATTGCGTTTTGATTAGGTATGGCATGAGCAAGGTGCTGCTGGCGGTTTCGGATCGATGGGTGCTCGACGGGCGGATCGATGCGATCGCGGATTTTGTGGTACGGGTGGGGAGCAGTGTGTTGGCGGTGCATGTGGCGTATGGGGCGGAGCCGAGCGGGGGCGTTTCGGCGGGGGAGAAGGTGCTGGAAAAAATTGGTGAACAGTTGCGGGGAAAAAATCTCAAGGTGGAGACGCTGCTGCTATATTCGGATGACCTGGGGGAAGCGATTTTGAAAACGGCGGAGGAACGGAAGGCGACGCTGATTTTGCTGGGGCTGTCGGCGAAGGGGATGCTGACGCGGTTGATTGAGGGGAACGTGGCGCAGGAGATTATCAAGGGGACGACGCTGCCGGTGCTGTTGTTGCCGCCGGAGTGGGTGGGGGGGATTTGAGGGGCCGGGCGTACAGGAAAATTGGGTTCATGTGATGGCATGAGGTGGGTGATGCAGTTTCCGGTTTACATTTCGGTTTTTGGGGCGCGGCTGCATCCGCACATCGTTTTGGAATTGTTTGCGTATGCGGTGGCGGTGACGCTGCCTGGGGTTTCGCGGTGGCGGCAGGCGCCACCATGTGCGGCGTCGGTGGGGGAGGGAGGGGGCGGAGTTTATTGGCCGCTGATGGGATCCACGTGGATGGTTTGCGGCGCGGGTTGGGAGGCGGGGGAGGTGGCTGGCTGAGAGGCGGCGGGCGGATCGTTGAAATCGCGGATTTCGTCGATGATGGTGCGGACGGTGGCGGATTCATTTTTTTTATTCGGGAGAGTGACGGTGATGATCGGGACGGCACCGGTACCGGTGCCCATGACTTCGTTGGAGGCGCTGTTGTATTCGGTGGGGTTGATGGGGGCGCGGGTGGGGCGGGGGCGGTCGGGATTCTCGGCGAATTCGGATTCGCACGCGGGGAGGAGGGCGCCGAGAGTGATGGCGAGAGCGACGAGGGCGATGTTTTTGAAGAGGGTCATGAAGGATGTCCTTGTGGGTTGGTGAATGGAACGGGGTTATTCGGTGCCGAGGAGGCGGGCGACTTCCATGCAGTCTTTGTCGCCGCGTCCGGAGAGATTGATGACGAGGATTTGTTCCTTGGACATGGTTTCGGCGAGATTGAGGGCGTGGGCGATGGCGTGGGCGGATTCGAGGGCGGGGATGATGCCTTCGCGTTGGGCGGTGATTTGCAGAGCGGTGAGGGCCTCCTGATCAGAGATGGCATCGTACTGAACGCGGCGGGTGTCTTTCCAATAGGCGTGTTCGGGGCCGACGCCGGGGTAATCGAGACCGGCGGAGACGGAGTGAACGTCAGCAGTTTGGCCGTCGGCGTTTTGGAGGACGTAGCTGAGGGTGCCGTGAAGGACGCCCGGGTGGCCCATGGAGAGGGAGGCGGCGTGTTGGCCGAGACCGCTTCCGCGTCCGCCGGCTTCCGCGCCGTAGAGTTTGACAGTGGTGTCTTCGACGAAGGGGTAGAAGATGCCGGCGGCGTTGGAACCGCCACCGACGCACGCGACGATGGCGTCAGGGAGGCGGCCGAAGTTGTCGAGGGCTTGCTGGCGGGTTTCGATGCCGATGATGGATTGAAAGTCGCGGACGATGGTGGGGAAGGGATGGGGGCCGGCGACGGTGCCGATGATGTAGTGGGTATTTTCGACGGAGCCCATCCAATCGCGCATGGCTTCGTTGAGGGCGTCTTTGAGGGTTTTCTGACCGGACTCAACGGAGATGACTTTGGCACCCATGAGTTTCATGCGGAAGACGTTGAGGGATTGACGGCGGATGTCTTCGGCACCCATGTAGACGTCGCAGGAGAGGCCGAAGACGGCGGCGGCGGTGGCGGTGCCGACGCCGTGCTGGCCGGCACCGGTTTCAGCGATGACGCGTTTTTTTTTCATGCGGAGGGTGAGGAGCGCCTGGCCGATGGTGTTGTTGATTTTGTGGGCGCCGGTGTGGCAGAGGTCTTCGCGTTTCAGGTAGATTTTGGCGCCGGCGTTGGGAGCGGCGGTTTCGCGGACGAGTTGGGTGAGGCGTTCAGCATAATAGAGGGGCGTGGGGCGGCCGACGAATTGTTTGAGGTAATAGTTGAGTTGCTGTTTGAAGGCGGGGTCTTTTTTGGCGCGCTCGTATTCTTCATTGAGCTGATGGACGGCGATCATGAGCGTTTCGGGGACGTAGGTGCCGCCGTAGGGGCCGAAGTGTCCGAGGGAATCGGGGACGGATTTGGAGGCGGGCGCGAGGTCGGAGTGCGTGGCGACGTCAGAGGAGGAGAGGCGCGATGCGGGGGATGAGGAGGCGGTGGTCATGCGGGGGCATCCTTAACGAGTAAAGAAGCATGATAGGGGGGAGTGCGGTGAGGATTCAATGAAGCGGGGTAAAAAGGCAGGGGGCGCGTGTTTGTTCGGGAATTTCGGGTTTGGCTTGTCGGGGCTTGTATTGATGGGGTTAATTGGTAGTATTGAAGGTCTCGCTGGTGCGACGGGGACGTAGCTCAATTGGGAGAGCACTAGCTTTGCAAGCTAGGGGTTGCCGGTTCGATCCCGGTCGTCTCCAATCTGTGTTTGGCTCAATGAAATCAAGGGTTTCGAGCGTGCCCCATGTTCGGGCACACGGCTGGAAAACACCGCCCAAAGTGTACGCTGTACACTTTTAGAAGGTGTACAGCGGAACACTTCTCACTCTTGCCCGATCAAAAGGGTAGGAAAGGAAGTGCGCCCTGCCCATCCTAAAAGCCCAACTCCCCGCCTATTGCCGCCATCAAGCGAGGAATCTGGCCTTCGTCCGGTTGGATGGACAGACGATTTACCTGGTCCGTTGGGGGAGCCCCGAGAGCCGCGAGGCCTACGATCGACTCCTCAACGAATGGCTGGCGAATGGCCGGGCCTTGCCCGCGACTTGGGCCTCTCTGGTTGGGGAGGAGGCTTTGGCCATAGTGGGGGTCGTGTACGGGAAAGGGTTGGCGGGGGGGGAATTGGGAAGGAAGGGGGAAGTTTTCAAGATTCAAATTTCAAGGACGTGGCGGGCTTTTTGGAGTCGACGATGGGTAAGGGAGGAGCGTGGGCCGCACCTGCGGCGCGGCCTGGATTTTGGTGGCGTGGTGGGGCGATGATTTGCGACGGTGTCCTCACGGGTATTTTTGGGTGGAGGTCAGCCGTTGATGATTTCTCCGCCGTTGGGGTGGAGGACTTGGCCGGTGATGTAGGAGGCGTCTTCGGAGGCGAGGAAGAGGAATGAGCCGGCGACTTCGTTGGGTTGTCCGGGGCGTTTCATGGGGGTGTCTCCGCCGAAGTGTGCGACTTTTTCGGGTGGGAAGGTGGAGGGGATGAGGGGAGTCCAGATGGGGCCGGGGGCGACGGCGTTTACGCGGATGCCTTTGTCGGCGAGGTTGAGGGCGAGGGAGCGGGTGAAGGCGACGATGGCACCTTTGGTGGCGGAGTAGTCAAGGAGTTTGGGGCTGCCGCGGTAGGCGGTGACGGAGGTGGTGTTGATGATGGAGGACCCTTTTGGGAGGTGGGGGAGAGCGGCTTTGGTGATGTAGAACATGGCGAAGATGTTGGTGCCGAAGGTGCGTTTAAGTTGTTCGGCGGAGATGTCGGCGATGGAATCCTGGGGGTGTTGTTCGGCGGCGTTGTTGACGAGGATGTCGAGGCGGCCGAGTTGCTGGACGGAGTCTTCGACGGCTTCGCGGCAGAACGATTCGTCGCCTATGTCGCCGGCGATGAGGTAGCAACGCCTGCCTTCGTTTTCGACGAGGCGTTTGGTTTCTTCGGCGTCTTCGTGTTCGTCGAGGTAGAGGAAGGCGATGTCGCAGCCTTCTACGGCGAAGGCGAGGGCGACGGCACGTCCGATGCCGCTGTCTCCGCCGGTGATGAGAGCGACTTTGTTTTGGAGGCGTCCGGAGCCTTGGTGTTTGGGTTCGGATTCAGGCTGGGGCGTCATTTCGCCTTGGTGACCCGGACAGGATTCCTGTTGTTGGGGCGGGAGGGTTTGCTTGGATTCTTGCTTTTTGGCCATGTGGGCACCTTTTGAAACGTGCTGAAAGTTGATTACCAATGGAGATGCAAGGAGCGTGCCCGGCGGAATAAAGAGGCGAAGGGGGAACTCGGCAAGGGGGAGGACACCGGGCTATGATTCGACCCATCTAAAGATGCGAATGTGGGTACGGATGTGTGAATGCGAATGCGGATTGTTGCGAAAAGTCGGTTGGATGTGCGGAATGGTGATTGATGGTGTTTAGGACCGGCGCATCAACAACTGTCAATGATTTACTGGGGCACGGCCACATAGTTCCACTTGGGTAGCAGGTCGTCGAAGCGCAGTCGCATCGTGGCCTTGAAGTCGTCGGCCACGGTGCGTCGCGTCTCGTAGATGC
>JBBRWV010000137.1:0-8993 GCA_038248985.1 Phycisphaerae bacterium
CCCCCCCCCACCTCCCCCCCGTCCGCCGGTCATTTTTAACTCAAAACCCCTCTCTTTTAGACCGATTGTACCCCTACACACCCCCGTTTTAGAGATTTTCTCCCCTGTTTTTTGACAATCTTAGGCCCCGATGTATGTTTCACTAGCCGCAAACATACAAATACCCCAGCTATACCCACCTGATTCTGGGACGTATATGACTACATCTTCCGCGCCCCCCCTATTCACAACCACGGGATCGCCCCTCAATACGCCCCTAGACCGCTCTTATCAGACCTCCAAGATCACCCCTTCCCCCTCCACTCCCAAAGACGAACAACCCGACTACTTGATCGTCGATTCCGACCAACTCTATTACGTCCTCACTCCTTCCACCCCGCCGCCCCGCGCGCAAGTCCTTTTGGTAGGCCCATTTGCATCCGAGCGTTCCCACGCCTACCGCCTCTGGGCCCGCTGGGCCCGCTACCTCGCCGCCCAGGGTTTTGACGTCCTCCGCTTCGATTTCCGCGGCGTCGGCGAAAGCACCGGCGCCTTCGAAAACCACAGTTTTACCTCTTGGGAGGCCGATATTCATGAATGCGTCAACTTTCTCCGCGCCCGCTCCACCTTACCCCTATTCCTGCACGGCGTAGGAATGGGCGCACTTCTTTCTTCACGCCTCTTTAACCAAGGCCTCGGTGAAGCCCTCTTGCTTTGGTCCCCTCCAGTATCTGCCCGCGCCATGCTTTACGACACCCTGCGTATGCGCATGGCCACTGATTTTGCGCTGCATCGCAACGCGCCGCGCCGCACTCGCGAAGACTACATTGCGGAACTGGAATCCGGCCAACTCGTGGAGGTCGAAGGTTTCCTCTGGTCCGAACGCCTCTGGCGTGAATCTGAGAATTACCCCCTGACCCTCCCTCCCGCCGTTGGCGACACCTCCTCCTCGGAGCGCCCTTGGAGCGTCATCGAACTCGACCGCCGCGCCAGCGACCTGATGCCGGTGTCCGCCAAGATGGCGGGGGTTCCCACCAAGAAAACCCGCCCCGGTACCGCACCGCCGTCCCTGAATTCGTCACTGGGGGCCTTCTTCGAACCCAGTTGCGCCTGGCTCCAGGAGACAGCCACGAAGAGAGTGGCGGTGCGACCGTGAGACGAATCGCTAAAATCCAGGTCGATGACTATCGACTGATAGGTACGTATCACGAACCCGCAAGTGCAGATGGCGTCAATTGTCCCGCGCGTGATATCGCACTGGTCATTCTCAATTTCGCCCAGATGCCGCGCGCTGGCCTTGCGGACCTGTCTGTTCAGCTCGCGGACAAACAGGCTTCCCTCGGCTTTCCCACGTTTCGCTTTGACATGCCAGGACTCGGTGATTCCGCAGGCATGGACCACGAAGGCGTACACGACATCTGGAAATTCACAGAATCCGGCGGCTTTGCCCAATTCGCTACAGCCCTCGTCCATCGACTCATCACCCAATACCACCTCCGCGGTGTCGTACTCGGTGGCGTGTGCGGTGGCGCGATCACCAGTCTCTACGCCACTGACAAACTCCCCACCGGCGTCGTTGGTCTTGCCCTGCTGGAACCTTCCTACAATCGCATTGAGGCCTCTGACACCCAGATGCCGGGCAAACCCGCGATGAAAAAGGGCGGTGCCAATGAAAAAATTAATCGCTGGCGCCAGCTTCGCACAAATTTGCGAACCAAATCCCATACCGGCGGGCTGCGCTACCTGCAAAAAAGCTACACCTCGCTGCGTCAAGCCTTAGAATTAGTGACCGGACCGCGATTCCCCGAGTGCATCAACCGCCCCCTCGTCGACGTTAGCCGACGCGTCGCCGCGCGCGGGCTCCCCATTCTTCTGGTCAGTGCTGGCAGCAGTCAACGCTGGCTTTTTCGATATCAAGTATTTGGGCGCATCCGTAAAAGCAAAATTACCTTTGTCGAAATCGAAGGAACCAATCACATGTTGGTCTCCGGGGGCGGGAAAACCAAAGTGATCGAACACATGGGCGCGTGGATGATGCGTACTTTTCCCATCGTCGAAAAGTTGGCTGCCTGACTCGCCCGCGCAGGGATCTGCACTCTCCGCCGCACAATACCACACGACAAATTCGCCCATCAACGCTGAATGTGCGGAATCTCTTCCACCAGCAACGGCTTGCGATGGTGATAAGCGGTCGCGTTTCGCTTGGCATCAATGTCCGCGTAGACATGTTCCGCCTGCGCGGGTGTGATGCCCGCAGCAACGGCGGCCTCCGCAGCGGATATCCCATGGTCTTTGGCATACAGGCAGATATCCATTCCCCGGTAAGGCAGGGAAAAATAAAACTCTTCCTGACTCTGGCTGAGCGAATACGTATCCGTCGTGGGCGGACGCGACCGAATCTTCTCCGGCACGCCCAGATATTCGGCCAGTTGATACACCTGCGATTTGTATAAGTGTGCGATCGGTTTCACATCCGCTGAGCCATCGCCGTTTTTCACAAAGAACCCCTGATCAAACTCCAGCCGGTTCGGCGTGCCGACCACCGCGAAATTCAATCGATCCGCATGGTAATACTCGATCATCTTCCGCACGCGTTGCTTAAAATTGGTGGCCGCAACAATTCCCAGGTAAGCCTCGAGCGGCAGCCGCGTCGTCGTCCGCGTCCCATCGGGCGCCTCCACCACCAGCCGGAAAACCCGGTATCCCTGCCCTTCCAGAACGCTGGGAAAAACAATCTTGGACTTGTACCCAGGCCCGAATTCAGGAACGACGGAGCGTATGAAATCATCGCGCCGACGGTAACATCCTACCGCCTCCAGCGTGGGCGTGATGACTTCCAGCGCCGTGGTCACACCAAAATGGCTGGCGATTAGCTCGCTGAGATCCATCGTATCGCCCGAAGAATCCGACTCCGGCATGCGCACGCCGAAGACATTTTTTCCGCCAAACGCGCGGGCCGCTAGCGCACAACACACGCTGCTGTCGATACCGCCCGAAAGGCCGACGACCAGCCCTTTTCGGCGCAGAACGCCATGCACCTGTTCGCACAATGCGGCGACAATACGGTCGGTTTCCTTCACTGCATCCAATTTGAGAACGTCGGCAGAGAATGCTTTTTCCTGGGCCACGATATTTCCTCTCTAGAGTTCACGTTTATTGACTTTGCCGGAAGAAGTCCGCGGCAGGGCGTCGCGAATCTCCACAAACTTGGGAACCATGTAATCTTCCAGATGCGCAACACAGTACCGTAGAATATCCTTGGATTTCAGTTCACACGCATTTTTCAAAACAACGACCGCTTTCACGGCCTGACCAAGTACGGGATCGGGCACTCCAATAACTGCCGCTTCGACGACGCCCTCCAGCGCATGTAACACATTTTCTATCTCTCGGGGGCTTACCTTTTCGCCACGAGATTTGATGATGTCATCGCGTCGCGCAACGAAATAGAGGTATCCCTCATCATCCGTCCGAAAGAGATCGCCGGTATATAGCACTCGCTCATGAGGCAGCAGCCCGGGACGAAGTGCGCGGGCCGTTTCTTCCGGTTTTCCCCAGTAGCCCAACATCACGTGGGCGCCGCGCACGACCAGTTCCCCGCGGGCATTATTGCCCAATCGATTCCCCGCCTCATCCACCAGCCAGGCTTCCGTATTCGGTATGGCAAACCCCACCGAGGAAGGGCGAATATCGATTTGATCGGGATGCAGATAGCAGACGCGCGCACATTCAGTCTGGCCATACATCGAATAGATCTGGGTCTGGGGAAACTGCGTGCGCAACTTCCGAAAATGCTCGACCGGCATCGCGGCGCCAGCGTTGGTGATGTAGCGCAGGGATGAAAAATTGAAGGTGGACATATCCGATTGCAGAAGTATTGCGGCGATCATGGGCACCAGCGCAAAACCGGTCACACGCTCGCTGACCATTTTCTTTAACACCACATGCGGATACGCCATCGATCTTTCAAGAACCAGCGTACCCCCAATCTTCGCCGCCATTAACAATTGGTATAGCCCGTAACCAAAAGACAGGGGCAGTACATTCAAGATGACATCCGCTTCCGTATTTTGCAGATATAGCGTGATGGAATTGGCGATTGCCACCATGTTCAAGTGTGTCATCATGGCGCCCTTGGGTTCACCCGTTGAACCCGAGGTATACATCAACGACGCGAGATCCACATTGATGCACACTCTGGCCGGGGCCTTGGTGCAATCGAAATATTTCTCCAGCAACTCCGTCCATCCCACAACCTTGCCGCCGTCACTTTCGGAGGCAACCTCACCCGTACCCACCCCAATAATGCACTGGAGATGGGTCAACCGCCCCAGTGCCGGCGCACATTGCCGCGTTTTTTCGACGCTGCAAATCAGAACTGTGGCTCGCGCATCCCCCAGGTTACTGGCCAGCTTTTCCAGTTTGGTTGAGGGGTTGATCATCATGAGAACAGCGCCGGCCTTGAGAGTTCCCCACACCGCCACGGCGGCCTCAACGGTATTGTCCAGGCAAACCGCCACTCGGTCGCCGCGCTGAACTCCACGGGCTTGCAGGCCGAATGCCAGTTGATTGGCCAGCGCATTAATTTCGCGATAGTTCAGGCGTCGCTCACCACACACCAGCGCGGTTTTGTCCGGCAGGCGTGCAGCGCTATGCTCCAGAAATTCCTGCACCAGCATTGCGGCTCACTTTGCAATTACTTGGCGAGCAAGAGGGGCTTGCTCTGGATGAACTTGGCCAGACGACGAATCGAGTCCAGATTTTCCGGCACAATCTCTTCATCTCGAATTTTGATGTTGTATGTCTTCTCAATGTATCCCACGAGTTCCAAAACGCCCGTGGAATCAATGATGCCCGATTCCAGAAAGGATGACTCCGGAGTGAGGTCTGCCGAATCCTCGCCAAAGAGGAAATTTTCCACGATAAACGCGCGGATTTGCGGTTCAATGTCAGCCATCTGTTTCTAGTCTCCTGAAATTATTCACAAACTGGTCACTGATCAATTGCGTCGACAGAATGCCGACGACGGCCATGTTGTCCTTCACCCCAATAGTCTGGCCACGCCGGGTCTTCTGCACCAGACCGTCGACTGCGCGAGCGTTGAAAATACCTGCCTTCTCAATGTTTCGTTCCGCTAGCATTTCGCGGACATACGCCGGTTCAGATCCGTCTGCTCGTAAAACACTGTCCGCATCCGGGGCGCGATAAGGTTGCTTCGGACGCTGACGGATCGACTCCGGAATTCGATTGCCAATCGCTTTCTTCAGAACAAACTTTTCGTTCAACCCCTTCATTTTCATGCGAGGCGGAATAGTCGCGGCAAATTCGACCACTCGGTAATCCAGAAAGGGATAACGACCCTCGATCCCGTGCGCCATGGCCATGCGATCCCCCTGCGACGAGAGAATGTACCCCGGCAAGAGGAAGGCGGTCTCCAGATATTGTGCCTGGCAGAACGCCGGCCAGCTAGAAAATTCTGGCGGCAGCATTTGCCGAAGTTCATCGCACGCATCATATTCCCCCAACTCCGCGCGCATCCGTGGAGAATAAAAAAGTTTGGATTTGGCGGTGAGTTCCCAGCGGGGCAGATGCGAGAAAAACGGGCTGGACAGATCCTCCGGACGCACATGAAAAAATGCCTGCAGATACGCGGGCGACTGCTTTTGGAGGTTATGCATGTAGGGATAAAGCTTGGCGAGCAGCAGCGGCCGCACGCGTGATTGCGGATTCCGCCCCCAGAATCGCCGCACCTTGGCTTCTTTGAAGATATCGTAGCCGCCGAGAACTTCATCCGCCCCCTCTCCGGTCAATACCACTTTATAGCCGTTCTCCCGCACGAGTTTTGCCAGCATATACATGGGTGCAGGCGCCGTGCGGATGATCGGCTTCTCCGCGTGCCAAACCACATCCGGAAAAATCTGCCCGATGTCCGCTGTCCCGCACTGCACACTCTGATGGCGCGTATCCAGGTAGCGCACTACTTGCTGCTGAAACTCTCGTTCATCGAATTCCGGCTGGTCGAAACCCACCGAAAATGTTTTCAAGGGCGCTTGCGTAAAATTTTTGATAAGCGAGGTAGTCACCGCGGAATCAAGACCGCCGCTCAAGTATGCTCCCACTGGAACATCTGCCCGCAAGCGCAAGCGCGTCGCATCTACCAGCAATTCCAACAGTCGCCCAGCACACGCCTCTTCATTCATGGGCGCAAATTCCGTGGGATATGTTGGCTGCCAGTAGCGCCACACTTTCACCTCCCCACGTGAAACTTTCATCGAATGCCCAGGCGGCAACTCTGAAATCCCTTCGAATATCGTGCGCGGCGGCAATGTGAACCAGAACGTCAGGACTTGGTCAATCGCGCGAATATCCAGACGCCGCGGAACACCCGGATACGCAAAGATTGATTTGATCTCCGAGGCAAATAGGAATGTTCCTTCGTGCATCTTGTAGAAAAGCGGGCGCACCCCCAAGCGATCCCGTGAGATGAATAGCTCATTCTTGCGTGCATCCCAGATGGCAAACGACCATTGCCCATTGAAATCATGCACGCATTCCGGCCCCTTCTCTTCGTACGCATGCAAAATGACCTCGGTATCCGAGGTGGTGGCAAATCGATGCCCGAGGGCTTCAAGCTCTTTGCGGATTTCCAGGTAGTTAAATATTTCCCCATTGAACGTGACCGTCAGCGATCGGTCCTCGTTATGCATCGGTTGATCGCCGGTAGCCAAATCAATAATGCTCAGCCGGGCATGAGCCAGACCAAGGGGGCCATCCACGTAAATTCCGGATCCATCTGGGCCGCGATGGCCAACTCTGGCAATCATGGATTGGAGTACGGCGCGCTCCGCAGCGCAACCTTTCAACTCCAGCAAGCCAGAAATCCCACACATCTATTCCGGCTCCTGAATGAAAAAGAGATCAAAAAATGTTTGGTAGATTTATCCTATCATTTTTCGGCTATTTGTCCTATTCAAATCAGTTTGTGTACGTGGATTTGGCCAAATAGGCTGCGCGAGTGCCCTTGCGAATGGATGACCTCCGATACTTACTGGGTGAGTTCGCGCACAAGTTGCTCCAGTGCTTGAACATTAATTGGCTTGGTGAGATGCGCTGCAAAGCCTGCATCTTTGCAGGCTTGTATATCTTCATCCATGCCATATCCACTTAGCGCCAACCCCTTGATCCCATGGCGTGCCTTGATCTCGCGCATCAGTTTCATACCGCTTGCATCCGGCAACCCGATATCGCTGATTAGCAACTGAAAGGATTTCTGGTCGGCCAACTCAAGGGCCTGTGCAACAGTGCCGGCACTGACTACCGTACATCCCATGTCGGCGAGTAGTCGCGTCATGATGTTGCGGGTATCGGGATGATCCTCCACCAACAGAATTGTGCAACCCACTACGCTATTCTTGGGCAAAGCATTTTCAATCGGTGTCACGGAAGAATTTTCCTTAGTTGGAAGTTCGATCGTGAAAACAGCGCCCTTGCCAATTCCATCGCTGGCGACGTGTACGCGACCGCCATGCAACTCCACCAAGGTTTTGCTGATGGCCAGACCCAAGCCAAGGCCGCCAAACTGCGGAGCTACCGCGCGGTCAAACGCGCCAAAAATTCGCGGGAGATTTTCCGGCGCGATACCGATGCCCGTGTCTTTCACTTCGATGCTGACACTCTGGCCATCGGCATTCGAGGTTTTAATGGTGACCCGTCCTGCATTGGGTGTGAACTTGACGGCGTTTTTTAGCAGGTTCCACATCACTTGTTGCAATCGCGCCTTGTCGGCCTCCACAAAATGTGCATCCGCTTCTAGCTGGAGAATCACCTCGATTTTTTTGGCGGCAATTTCTTCGCGATTGATCTCTACAACATGCTTGATTTTTTCATGCACGTTGACGCAGGTGCGATGAAGGATAATTTTTCCGCGACTGATTTTTGTGACGTCGAGCAAATCATCGATAAGTCGTGCTTCCAGCTCCACGTTACGACGAATCATGGTGGCCAATTCACGCACTTGGGCAGGAAACGCGGGGTCCGATTCCATCATTTGTGCGGTGGCTAAAACAGGGGTCAGGGGAGTGCGTAATTCATGGGATAATACGGCCAGAAAGTTGTCTTTGGCGTGGTTGGCGCGTTCCAACTCACTGCGCGCGGCTTGTTCGCGCTGGAGAATTTCGTGGCGTTCTTCTTCGTCGCGCTTGCGGCGGGAAATATCGGCGCAAACGCCGATCAGGCGTTCGGGGTGGCCTTGGGGGTTGCAGAAAACTTTTCCGCAGGTTTCGACCCAGCGGATGGTTCCATCTTTTAGGAGCAGGCGATATTCGATGTGGTGGTCGGTGCAGTTGGCGAGGGCTTGGGCGATGCGTTCGGAGACGCAGGGGCGGTCTTCGGGGTGGACGTCTGATAAAAAGGCTTCGAATGTGCCTTTAAACGTGCCTGGTTCAAGGCCGTGCATGGTTTCGAGGCCGGGGGACCAGTTTACGCGGCCGGTGGCGACGACCCATTCCCAAGTGCCCATGCGTCCGGCTTCGAGGGCGACGTGGAGGTGCTGTTCGCTGTCGCGGAGGGCGGCGAGGATATTTTCGCGCATAAGTGCTTTGTCTATCGATTGTTGCGACCAATTCAAATTGTCGAGTAAGGCGTCTAAACGCGCGAGCATGCTGGGTGAGGGCAAGGCTTTCTCCTGGTCCGACTTGGTCTTATTTACCATGTATTGTGGGCTGCAGGAACCACGTAGGGTGAATTATTGGGGAGGGGTTGGGGGGGAGAAACATCGTCTATTGGTGTTTCTTCAAGGTTATTATGGGCGGGATGCTGGGGACCGACCTTCCTTTGGAGGGTGCGAATGGAGATGCCGAGGGCGAGGGCGGAGCGGGTGCGGTTGTTGTGGTAACGGCGGAGGGTGACGGCGATGGCGGCGTTTTCGAGGTCTTCAAGGGTCATTTTTCCGATGAGTTGGGCGAAAAGTGGGTTGTCGGCGAGGGTTTCGGAGGGGGTGCGAAGGGTTTCGGAGG
>JBBRWV010000138.1:0-8939 GCA_038248985.1 Phycisphaerae bacterium
GCGATCCTGTTACACAAGCTGGGGCTGACGCTGCCGCGGAGCCTGGAGGTGGTGGATTTGTAGTGAAGACTTTTAGGAAAAAAGGGCCTTGGCACCATCGCCAAAGGCCTTTTTGCTCGCAAACTGCGGAAGTTGGGTTAACAGAAAGCGAGATAGTTTTTTCTCCTTTTGCTAATTATTCACATATACTTAATAAAAGAGCGTTTCCTGCGGTGGGTGTGAATTTGACGAACGACGCAACAACGGGCGCGGCATTTCCGCTGAATATTTTGGTCGTGGATGATGAAATAAATATCCGCAAGACGCTGATGCTGTGCCTGGAGAGTGAGGGGCACAAGGTGATGGCAGTGAGCAACCCGGCGGATGCAAAGGCCGAGGCGTTGCGGTGGGCGTTTGATCTGGCGTATGTGGATTTGCGGTTGGGGGCGGAGAAGGGTTTGGATTTGCTGCCGGAGTTACGGAAGGCGTATCCGCGGATGAAGATCGTGGTGATCACGGCGTATGCGTCGATCGATACGGCGGTGCAGTCGATGAAGGCGGGGGCGAACGATTATCTGCCGAAGCCATTTACGCCATTGCAAGTAAAACATTTGACGCAAAAGATTGCGGAGACGCGGCAGTTGGAGCAGAAGGTGCAGGGGCTGCAGGAGACGCTGGGGCAGACGAATCCAGAGGTGGACCTGGGGAGCACGAAGAGTCCGGCGATGTTGCGGGCGATTCAATTGGCGCAGCAGGTGGCGACGACGGATGCGACGGTATTGATTCGGGGGGAGTCGGGCACGGGCAAGGGGGTGCTGGTGCGGGCGATTCATGCGTGGAGTCATCGGCGGGAGAAGCCGCTGGGGACGGTGAGTTGTCCGAGTTTGTCGGCGGAGTTGCTGGAGAGCGAGTTGTTTGGTCATGCAAAGGGGGCGTTTACGTCGGCGGTGCGGGACAATCCGGGGCGGATCGCGATGTGCGAGGGGGGGACGTTGTTTTTGGATGAGATTGGGGATTTGCCGATGCGGATCCAGCCGAAGCTGTTGCGTTTTATCCAGGATCGGGAGTATGAGCGGGTGGGTGAGCAGGTGACGCGGCGGGCGGATATTCGGGTGATCACGGCGACGAACGTGGATTTGGATTTGGCGGTGAAGGAGGGGCGTTTTCGGGAGGATTTGTTGTATCGGTTGAATGTGATCCAGATCGAGTTGCCGCCGTTGCGGGAGCGTCGAGAGGACATTGTACCGATGGCGGAGCGGATGCTGGCGTTTTTTGCGCGGAGTCGGACGCGTCCGGTGCTGGGGTTTACGGCGGAGGCGGCAGGGGCGTTGAATCAGCATGGGTGGCCGGGGAACGTGCGGGAATTGCGGAATGTGATTGAGCGGTGTGCGATTTTGTCGACGGGGGAGTGGATAGGGGCGGAGTTGTTGCCGGGGACGATAGGGGGTCATGCGGCGGACCCGGTGCCGGGGGCGGCGGTGACGCTGGAGAAGTTGGAGGAGCTGCATATTCGGCGGGTGCTGGCGGGGACGAAGAGTTTGGAGGAGGCGGCGGAGGTGTTGGGGATCGACGCGGCGACGTTGTGGCGACGGCGGAAGAAGTATGGAATTTAAGGGGTAGGGGAAATTTTGTTATTGCCAGAAGAGGGGGGAGACGTGAAGATAGAGTGGCTCAGGGTGGGCGACACGATGGATCTTTCACTGGATTTTGGGGCGAATTATGATGTTTTCGCTACGCAATAGGATTTTGGCGGGATATTTGGTGCTGGTGGCGCTGTTGCTGGCGGGGTCGGTATTGACATTGATCGCGGCGATAGAGGATCGCACTCCGGAATGGGTGTGGATAGGGACGATCGTGTTGACGGTGGCGGGGTTGGTGGTGGCGGGGACGTTGCTGGTGGCGATGGGGAGTTGGTTTGTGAGGCCGCTGCGGGAATTGACGGCCTATGCGGAGGAGATACAGCGGGGGAATCTGGAGGTGCCGCCGGCCCGGCACGGGGATGATGAGATCGGGCGGTTGGGAGCGGCGTTTCATGCGATGGCGGCGACGCTGCGGGAATTTCGGCGGACGGATCAGGCGCGGTTGTTGCGGACGCAGGCGAGCACGCGTGCGGCGATCGATTCGTTGCCGCACGGGGTGGCGTTGTTTACGCCGGAGGGGCAGGTGGAGCTGGCGAATGTATTGGCGGAGCGAAAATTTGGGTTGAAGCCGGGGGCGTATGCGTCGGAGATTGGTCATGCGTGGCTGATGCCGTTGGTGGAGAAGGTGAAGGCGACGTTGCAGGAAGTGGAGCCGGTGGGATATGAGCAGGTGATCCAGGTATTTGAGGAAGGTCAGGAGAAGTTTTTTTTACCGCATGGTCGGCCGGCGATGGATGAGTCGAAGAATTTGGTGGGGATCACGGTGGTGTTGGTGGATGCGACGCAGTTGCGGCAGGTGGATGAGGCGAAGAGCGGGTTGATCTCGATGGTGTCACACGAGTTGAAGACGCCGCTGACGTCGTTGCAGATGTCGATACACATGTTGGTGGAGGATGCGGGTTTACGGCTGGGGACGAAGCAGAGGGAGCTGCTGCTGCTGGCGCAGGAGGATGCGAATCGGTTGCAGCGGTTGATCGATGAGTTGCTGGATGCGGGGCGAATGCGGGCGGGGCCGGCGGCGATGCAGATGGAGGCGGTGATGCCGGGGGATTTGGTGGAGGGCGCGTTGGCGCCATTGCGGGGGGAGTTTGGGGCGAAGGGGATTGAGGTGGTTTTGGAGTTGGACGGGGAGTTGGATTCGGTGCGGGTGGATGTGAAGGGGATGACGGAGGTGCTGGCGAATTTGCTGACGAACGCGTGCAAGCACACGCCGCGGGGCGGGCGGGTGGTGGTATCGACGGGGATGTCGGAGGAGTTTGTGGAGTTTTTTGTGCGGGACTCCGGGGTGGGCGTGGCGGTGGAAGATCGGGAGCGGATATTTGCGGGGATAACGGGCGGCGCGGAGGGAATGAATGTGGAGGGCGCGGGTTGGGGGTTGTCGCGGGCGCGGGAGGCGGTGGAGGCGCACGGGGGGACGATCGGGGTGACGGCGAATCATCCGCATGGGGCGTTGTTTCATTTTACGTTGCCGCGGGCGAAGTAGGGTGCGGGGATTTGGCGCGGTGTGGGGAAAAGAGACGAATTGTGGAGATAGCCGGCCGGATCGGGAGGGATGGGGGGTATGATTTGGGAGAAACCGAATGATTACCACCGACCCAACGACGCGAATCAAACTCAGAAGTGGAGAGGGCCAGTACCCGATCCTGATTCATCCTCTCGGCGACGAATTCGACCTGAACGAGGCGAAGTACGCGTGGCTGCGACCCTATTTGACTGCCAAGGATTTTGGGTCTCTGGATTACATCCTGCGGGGCCTTTACAATTGAAGTCGCCGCTGGTGCCGCCGATGGTAGTGGTTGAGCGCGGCCGTCACCGAGCCGTGGAGGCCATGCCAGCATTCAAGCCGACCGATGGGCCGTTCGCGTCCGCAGGGGCCGCAAATCGCCTCGTGGCACCACCGGACTGGTCCAAGATTGTGGATGAACCAATTCAGGGCTTCATGTCCTACACGCTAAAGTTCTCATGGCCTTCTGGAAGGATGATTCATGACGCACGCCTCGGGAAGCGCGGTCGCACGAAAACCACAGGTGAAAGTGGCGATGATGGCCTTGGTGCTGGCCATGATGTCAGGTTGTCGGACGTTTTCGCACTATGTGTACATCGGCGGCGCTACGTGGCCGGAGTTGGATGGGACTTGGTATGGGCAGGTGGTGCCTGTGACACTCTACGACGGGATGGGCAGGCCGTTTCCGGTGCCCGCAGCCGCCCTGCACATTGAAGGCGGTCACGTGGACTATGTTCAGAACAGCGGCATGCCAGCACTGGAATTGGCTCCGGGCAGGGCGACGGCGGTGCTCTCAAAGGATGGGGAACATGCATTGCCCTTTAGTGATTTTGCCCCGGATTCGTGGATTGAGGTAACGGGGACGATCTATCCGAACTACGATCTGAAGGCCCCCGGAAGCAACATTTGGGTGGACGAGATTCCACGGTCCAAGAATATCTCTGGCGGCAAAACGGTGAGCGTGCGGTTCCTCCAAATTCACGGTGCGGCACGTTCGATACCGCCCCGTCCATGAGGACACGGCTGATGCACCGTGACGTACAGTGAGGCTGGAATCCACTACGGGCGTTTCCCTTTCACCGCTTCGGCAACGATGGTGAGCGGCCCATGCAGGTCCGCATAACCATCCACGACAGCATCATGACTACGCCCGAGAATATCGAACTCATTATGTCGATGATTAAAACAGAGTTCGCGGCCTTTGGTGTGACGCCAACACTGCATGTCACCAGATATACTGAGGGTCTGGGAGGATGGGGCGCAGAGAGTTTCTTTTTGGAGATGTGGATGAAGATTGCTTTGGCGGTGGATGACGAGGGCGGGAAACTGGCGCAGGATTTTGCTTCGTGCCGGGGCGTGGTGGTGTTTGAGTTGACGGGTGGGAAGGCGGGGGTGCGGGAGGAGCGGCGGGCAGCGTTGTATGTGCCGCTGGAGGCGCATCCGTTGTTGTCGCTGATGGAGGATTGCGCGGTGGTGTTTGCGGCGGGGTACGATGCGGAGAGTTTGGCGGCGATAGAGGGGATGAAGTTGCGGCCATTGGTGGTGTCGGACGGGGGATTGGATGTGGAGCGGATCGTGTGTCATTTGGAGGGTGAGACGCTGAAGGTGCGGGCACCGGTGCTGCACGTGCATGGGGAGGAGGAGTGAGGGGGAGACGGGGGCTTTTACCCTGCGGAATAGGGCGGGCAGGGCTACGAGAACAACTCGTTGAGTGCTTCGAGGAAGACGTCCAGCTGAGCGTCATTTTGCCACAGTGGATGTTGGCGCATGGCCAGGACGCCGGGGGCGGTGGGGCTGGCGAAATCTGATTTGACGAGTTTTTTGCAGGAGCGTACTTGGGCGTTGTCGGCCCACTGGCGAAGGTTGGCCTGGACCTGATCGGGTTGCGGTTCGGTGAGCATGGCCACGATGCGAAACAGGTCCAGCGCGTGGTGGCGTCCGAGATCTTTTTTGCGGTCCGTGCCGCGGTCGCGATACGCGGTGAGTTTCATCAAGAGGTAGGCAAACGGGTGGGGGATGGCGACCTTCGTTTGGAATGCGGCACCAGCGGAGAGGGTGCCCTGCACGTTGATCCGGAGCGGCGACTCCATGAGCAACAAGGCACCGTCGGTGGGGTGGGCGTGCAATTCAGGCCGATCGGATGTGACGGGTCGGGCGCGCCGATCGTTTGCCTGAATTGCGGGGTGGTTTTCGAGCGTATCGAGTTGCGCGGTCAGCAAGTCGATCTTTACAACTTTTGAACCTGCAATGGTGCGTTGGAACTGTAAGAACTTGGCACTTTGGACGACTTTATACTGGAGTTTATCGAGCGTGGACCGAACGGCCCCCATCGACTGGGCATCGGCAACAAGCTCGGCCGAGAGTATCAGATCGATATCCTGGGTGGCGCGCGGCGTGGGCCACAGATTCGCTTCAATGAGCGTGCGCTGAGCAGATTCCCGCAGGTGCAACTGTTGAAGATAGAGGCCATATCCGCCCGCGAGGAGTACCCCGGCGGCAGCGCTGCCGAGGGATTGGAGAATATCCAGCAGGCTGGTGCGCAAGAGTGTGTCGTTCATGGTTGGGCTCCGGGATGGGCGAGGATCAACGCTCGGATCTGGTCGGCAACTTCCTTTTGTCTTTTGTCGCCACTGGCCATCTCCAACCAGGATTGGATCGGCGAGGCGGCCAGGTTGGGCCGACGGTCGAAATAGACGCGTTGGTCTGCGGTTTGAAGCAGGCGCAGATTGGGAAAGGTGCGTGTCTCGCGGGCTTCGGCGCCAAGCTGCTGAAGCAGGGCTGAGGGTGGGGTGCGGCAGTAGCAGGCAATGATGGGTTCGGCGGCCCAGGCTGCATATTCTGTGGCGGAAGACTCGCCGGTGCGAACGGTGTCGGCGGCGCGTGGGAAGGCCTGGAGTGTGGCCAGAAGGTCGGGCGTGGGCAGGGCGACTTTACCGGTCCAGGTATTTTCGATTTTGGGCGGCTGATAGGCATTGAGCAAGCCGTCGAGGATGCGGTCGGGCTGGAGCACACGTACGGAATTCCGGCTGGGGCGCTCGATGACCAAGTCGGATGCCAGGCGTTGGAGGACCTTGGAGACGGTACTGAGGGCAAGGGAACCGCGCCGCTGGGTGATGGCCGACTGGATATCGGAGATGGCGTGAAAATCGCGCATGAGCAAGAGCACGCGTGCGATCAGGGAGCCGTCGCCGCGATAGGCCGACAGGATCGGGGCGCTCTCGGGATACAGGTTGGGGTTTCCGGTTTTGTAGAAGAGGAAGCGTCCGGGGGCGAGGACGGCGCCATTGCCGCAGAAGTCCAAGGCGCTGATGCCGTGGTCGAGCAGTTCGTCCAGTTTTTGGCTGGTGAGGTAGGGCGCGATGACCATGGGTTGACCGAGCTCGGGCGAAGGGAGTTCGCGGGCCTGGGTTTGGGCAATTTTCAACGTCTGGGGTTTCGCATCGCGTTTTAGCCGGGCGACGAAGCGGCAGGATTGGCCGCGCCAGGAGACTTCGAGGACCGCATCTGCCGCGAGGGCGCTCGGTGGTGGGAGGATGCGCATTTCGAGTGGCGGGACGCGGAGTTCGCCGGCGAGGAGCATTCTTTTGAAGTTTGGGTGGTTCATTTTCCTTATATCGCCTATTTCCGTAGACGGAAATTAGTATATATAGGAAATTTGGTGGGTCAATGCTCTCCAAAAGGTTATTTTTCCTTCAACGGAGGGTTTGAATGGGGGGAAAGACCCGTCGTGGGCTGAGGCGGTGGGGGGGCAGGCGTCGGGCGGGCGACAGAGGGCCTCTCGCCTGAATAGGGGGTGGAGGATGACGGGGCGGCCTTTAGAGGTTGGGGAGGATTTTGACTATGATCGGCGGGACAGGCGTTAAGTAGGAGTTGGTTGTGATTGTGAAGAGTCAGTTTGCGCTTCCCCAGTCGGAGATTCCCGCAGAGTGGTACAACATATTGGCGGACTTGCCGACGCCGATGCCGCCGCCGTTGCATCCGGGGACAAAGGAGCCGGTGACGTTGCAGGACATGATGGCGCTGTTTCCGGAGAACATCGTGATGCAGGAGATGTCGGCGGAGCGGCACATCGCGATACCGGATGAGGTGCGGCAGATTTATGCGTTGTGGCGTCCGACGCCCTTGTTCCGTGCGGTGCGATTGGAACAGGCGTTGGGGACGCCGGCGCACATTTATTACAAGAACGAGGGGGCGTCGCCGGCGGGTTCGCACAAGCCGAACTCGGCGATACCGCAGGCGTATTACAACAAGCAGGCGGGGACGAAGCGTTTGGCGACGGAGACGGGAGCGGGGCAGTGGGGATCTTCGCTGGCGCTGGCGTGCAAATTGTTTGGGCTGGAATGCGTGGTGTACCAGGTGAAGGTTTCGTTTGATCAGAAGCCGTACCGGAAGATGCTGATGAACACGTGGGGGGCGAGCGTGTATGCGTCGCCATCGACGCGGACGAATTATGGGCGGAAGGTGTTGGCGGAGGATCCGGAGTGCGCGGGTTCACTGGGGATTGCGATTTCGGAGGCGATTGAGGACACGGTGACGACGCCGAACACGAAGTATGCGTTGGGGAGCGTGCTGAATCATGTGTGCATGCATCAGACGGTGATCGGGCAGGAGGCAATCAAGCAGATGAAGCTGGCGGGGGAGGATCCGGACGTGGTGATCGGGTGCGTGGGGGGCGGGTCGAATTTCGCGGGGATGGCGATTCCGTTTGTGCGGGAGAATTGGGAGGATGGGAAGAAGCGGCGGATCATGGCGGTGGAGCCGAGCGTGTGTGCGAGTTTGACGAAGGGGGAGTTGCGTTATGATTTTGGAGACACGGCGGAGATGACGCCTCTGATGATGATGTACACATTGGGGCACAACTATATGCCGCCGTCGATTCATGCGGGGGGATTGCGGTATCACGGGATGTCGCCGATCGTGTCGCATTTGTACAAGCTGGGGTTGATCGAGGCGCGGAGTTATGGTCAGGCGGAGTGTTTTGCGGCGGCGATGACGTTTGCGCAGACGGAGGGGATGATTCCCGCACCGGAGTCCTCGCATGCGGTGAAGGCGGCGATAGATGAGGCGCTGGCGGCGAAGGCGGCGGGGGAAAAGCGGGTGATATTGTTTAATTTGTCCGGTCATGGGTTGCTGGAGTTGCCATCGTATGAGGGGTATTTGCATGGCGGGGGGATGGAAGGGTGAGGCGGCAGGGGTGGGTGCTTGATGGCGAATTCGTCTCCTACCTTCTTGCTTGTCACGTCTTGCTTCTGGCGTCTCGTCAGTCCGCCAACAACACCCGCGCCCAATTGCCCCACGCAAACCGCTCCACCTCCGCCGCGCTCCACCCCGCCTGGATCAACGCCTCGCCCAGCACCTCGATCTTCTCCGCTGAATCCAACTCCACCGGCAACTGCGTCGCATCAAAGCCCCCATCCATATCACTTCCCAACGCCAGAAAATCCCGCCGCCCCGTCACCTTCTCAAAATACTCAATCATCCGCATCACATCCCTCAGCGTCGCCCGCTGTCCCGCTTTCACCCCGGCTCCATTGATCAAAAACCACTTGAACAACACCAGCCCGATCACGCCGCCTTGCCCGACCACCGCCCGAATCTGCTCATCTGATAAATTCCGCTCGGCATTCTCCTTCCCCGGCAGCATCCCCCGCGCATTGGAATGCGTCGCCACCTTCAACCCTTTCCCCCGCTCCATCAATTCCCAAAACGCCCGCTCGCTCAAGTGCGACACATCATGCACGACCCCCAGGCGATCCAGCTCCGCCACCAGCTCCCACCCCATCACCCTGAATCCACCGCCGCACAAATTTCCCCCC
>JBBRWV010000139.1:0-8933 GCA_038248985.1 Phycisphaerae bacterium
CCCTCGACCCCCTTCCGCCCCGGTGCTGCGCGCTCTTCTGCCCGTCGTGATCAGCTTCTCGCCGCTGTTTTAGGCCTCGCATTCCTCGGTTCCTCCATGCTGATGCAAGGCCGCCTCGTCGATTCCCGCAAAACCCTCGTCCGCGAACCCGAATCCAACCTCAGCTCCCTCGCCGGACAGTTCCCCCGCCTCACCCTCGGCGGCTTCCGCGGCCTCCTCGCCATGGTCCTCTGGATCCAGGCCGAAGAAGCCAAAAATGACCGAAAATGGCTCGAGCTTGAAACCAAATACGATATTATCGGAGCCTTGCAGCCCTACTTCGTCTCCGTCTACATCTACCACGCCTGGAACCAAGCCTACAACCTCTCCGCCCAATGGCACTCCGTCGACTCCAAATACAAATGGGTCCTCGACGGCCAATCCTACCTCTACAAAGGCGAACGCTATAACCCCGACAGCCCCGATCTCCTGCTGGAACAAGGACATATGTACTTCCTGAAGCTCGGTGGCAGCTTCGAACGCATCTTCTACCGCGCCCACTGGCGCGAAGATATCGCCCGCCTCCACATGCTCCAGGATCCCGACACCGCCCAACGCTCTGGTGACGTAACTGAAGCTCTCAAGCATGTTTACAGCTTCACCACCAAACCCCAATTCCACACCACCCTCCTCCAAGACCCCACCCGCGCCACCACCCGCACCGGCTACGGCGTCAGCATTTCCGACCCCTTCCTCTTCCAAAACCGCGCCGACGGCAAACCCCTCGACGCCCCCGTCAACTTCCGCTACGGCCTCAGCCCCTACTACTTCGCCTACGTCGAATACAACCGCTGCCTCGCCGCCGGTGCCCCCACCACTACCGGTTTGAACGTCATCGACGCCTGGCCCGCCATGTCCCTTCGCCTCTGGTGCCGCGATGACCTCTACTACTCCGCCCAGTCCATGCACGACATCTTCGCCGTCCCTCCGTCGCAAATGCCGTCCCCCGCGAAACTTAACGACAAAATCCTCGAAGTCCGCGACTGCTACCGTAACGTCCAGATGATCGCCCCCGTCTCCGTCGAACTCTTCGAAAAACACCTCCTCAAATACAAATACAATGAATCCACCCACCGCAAACATATTCGCGAAACTGAAGCCTACCAAAAAATCGGCCTCGCCGAACAATCCCTTTTCAACACGCTCGTCGATTGGCACAACGCCGGCCGCACCCTCACCCCCGAAATCATCACCAGTCTCACCAAAACCCTCCCCCTCTACGAAGACGCCGCCCTTTCCGTAACTACTTGGGCCGAAACAGTTTACCCCATGACCCCCGGCAGCACCCCCAACCCCGACCGCGCCGAATTCATCAAATTCGCCACCGCCCTCCGCGAGCGCGCCCAAGGCATCCAATCCATGCTCACCACCCCCCCCACCACCTACCCCGACATGTCCTTCCTCACCCCCGAAGTCGTTGAAAGATAGGGTATCCCATCCAATAAAGGACCGCATTCGTAATGCACGGTGTGTGCAAGGCGCGGCAAGATGACCGATAATGCACTAAAGTACGATGAACTTCGCTTAAGGTGTCTTCTTGGATAGCCGAATCAAAAGTGCAACAAGGCGCACGTTTTTTCACTGCTCGAGAAAAACTGAATGCGAATTTGTGCAAATGTAGTTTTTCGGAGAACGCATGAAATCGCAGATAAAAAAACTCATTCGCCGGCTTGTCGTGCCATGCCTTCCTCAGGATCCCCATAAGGACTTAGCCACAGAAACCCTCATCCAAAAGGCAATGCACTTCGCCGCGTGTGAAATGATCGAAGGCGACTATTTGGAATTCGGGGTGTTTCGGGGCAGCTCTTTTATCCACGCTTACAAGACTGCGGAACGCGAATTCAAACAACGTATCGCCCTCGACATCGGAGGCGAAAACGCCGGCAAACAACGTATTCGACGTCAGAAAATATGGGATTCCATGCGATTTATCGCCTTCGATTCTTTCGAAGGCCTACCGTCTCTCGCATCTGGCGACGAAACCACACCTGATTTCACTGCTGGCATGTATGCCTGTTCCCAAGATCAATTCATCACCAATGTAACTGCCGCTGGCGTTCCACGTGAACGATTCATTGCAGTCAAGGGTTTTTTTGAGGCGTCATGCACCCCCGAAACAAAGGCCGCGATAACTCTTAATAAAGCGGCCGTCGTCTGGATTGACGCGGACCTCTACTCTTCGACCTTGACTGCCTTAAATTTTGTGTCAGACGTACTCCAAGACGGAACTATTCTCATTTTTGATGACTGGTTTTCATTCCGGGGAAGCCCAAACCAGGGCGAACAACGCGCCTTCCGTGAATGGGCCGCATCCCCACTGATTTCTCAAAAATTTACCTTTCAGGAGTACCAGCGAGAAACTTGGAAGCGAATGAGTTTCGTTACTTCATTAAAACTATAAGTCACGCCAGTTCCTCCTCCAAACGGTTCCAAAGCCAATACTGTTACGCGAGACCGCATGACTCACGAAATAACCTCAGACCATAGGGCACGAATTAGGGCCCAGATTCAAAGCACGCTCAATGCTCAACTGGCTGCGGTCAAGGCGCTTCAAGGCCAACCTGTAGCTTCCATGGAAGCGGCTGTAGAAATTGCTCTCTCATGCCCCGAACCTCTCATATGGTGTGGAGTCGGAAAATCCGGCCACATTGCTCAAAAGGTAGCGGCAAGCATGAGCAGTCTGGGCACACGCTCGATCTTTTTGCATGCAAGCGAAGCCATGCACGGAGACCTCGGCGCAGTCCACACGGCTGCATGCGTGTTTCTCTTTTCCAACAGTGGAAAAACCCAAGAAATTCTTCGCCTCGTTCCTGTCCTACGGGAATATTCCGCCAAACTGGTGGCGATCGTGGGAAATAGGGACTCCCCACTTTCACGACAGGCCGACGTCACAATTGAAGCACGCGTCGAACGTGAGGCCGACGAACTGAATCTCGCTCCGACCGCGAGTGCATTGGCCGCACTAGCGGTCGGTGACGCTCTAGCGTGTGCGATTAGTAGTGCCAAGGGATTCACTCGTGAAGATTATTCAGTGCGCCATCCGGGAGGACGTTTGGGGGCGGAATTGACGTTGCGAGTCGGAGACCTGATGCGAAAGGGCGATGAAATTCCCACCGTTAGGCCAGATTCCACCGCAATTGAAGTACTTCACGAGATATCGCGAAAACGTTTGGGTGCCGCGTGTGTGCTTTCTACCGATGGCGAACTCCTCGGCGTCGTTACCGACGGTGATATCCGCCGCGCTCTTGAATCAGGAAAGGCGGTTTCAGAGCTCAAAGCATGTGACATGATGAACACCAATCCACGCTCGGTTCCACCTGATTGCGCCCTTGTAAACGCCATGCAGAGCCTTTCCTTTGAACGCAAAATGTTGTCCCTCCTTCCAGTAGTATCCCTTGAACGCAAGTTGCTCGGTGTGGTGTGGTATCACGATGCAATGACCGTTGGGAAATAAAGAGAGATAGAAGATGAAAACCGTCGCATTTGTTCCCTTGCGATTGAATAGCAAAAGAGTCGTTGGCAAAAATCTTCTTCCCTTAGGCAACCACGCCCTCTGCTGGTACGTTTTCAGAAACCTCCTTAATGCACAGGCATTTGATCGCGTTTATGCGTTCTGTAGCGATGAGTCCGTTATGCCCCACATCCCCGAAGGCGTGGAATTCTTGAAGAGGGATGTAGTGCTTGATGGTGATTTCATCAAAGGGTTGCAAATCTACCGGGCTTTCTGCGAAATAGTTCACGCGGATATCTACGCTTTGGCCCATGCCACTTCTCCTTTTATCTACCCCAAAACCTACGAAAAGGCCGTGAACGCTGTGCAATCCGGCCAGCACGATTCGGCATTAAGTGTTGAGCAAAAGAAGACATTCTGCTGGTTCAAAGGCGAACCACTGAATTACTCCTTAACCGACGTTCCCCGCACGCAGGACCTAGAACCAGTCATGGTGGAAACGAGCGGATTCTTTGTGTTTGGTCGGGATATCCTAGTGAAACACAATCGTCGCATTGGATTCAACCCCCTCCTTCAGGAAGTGAGCCCTTTAGAGGCATTGGATATTGATAACCCTGAAGATTTGGAACTTGGACGGGCACTGGTACCGACTTTCATGCACTCCCTCCATGCCGGTGACAACAATGCCTGAGCCAACTAACTCTCCGGAAATCCACTCCGCCCAAGCTACGCCCAGTCGTTTCCGCGGGAGAAATCTACGCGCTAAACTCAAGAGGCTCGTACAGGCTGATTTCTGGCGTACGGCGTGGCAACTGAAAAAGCTTCGTAACCGATATGAGGGGCAGCGTTGCTTCGTTTTGGGGAATGGGCCGAGCCTAAAAAAAACGGACCTGTCGCTTCTAAAGAACGAAATCACATTTGGGTCCAACCGCATCTACATGGCCTTTCCAGAAATGGGCTTTCAAACGACGTTCTTAGGCTGCATTGACCTGCTCGTCGTTGAATCAAATGTAGAAGAGCTTCAAAGCTTGAACATGCCTTTTTTCACCAACTGGAGAGCCCGCAAGTTTTTTCTCGACACGCCAAAAAAGAATATTCTCTATATGTACGATCCATGGGATGGAAGGTTGGGGTTCTCCACCACACCGGCTTGGCGTGTATTTGAAGGGGCGACTGTTACGAATATTCACCTACAGATGGCATTTCATATGGGCTTTACTCAGGTAATTCTGATCGGTATTGACCATTCGTGGAACATTCCTATTATCAAGCAACCAACTCAACTAGTCTCAACCGGACATGACACAGATCACTTTATCGCCAACTACTACAAGCCCGGCCAGAAATTTGATCCGCCAGCAATTGAGACAATCGAAACATCCTATGCGCTTGCCCGAGACTATTTCGCAGCACACAATCGCGAGATCATTGACGCCACAGTCGGCGGAAAACTTCAGGTCTTCAGAAAGGTTGATTACTTGTCGTTATTCGCCGCCAGTTCCGGGAGTCTGTACAAATGAGCGTGGCGAGCCGCCTAGTAGCGAATACAGTGGCAACCTATCTCCGAATGGTGCTCACATTTGGGTTAGGTCTGCTGACTGTGCGCCTGCTCGTGAAAACCCTCGGACTTTCCGATTACGGCTTACTTGCCGTTATGGGCGCGACCGGTGCCCTGCTCGCCATGATCTCTGGTGCATTTACAAAAAGCGTGACTCGGTTTCTTGCCTATGAAATCGGCCGAACAACCGATAGCCGATTGCACTCCATGTTTAACAGCGCATTTGCCGTCTACGCCGTACTCGGGGTGATTCTCGTCGCGGTTGGCACCGCTCTCGCGCCCTTGATTCTCGGTGCATTGACCATCCCGGAAGGACGCATGGGAGCAGTCAAATTGCTCTACGGCCTCAGCCTTGCCACACTCGTTCTGGGATTGCTCACCACGCCCTTCAAATCGATCCTCTTGGCCCACCAGGCAATGACGGTCACCGCCGTGCTTGACACTGCCTCATCCTTTGTCAGCATCGCCACCGTCTTCGTTTTGAACTTCATCCCTTACGACAAGCTCTGTACCTATGCCTTGCTAGGGTTCGCATCCAGCGCGGCCTTCTCGATTACCTACATCCTCATCTCCCTCAAATCCTATCCCGAGTGCCGGCTGAATCTTCGATTAATCAGCCGTACCGATATTCGCGCTATGCTTGGCTTCACGGGGTGGACCGTCTTCGGTCAGGTCGCTTGGGACGTCCGAAACCAGGGTGCCGTCCTGATCATGAACGCCTCTTTCGGAACGGTGGTAGGCGCTGCTTACGCCATCGCCAATCAGGTCATGAACTACCAGAATCAACTGAGCTTCACTATCTTTGCCGCAATCGGCCCCGCGATTACCTCCATGGAGGCGAAGGGTGGAAAAAATCGAATGACCGATATGATCGTCGCCTCCTCCAAGTTCCCCACGCTGGCTTGCCTTCTCCTGTTCACCCCCATTCTTCTCGAAACAACCTTCCTCCTCAAAATCTGGCTCACGAATTATCCCGATTCCGCTCCTCTCTTTGCCCAATTGCTCTGTGCAAGCATGATCCCCGGCATTCTCACATACAGCCTCCATCAGGGCTTGGAAGCCAAGGGACGCATTGGTGCTATCACCCTGTGGCTATCAATCCCACAGATCCTTGTCATCCTGATCAGTGGACTAATCTTCAAATTCACATCCGCTCCCGCATGGGTTCTTCCGGCGCTCAACCTAATCGCAGTTGCCCCCCTCGTTGGCATTTTTCGGCCTTGGTACGCATGCCGCCAATTGAACATTCCTCTTGGTGTATGGGTTCGATCCGCGTTCCTGCCAGTTCTCTTGGTCTCTGCTATCGCCGCCATCGCGGTCTTTCCTATTCGCTTCTTCTTGCATGAGGGCTACCTCAGATTATGCTTTATCGTGATTGCAAATGCCTCGGCGTTGCTCGTGGGAGGATGGATCTTTGCCGTAAGTCCATTCGAACGCACCCAACTGCAATCCATATACAAAAAGATAAAAGATCGCCGAATGGCGGCAAAGCAACATAGGGCATCGAAGGAAGTATGAAATGCAACTCCCCTCCATCTCCATCATCATCCCCAACTTCAATGGCGAAAATACCATCGAAGCCACCTTCCGCTCACTACTCGAACAAAGCTACCCCAATCTCCAACTCATCGTCATGGATGGCGGCAGCACCGACGCCAGCGTCGATATCATCAAACGCTACTCCCCCCACCTCGATTACTGGGAATCCCAAAAAGACCGCGGCCAATCTCACGCCATCAACAAAGGATTCGCTCGTTGCACCGGCGATATCGTCAACTGGCTCTGCAGCGATGACACCCTCAAACCCAACGCTCTCCACCTCGTCGGACAAACCTTCGCCGAACGTCCGGACGTCGACGTCGTCTGGGCAAAATGCCAAAGCATCTTCACTGACGGTCGGCCCTCTCACGTCTGGGGCGGTCCCGAATCCCAACTCATTCTCATGCCCGCCTCCACCCCCGTCGTACAACCCAGTTGCTTCTATCGCCGCTCCTGCCTCGACCGCACCGGCCCGCTTGATGAAAAACTCAACTTCGCCATGGACTTCGAGCTCTGGAACTACTTCCTCAGCAAAAATCGAAAATGGCTTTTCCTTGATAAAGTCCTTAGCACCTACCTTGTAGCCCCCGACACCAAAACTTCCGCCGGCGGCACCCGCTTCGCCGAAGAACTCAACCTCGTCTACAGTCGCTACTCCAAAGAGTGGATCCCGCTCTCCTGGTGGTATCGCCGACTCCGATGGCCACTCCAAAAACGACGCTTCTACGGGAAACCCGGCACCGTCACCTCCCTCGCGGCGTTCTGCGATCGCACCACGGCGTTCTTCCTCAAACTCGCCTACGGTTCACAAAAAGTCGCCTCCGTCAACTGGCGCTTCACCATGGAATAGCGCCCTCCGACTAACGCTCCCTCTATTCCACAAAAGGACACTCGGAACGTGATTGATCGCCGAATTCTCTACCTCACCACCGGCTCGGTCTACCCGACTAAGATCGGCGGCGCTCAACGCTCCAACCTCCTCTGGAAATCGCTCACTCTCATCGGAAACGTCGATCTCGTGCTTGTCAGCGATGAGAAGGATCTTCCATCCGATGTCCGACCAATCCTCGAAAAAAAATACGGCCTTAAACTCTGGCAATCCCTTGGTCGCCGCGGCCTCATCGGCCCTTGGCGATTCCTCCGCCCCCTTTGGCCTGGCCGCGTCGACCAAATCTCCCACCACCTCGGTAGCAAATTCGATGACTACGGGCCGGATCCCATCCTCGCCCCCCCGATTCAATCGCTTATCCAGGAAAACCACTACGACTTAATCGTTGGACGCTACCTCCACCCCGCATGCCGCGCCGGTCTCTTCGGCCACCATCCGCTCATCATCGACGTCGACGACCTCGACACGGAAGTCTACCGCTCCCGTGCCAGCGCCCCCGGCACCTCCCCGCTCCTCCGTCCCATCCTTCGCTGGAACGCTCGCCGCATCGATCGCGTGATCCGCCAACGCGCCCAGCAGGCCGACGCCCTCTGGGTTTGCAAAGAATCTGATCGCCAACTTCCGGAGTTTAGCAAGGGTCGCATCCTCCCTAACATCCCTTTTACCGACAACAGCCTCCTCCCCCCTTTTCAGCCTGAAAACTCAGTCAGCACCCAAATCCTCTGCGTCTCCACCTGGTCCCATCTTCCCAACATCCTTGGAATGGAGGATTTTCTCCAGCGTTCCTGGCCACAAATATTGCAATCAGTTCCCACCGCTGCTTTGAGAATCGTAGGCTCCCGTCTGCAGGAGAAGCACAAAGAAAAATGGTCTCACATTCCCGGCGTTCAAGTCGTCGGCTTCGTCGATAGCCTTGCCGATGAATATCGCCGTGGTGCCTTTACTATCGCGCCCATCCTCAGCGGCGGAGGCACTAACATAAAAATTGTCGAAAGCCTTGCTTTTGGACGCACCACCGTGCTTACCGCCTTTGCGCACCGCGGATACGATCAATCACTGCTGCATCGTCGCCACGTCTGGGTCGCCTCCGACAACAATCTTGCGGAGGGTTGCATCCACCTGCTGAAAAACCTTGAACATCGCGCCGCAATGAGTGCCGCTGGCCGTAAAATTATTGAAGAAAAATTTTCCTTCTCCGCTTTTTCCTCGATAGTCCGCGACACTGTCGAATCAGTCTTGAGTACTAGCAACAGATAACTCTCAAAGGTTTGACCTACACGATGGCACTCCTCCGCATTCTCCACCTCATCCCCTCACTCGCCCCCGAATCCGGCGGACCCCCCGCTATCGCTGCAGGCATCGCCGGCGGCCAGATCGCCCGCGGACACGCCGTCACCATCGCCACCGTCGGCAACCCCGCAGACCAGCTCGTCCCCCTCGATCCCCGCATCACCATC
>JBBRWV010000140.1:0-8666 GCA_038248985.1 Phycisphaerae bacterium
GGCCACGATGCGACTGCGCTTCGACGACCTGCTACCCAAGTGGAACTATGTGGCCGTGCCCCAGTAAATCATTGACAGTTGTTGATGCGCCGGTCCTTACAGGTTAGCAGGATGAGGGGGTGCGGGCAAATGAGGGGGGAGGGGGAGGAGAGGTAAATGGGCGGGAAAAGGAGGGTGTCTTGGCTGAGGGCAAGGCGATAGGTTCTTATATTTTTATGGTTCATCTACCAATTCCGGGAGGTGACGTGAGGGAGTGGTGAGGATGAATGGCCACGGACAGACAGGGACAGACAGGGGGGCCTGCGCCTACGACGACGATGACGGTGCGGGCGGGACGCCCACACGACTGCGGGCAGGATGCCCACATCACAGACAGTGGTGCTCGCATCACAGACAGAGGTGCCCGCATCACGGCGGTGGGTGCCCGCGACACGATGGGAGGTGGCCGCGACAGGGGGGGGCGACGAGGCGGGGCGGGATGGCTGCGGGGGAAGTGGAACGGGAGGGATTGCGTGGGGGAGGGGATTGGTGACAATTGAGGGATAGGCGAGCATCTCGGTGAGGTGTTGGCGAGGTTTTTTGGGCTTGAGGATTTGTGATGAGCGAACCGATAAGGGTTGATGTTGTGAAGTTGCCTCACGGGCTGGACCTGCCGTTGCCGGCGTATCAGACGTTGCATGCGGCGGGGATGGATTTGGTGGCGGCGGTGCCGGCGGAGGCTCCGTTGACGCTGGATTCGATGGGTCGTGCGGCGGTACCCTGCGGGTTTGCGATGGCGCTGCCGGTGGGATATGAGGCGCAGATACGTCCACGGTCCGGGTTGGCGCTCAAGCAGGGCTTGGGCATGCCGAACTCGCCGGGGACGATTGATGCGGATTATCGCGGCGAGATCAAGGTGATCATGATCAATTTGGGAAACGAGCCGGTGGTGATAACGCGGGGGATGCGGATTGCGCAGATGGTGATAGCGAAGGTGGAAAGTGCGCGGTGGGTGGAAGTGGGGCGGGTGGAGGATTTGTCATCATCGGAGCGTGGGGAAGGCGGATTTGGGAGTACGGGGCATTGATTTTTGGTTTTTTTAACCACGAAGGCACGACGAGGACGACGAGTTTTTAGCCAGGAAGGCATGAAGGCACGAAGTTATGATGGGATGAATATTGGAGGGGATTTTCATAGGAATGGGTGTTGCGGGTAATTTTGATGGAATGAGTTGTTCTGAAGGGACTCAGGCATAGCATGGCAGCACGTAAAGAAGCGTTGAATCCGAATCGTAAGATTGTGGCCCGCATCATTTTTTTGGTGGCGGTGTGGGTGGTGTATGCGATTTTCACGTTGTCGTGTTTGAGTTTCAGTCCGGCGGATCCGCCGAGCCATTTGGGAAGGGATTTTGATTATCGTCCGACGATTTCGAACATGGCGGGATGGCAGGGGCAGAATTGGTGCGGGTATTTGGGGGCGACGATTGCGTACCACGTGATGTTTACGCTGGGGGTAGGGGTTTTTGTGGGGATCGTGGCGGGAGGGATCGGGTTGTTTTTGTGGTCGCGGGGGAAGGCGTTGCCGCAGTTGCTGTTGCGGGCGATAGGGACGGTGCTGCTGATGACGGGGGTGAGCACGATGGCGTACATGTTGGGCGGGAGCGGACCGTTTGGTGATGGGACGGGGAACAATTTGGGGACGGCGATGGGTTCGACATTGGGGCGGCATTTTGGGGCGTTGGGGGGATGGATTGTGTTGTTGGCGGTGATGGGGGTGGCGGGGTTGCTGGCGGCGGATGAATTTATGTTGGCGTTGCCGGCGCGGCTGATTGCGACGTGGCGTCGTTTGCCGACGGAGCAGGTGGCGACGGCGGCGACGGGTGCGGCGGGGGGGATGTGGGGTGGATTTCGGGGATTGCTGGAGGCGTTTTCACCGCACACGAAGATGGGGAAAGCGGAGCGTGTGGTGCGGAAGCGCAAGGATGGGGAGGAGAAGACCGGCGAGATGGTGCGAATTGAATTGAAGGATACGAAGGAGGAGAAGCAGGAGAAGATTGGGGTGGTTGCGGCGGTGGTGGAGGCGGCGAAGGAAGGGAAGGCGGCGGAGGCGAATGAGCCGGTGGTGCGGAAGCATCAGTTGTTGACGCAGCCGACGTTGCCGTTCAAGCCGATTACGCCGCAGGCGACGAAGAGCCAGGATTTTGGGAGCTATCGGTTGCCGGGGCTGGAGCATCTGGATGAAGCCGAGCCGGTCAACATGGAGGACCAGGAAGCGCGGGTGAAGGAGAAGGCCAAGGCGTTGGAGGCGGCACTGCAGAGTTTTGGATTGGAGGGGCGGGTGGAGGCGATTGATACGGGGCCGGTGGTGACGTTGTATGAGTTGGGGCTGGCACCGGGGATCAAGAGTTCGCAGGTGGCGGCGTTGAGCAAGGATATAGCGCGGGCGTTGATGAGCCCGCCGGTGCGGATCATCGACAATATTCCGGGGAAGAGCACGATGGGGATTGAGGTGCCGAACATCAATCGCGAGCGGGTGCGGTTGAAAGAGTTGTTCCAGATGGGGCATGAGTCGATACAGAAGATGGCGTTGCCGATGTGTTTGGGGAAGGATGCGTCGGGGAACGCGATGATCGAGGATTTGGCGCGGATGCCGCATATGCTGATTGCGGGGACGACGGGTTCGGGGAAATCGGTGTGCATCAATTCGATCATCATGACGTTTTTGCTGACGCAGCGGCCGGATCATGTGAAGTTGATTCTGGTTGATCCGAAGATGGTGGAAATGCAGGATTACAAGGCGATACCGCATTTGATGGCACCGATCATCGATGACATGAGCAAGGCGGAGAGCATATTGGAGTGGGCGACGCAGAAGATGGATGAGCGTTACGAGATATTGTCGGAGGCGGGGGTGCGGCACATCAAGGAGTACAACAAGCTGACGCGGGAGCAGATCGTGGAGAAGTTTGATGCGCGGACGGAGGAGGACAAGGCGAAGCTGCTGTTCCACATGCCGTACATTGTGATCATTATTGACGAGTTGGCGGATTTGATGATGACGAGCAAGGAAGTGGAGGGTCATATTGTGCGGGTGGCGCAGAAGGCGCGGGCGGTGGGGATTCATTTGATATTGGCGACGCAGCGTCCGGAGGCGCAGGTGGTGACGGGGTTGATCAAGTCGAACATGCCGGGGCGTTTGTGCTTCCAGGTGCGCTCGCGGTTGGACAGCCGGATCATGCTGGATCAGAGCGGGGGTGAGTTGCTGCTGGGGCAGGGGGACATGCTGATGTTGAAGCCGACGGGCGGTGGGATGGTGCGGGCGCAGGGGGCGTTTGTGGATGACAAGGAAATTCGGAACGTGTGCAAGTTTCTGAGGGAAGTGGCGGAGCCGGAGTTCCATCCGGAGCTGCTGCAGTTGGGGAGTGCGGCGGGGTTGGCGGAGGGCGAGGAGCGTGATCCGCTGTTTGCGCAGGCGGTGGATGTGATGATTGAGACGGGACGGGGGAGCGTGTCGTTGATTCAGCGGCGGATGAATATTGGATACAGCCGGGCGAGCCGGATTATCGATCAGATGCGGAGGCTAGGGATTGTGGGGGCGTACAAGGGATCGCAGGCGTCGGAGATTGCGATTACGCAGGAGGAGTGGGACGCGATGAAGGCTTCGTACAATAACAAGCCGGCGGGCGGGGATGGTTCGGCGGGATCGACGGGGGCATTTGCAGGGAGCGGGGCGAATGCGGGTTATGCGCAGCAGGTTAATTCGACGTATCGGGAAGGGGATGAGGAGGATGAGGAGAACGGGGTGCCGGATGAGATGCCGGGGGAGCATCGGTTATAAAGAAGCAGGCTGCGGGAAGCAGGGCCGATGGGCCGATCAAGTTTGTGCTGCGATGTGGGCAGGGGCGGATGCCGGTGGAAGTAGTTTTGGTGTCGCGGTAATTGCGGCGGGAGAAGGGGCGGGTAGACTTGAGGGATGAGCAAGAAGAAAAGGCCGGTGGAGGGGGTGGAGGAGAAGGACGCGGTGAAGGCGAAGGGGATTTCTGCGCGGACGCTGGGGATGATTTGGTTTGGGGTGTTGATGGCGGGGGTATTGATCGCGGGATGGCAGGCGTGGCGGCAGACGGGGATGATCGAGGAATTTCCGCAGGCGTGTGATTCGTTTGGGTATTTGCAGATGGCGCAGGATATTCGGGCGGGGAGCGGGCCGGGGGGGCGGCAGCAGTTTACGGCGGGGAGTGCGCAGGCGGAGGCGCTGGTGGCGGAATTGCGGAAGGAGAAGATTCCGCTCGTGGAGTGGGACGGGATGGTTGGTCCGCAGGCGTATCATGCGAAGGAGTTGGGGGATGGGACGGTGCGGGTGGTGAATCAGTATCCGTCGGGGGTGCCGCGGTTGCTGGCGTTGTTTGTGGAGGGGCGGGCGTTGGGGCGGATGTATGGGATTACGTTGGCGGTGTTGGTGTTGCTGGGGGTGGGGGTTTTGGGGGCGTGGCTGCGGGCGTGGGGGCGGCGGGAGAATGTGCTATTGATTGGTGCGGGCGTGGTGTGGGCGGGGGGGGTGCAGTTGGGGTTGATGATGCTGGGGACGACGGTGAGTTATTCGGTGGATTTTTTGACGTTGCCGCTGGTGGTGTTGCCGTGGATGTTGTGGAGGGCGAGCGGGCGGCGGGGGTGGTGGGTGTGGGGGTTGGTGGGGGTGGCGGGGGCGGTGGCGGGGTATGGAGTTTCGATGCGGGTGACGGCGCTGTTGTTTTTGCCGGGGTTGCTGGTGTTGTGTGCGGTGGGAGCGGCGAGGTGGCGGGAGCGTTGGGGCAGGGCGATGGTGTTCGGAGGGATGGCCTTTTTGGCGGGGATTTTGCCGCTGATGTTGCATCAGAAAAAACTGGTGGGTTCGATGTTGCGGAGCACTTATGGATTGCGTGATTTGACGGCGGCATCGGCGGAGTATGTGGCGAAGAATTTTGAATACTACTTTGTGATGGATGGAGCGCTGGGGAATTGGGCGCTGTGGATGGGGGCGTTGGGATTTGCGGCGGGGGTGATTTATGTGATGTCTCAAGCGGGCGAGGCGGGTGGCGCTGGGAGGAAGTTGCGCGCGTGGGGAATCGGTGCGGCGGTGCTGTTTGCGGTGCCGACGATTTATTTTTTGACGCATCGGGTGACGACGCCTTACTACGCATTGCCGACGTTGCTGGTGACGGTGGTAACGATGGGGATGGGATTGTGGGACGCGGCACGGGAGGGGAGTTTGGAGGGGAAGGGGAAGTCGGATGGGATGGTCATGGCGCGGAAGATTGCGGTGGTGGCGATGGTGCTGCCGGGGGTGATGCACATCATCGCGGCGAGCACGCCATCGAATTTGGCGCAGATGGCGGAGGTGGCGAAGCGTGATTTGGCAATACCGGCGGAGTTGAAAAGCGACGGGGCGTGGATTTATGCGGATCGTTTTTCGGGGACACTGTGGTTTTATTGCGGGCGTGAAGGGGTTCATGCATTGAGTTTTCTGGAGGGGAGTGCGCGGGCGCGGGAGGTGATGTATCGATTGGCGTGGGGGCGCGGCGAGAAGCAGTATGTGGTGTGGGATTTGCCGGCGAAGGAGCCGCCGCTGAGGCCGGCGCTGGAGCAGATTGTGGAGTTGGGCGGGAGCTTTCGGGAGGTGGGGCGGATGGATGGGCAGCGGGTGATGGAGATTGTGTGGGGGCCGAGTGGGCCGAAGCGGTGAGGGGGGAGGCGGGTTCACGAAGCACGAAAAGAGAATCAGGCAGCGGGGGTGATCAGTCTTCGACGGCGGATGATTTGGGGCGGGAGTTTTTCCAGCCGAGGATTCGGCGGAGGGCTTCAGCGAGCATTTGGACCATGACGGCGACGAGGCAGCCGATGAGGACGCCGCAATGTCGTTCGATGGAGGAGGTGGCGACGTGGCCTTCGCTGGTGGTCATGACGATGACGGTGGCGACACAGGCGGTGCGGAGGCCGAGGTCGAGGCGGAGGAGTTCGGCGATGATGACGGTGGCGGTGATGGCAGTGAGGAGGGGAATTGGACCGGTGCCGAAAAATTCACCGATGGCAAAGCCCATAACGCCGCCGACGATATTGGCGGCGATGCGGACGGCGGAGGTGGAGAGGGCTTGTTCGATGCGGGGCTGGACGACGAGGATGGCGGAGGCTACGGCCCAGATGGCACCGTTGGCGTGTGCGAGGTGGTAGCCCCAGAGAAGCAGGGCGGAGGAGATGACGACCTGGATGGCAAAGAGGAGGGCGGTGCGAAAGGTTTGGCGCGTGGTGGCGCGGCGGGCTTGGACGCTGCGGAGGAAGGCGAGTTTTTCGGGTGGATCGGGCATGAGGGACTCCGTCACAATGCGGCCAGTCAACTTGTGCCTATTGCTTCGGCAGGGAAGGAAAAGGGGCGTCATCGTTGCGGGATGACGCCCCTTTTTGTTAGATCACATTGGGGTGGACTGGCTGACGGTTTTTTGTTCGAGGGTGCGGATGCGGTTGATGGCGGCGAGGTAGGCTTTGGCGCTGGCTTCGATGATGTCGGTGCTGACGCCGCGGCCGCGGACTTTGCGATCGTTGTGCTGGAGTTCGACGGTGGCTTCGCCCTGGGCTTCTTTGCCGGAGGTGACGCTGCGCACCTGGTAGTTGAGGAGATTGGCGCTGATGTGGGTGATGCGCTGAATGACGGCGAACATGGCGTCGACGGGGCCGTCGCCGGTGGCGGCATCGGTGACTTCGAGGCCGGAGGAATCGACGAGGGTGACGGTGGCGACGGGCGTGCCGTGGGTGGAGGCGACGACCTGCAGACTCTTCAAGCGGAAGAGTTGCTCGGCGTTTTCGAGTTGGTCTTCGACGATGGCTTCGAGATCTTCATCGAAGATTTCCTTCTTCTTGTCGCAGAGGGTTTTGAAGCGGTCGAAGGCCTGATTGACGGCTTCATCACCGAGGCGGAGGCCGAGCTCTTCGAGACGGTCTTTGAAGGCGTGGCGTCCGGAGTGTTTGCCGAGGACGTTGCGGGACTCGGCCCAGCCGACATCGGTGGGGACCATGATTTCGTAGGTGGATTTATTCTTGAGCATGCCATCCTGATGGATGCCGGATTCGTGGGCAAAGGCGTTTTCTCCAACGATGGCCTTGTTGCGTTGCACGTGCATGCCGGTGAGCGACGAGACGAGGCGTGAGGCGGGGACGAGTTTTTTGGTGTTGATGTGAGTGGTGTAGGGATACTGGTCATGGCGGGTTTTCATGGCCATGACGATTTCTTCGAGGGCGGCATTGCCGGCGCGTTCGCCGATGCCGTTGATGGTGCATTCGATCTGGCGGGCGCCGCCCTGAACGCCGGCGAGGGAGTTGGCGACGGCGAGGCCGAGGTCGTTGTGGCAGTGGGTGGAGAAGAGGACATTCTTGGCGCCGGGGACGTGGGCGATGAGGTATTCGAACATGGCGCGGTATTCGGCGGGGGTGGTGAAGCCGACGGTGTCGGGGCAGTTGATGGTGGTAGCGCCGGCTTCGATGGCGGCGTGGACGACTTCGGCGAGGTAGTCGAGTTCGGTGCGCGAGGCGTCTTCGGGGGAGAATTCGACATCGTCAACGTAGGTGCGGGCGAGGGCGACGTTGTCGCGGGTCATGCGGAGAATTTCATCTTTGGCTTTTTTGAGTTTGAATTCGCGATGGATTTTGGAGGTGGCGCAGAAGACGTGGATGCGGCCATGCGCGGCGTGCTTGACGGCTTCCCCGGCGCGGCGGACGTCTTTTTCGGTGCAGCGGGCGAGGCCGGCGATGATGGAGTTGCGGATTTCGGAAGAGATGGCGGAGACGGCATCGAAGTCACCGGGGCTGGTGATGGGGAAGCCGGCTTCGATGACATCGACGCCGAGGGCTTCGAGGGTGCGTGCGACTTCGAGTTTTTCCTTGAGGTTCATGGAGGCGCCGGGGGATTGCTCGCCGTCACGGAGGGTGGTGTCGAAGATGCGGATGGCGTTGGAGGAGGGACTGGCGGGGGCGGTTTGGGGGGCGCTCATGGGGGGCTCCTGAAAGTAGGGCGAGTGTCGTTGCGGGGCTTGTGAGGAGATACAGTATCTCAGAAACGAAAAAACCCCGCGAGGATCACTCGCGGGGTTGCGTGTTTTGTACAAAACGGGGGCGACCCTACGAGTGAGGCGTAAGCGAGGTAAGCAGGCTAAGGAGTTGGAGGGTCGCATGTTTCATGGTGTTATGTATATCGGCAAAAGGGTGGGGGAGTCAAGAGGGGGAGTGAATTGCCAATTTCCAATTGCCGATTTTTGGATGGGGTTACGGGGAATGTGGCGGGCTGTTTTTGGGGTGGGGTTTCGTTTTTTTTTTTGGACGGCGGCTATTTTTTTTGATTTTTTCGGTGAGCCTGGGGTCGAGGATGGAATGCCAACTGACGACGCTGAGGAGGTAGGGGGTGTCTTTTTCGGTGGTGTGAGGTTTGAGGAGGAAGATGCGTTCTAGAGCAGTTGCGAAAAGTTCCTAACAAATGGAGGCGGTAATTTTGTTTTGATCGGTTCGGGCGATTAGCCTATTGAGGGCGTCAGACCACCACCAGCGGGAAAGGCTAAGGGCCGGCGCATCAATAAATGTCAAATAATATCATGTCAGAGGGGCCTGTGGTTCGATGCATTGAAAGGACTAATTACGACGCGGGCAAGGAGGCCTTAGGATGGCGAATAA
>JBBRWV010000141.1:0-8649 GCA_038248985.1 Phycisphaerae bacterium
ATCGCCATCGCCGACGGCCCCGTCCGCGCCGCCCTCCTCCTCGAGCAATGCCGCCAAAACGCCATCTCCCACGCCACTCTCCTCCGCGCCAAATCCCAACTCCAAATCCGCTCCCGTCGCCACGGCACATCCCGCGTCTGGTTCTGGGCCCTCCCCACTGACAACTCCCCTTTCCCCATGTCCGACACCGAAAAACTCCTCGCCACCCTCCCCATCCACGACCCTCACAACCCCATCATGAAACGCTTCACCAACGCTCTCCGCGACCTCACCAAATACGACGACTCCGATCCCCAATCCGCCGACCACGACCATCTCGCCCCCGAAAATGAGGAAGAATCCGCAGCCCAAAATGCCCCCCCTCCCGCGTCGCAAAATGCGGCTCCCGCCGACCTCCCGCCCCCCGCTGAACTCCTCACACTTTTTAACACTTCGCCTGATGAGCGCCTTACCCCTCCTGATGAGCGCCTTACCCCCCCACCCGCACCCCAATCCCCCGAATCACCCCCAAAAACCGCCCTCCTCCCCACCTCCGGCCCGTTCTCCCTCTCTCCCAGTTTTGATGAGCGCCTTACCCTCCAACCCCCTTCCCTCGATCCCCAAATCCCTCTCCCAATCGACTCAACTTTCCCTCCGCCAATTCCCTCCTCACCCCCACCCCACTACAATACTCCTCCTGTAAACCTCGTCCCTCAAAACTCCCCCCTCGGAGAACTCCAAAATGTTTGATTCCCTTCAAGACCGCTTCGGCTCCCTCTTCCGCAACCTCACCGGCAAAGGAAAAATCTCCGAAGCCAACGTCCGCGACGCCATGAAGGAAGTCCGCACCGCCCTCCTCGAAGCCGACGTCCACTACGACGTCGTCAACTCCTTCGTCGCCGACGTCACCCTAAAAGCCGTCGGCACCGAAGTCCTCTCCTCCCTCGAGCCCGGCCAGCAAATGGTCAAAATCGTCTACGACGAACTCATCCGCCTCATGGCCGGCGATGAAACCCCCGAAAATTCCTCCCGCATCATGTTCGTCGAACCCGGCCCCACCATCCTCATGATGTGCGGCCTCCAAGGCTCCGGCAAAACCACCACCTGCGGAAAACTCGCCCTCTACCTCAAATCCAAAGGCAAAAATCCCCTCCTCGTCGCCGCCGATCTCCAACGCCCCGCCGCCATCGACCAGCTCCACACCCTCGGCGAGCAAACCGAAGTTCCCGTCTACTCCGAACGCGAAAACAAAAATCCCGTCCAGGTCTGCCGCAACGCCCTCGACTTCGCCAAAAAGAACGGCCGCGACGTCATCATCCTCGACACCGCCGGACGACTCCACATCGACGAACCCCTCATGGCCGAACTCCGCGCCGTCAACGCCCAGGTCAAACCCCACCAAATCTTCCTCGTCGTCGACGCCATGGTCGGACAGGACGCCGTCAACTCCGCCAAAGCCTTCAATGATCAACTCGAACTCGACGGCATCATCCTCACCAAGTTCGGCTCCGACACCCGCGGCGGCGCCGCCCTCTCCGTCCGCACCATCACCGGAAAACCCATCAAATTCCTCGGCGTCGGCGAAAAACTCCACGCCCTCGAAGAGTTCCATCCCGAACGTATCGCCCAACGCATGCTCGGCATGGGCGACATCCTCACCCTCGTCGAAAAAGCCCAGAGCGAATTCGACGAAGCCAAGGCCGCCAAAATGCAGGAAAAAATGGCCAAGGCCCAGTTCACCCTCGACGACTTCCTCGAACAAATGCGCTCCGTCCGCAAAATGGGCCCCCTCAAACAGCTCATGGGCCTCCTCCCCGGAATCGGCTCCGCCCTCAAAGACATCCAGATGCCCGAAGAAGAACTCGACAAAACCGAAGCCATCATCTCCTCTATGAATCGCCGCGAGCGCGAAAACCCCGACGTCATGGACGGCTCCCGCCGCCGCCGCATCGCCCGCGGCTCCGGCACCCAGCTTGAAGACGTCTCCCGCCTCATCAAAGGTTTCACCCACGCCCGCGACATGGTCAAAAAAATGTCCGGACTCTCCATGGGCAACCGCATGAAAATGGCCCAGGCCATGGGCCAGATGGACATGTCCAAACTCGCCCCCGGCGGCATGCCCAAAGGCATGTTCTCCGCCCCATCCAAGCAACCCAAATTCGCCAATCTCTCGCCCGAACAAAAACGCAAACTCCGCGACAAACAACGTCGCGGAAAGTAACTTAAGAATGGGGGGAAAAAGGCTGCGTCATAAAACCCGGAAAGTAATTCCGCCAAAACACGCGGGGCGTTCATCACGAACGCCCCGCGCTTGGTTCGCGCAACTTTTTCGCGTTTTCGCCGCCTTATTCCTTCAGCTTGCTGATCGCCATCTGCGTAAACGCCGGATACATCTTCAAAATGCTCGCCTTGAACTTATCCGTCTCCACCGCATACACATCCCCCTTGAACGCCGCAAACTCCTTCTTGCTCACCACCGGCACATCGTCCCGCAACGCCGCTTTGCTGTTCACAAATCCGGCACCCGCGCTGTACCACATCGGCCCGCTCAAACCCTTCCCGCTCTGCACCCCCCAGTTGATCCGCACCGTCGATCCCGCATCCACCACCGCATACCCATCATCCGTCAGCGCCACCCGCATCCGCACCCGCATATAAGCCTGCGCCCCATTCTCCCCCGCCAGCGCCGCCTCCGCCTGCGCATTTCCGCCCGCGTTGAACCACCCGTCGTCCACCACCGGCAGACCCTTCAGCGGCCAAACTTCCGACTTCGTCTTGTTGCGCCCGTCCGTCCCACCGATCAAATTGCGATCCGCCGCCCAGTTCGTCTTCCCCGGCTTCGACCCGGCGAGCTTCGCAAAATTCGGATTCCCCGCCACTTTCTCCATCGGCACCACTTCGATCCCCTCCTCCTCCATCGACTTCACAAACCCCTGGTACAATTCCGTCGGAAAACTCTCCTTGAAATGCTGGGTGTACTGCCGCACCCGCCGACCTGCCCCAAACATTTCCGCCGCACCCATAATGCTCAACGCACCCGCCCCCGATGTCGACACGTTCTCCGTCACATACGCCACCGAAAATTCCGTGATCGCCACCTTCTTCACATCCTTGGGCAGCGTCCACCAGCCCTGTTTTTCCCAGTACGTGTTTGCCTGCTTCTTAATCGACGCGCTGTCCGAGAAATTCGCATGTTCATACTTCGTAGGTTCACAACCCACGAATATCGTCCCGGCCATTACCAAACCGAACGCTCCGGCAATTATCTTTTTCATACTACCTGCTCCGTAAAAAAAACGACAAAAAAACCAGAAGGCTTTTACCTTCTGGTGTCGGGGATTTCAATACAATTCTGTGTTTTAGTTTGCCCGCGGATGCGCCGCGTCGTAAACCTGCTTGATGCGGCTCGTCGACAAGTGCGTATACACCTGGGTCGTGCTCAAACTCTGGTGGCCCAGCAGCTCCTGCACCGCCCGCAGATCCGCGCCATGATTCAACATGTGCGTCGCAAAGCTGTGCCGCAACGTGTGCGGGCTGATATCCGGATCCAGCCCCGCCTCAATCAGGTACTTGTCGAGTTTCCGACGCACCGAACGCGTGCTCAATCGCTGACCGTGCTTGTTCACAAACAACGGACCGGTCGGCATCGCGTCCTTGACCACGCCGCCCCGCATCGCCAGGTACTTCTGCAACGCCACGATCGAAGTCGCGCCCATCGGCGAAAGACGTTCTTTCCGGCCCTTGCCGCGCACCCGAATCACGCTGCCCGCGAAATCCACATCTTCCAGATTCAAACCCACCAGTTCGCTCACGCGGATGCCGGTGCTGTACATGCATTCCAGCATCGCCTTGTCCCGCGCGCCGAGCACATCGCTGTCCTTCGGCGTCTGCAGCAACTTGGTGATCTGGTCTTCCGTCATGAACTTCGGCAGCCGCTTTTCCTGCTTCGGCGTGCGAATGGTCATCATCGGATTGTTGGCCGTCAAGCCGCGACGATTGCAGAACTTGAAAAAGCTCCGCAGCGTCGCCAGTTTGCGTGCCATCGTGGCCTTCGAATAATTGTTTTCCCGCATAAACTGCAGGTAATTACGCACATCGTCCGCCGAAGCGTTCAAGAGCAACTGCTCCGTATGTTCCGGAGAGGTGTCCACCTTCGGCAATTGCTCGATCACCGCAACCGCCGCACCATTCGTGTGGCCGGGCAGGTCGTGCCCGTTCAACTCCACGTCGTCCGGCATGATTTCCGCCGGCACGCCCAGGAGAAATTGACAAAACTGCCGAAGGTCAGCTCCATAGCAGCGGCTCGTGTAGGAGCTGAAGTGGCGCTCAAACTCAAGGTAGCTGAGGAATTGCTGAACACGTGGTGGGTACGCGATGTGATCCATAACCGTTCGCCTCTGGGCACTGGTTTCGTTGCTTCGGTCAGTTCCACCGCCATCGCACGTCCAGGAGCCGCGTTGTCAAAGAATTCAGGTAGCGTCCGCCGCCTTTTTATATGCGCCAGACATGCCGAGTTTGTTCTTCAGCAATGCCTGCATTTCGCCAGCCATACGATGACCCATCTGATGCGACAGTACCGCCGCATCAAACCAATCCAGTGGGCACTTGGGATCTTCCGCTTTCTCGATCAGCGTCTGAATCAGCGAGGCTTCATCGCCCGACAGATAGCGGAACAGGTAATACTGTCCCTTTTTAATCAGAGTGAGTTGTCGGACGTCTGTTGCCATATATTGTGCCTTTCTACACTCACTCATCGGCTAGATTCTCGGCCAGATTAAGCGGAAGGTCCGCTTTTTCAGTTTCGTCTCGTGAATTGACTGGGTTCCACCCAACAGGCCTGCCATTCGAGGCCCACGGCTTTTATCGGTCCGAAAGCCTCGACCTCTCCACATCGATCAGCCGACGCACCATCGCATGGCACACAAATCGAGTGTACTGGTCCATGTCATCGATAAACTTTTCATCCTGCAAAGCGGAGGTATATTCGGTCCGCCCCGCTGCGAAATCCCGCAGTTCCCGGAGCACGGTTTGGTTACGCGAATTGAAAACCGCCGCAACCTGCGAAACCGGTTGCTGCTCATCCACTTCCAACTCGACAGCAGTTGCCACCACTGTGCCATCAATGCGGCGGGCCTCCACCTGCGATCGCGCCATCAAAGTATGGGCCGTGTAAAGCTGCACCGTCATGCCCAGCGACGGCGGACGGTAAGGATCGTACGCGGTGACCGCCGGAATAATGATCCCGTCAGCGCCCATCACCCGGGCAAGCTGCTGTGCGTCCCGCGCACTTTCGATGCTCCGCATTCCCAGGCGTTGCATGGCTATAAGTGTTTTATTGACCGGCAGAATATTCAGCCCCCCCACTTGCTGCATCTCCGCAAACATGGCATCAGAGATTGTCATCGGGTCAAAATCATGACTCGGCGAAAGATTCACCGTGGGGCCAATCGCGAAAGTTCGAACTGCGCCATAGGGTGTGGACAGCGGGTACTCAGTGGGTGGGGGAGGTGCTTTCCTGTTATACCAACTCGAACAGCCGCCCAATACCCCCCCGAGAAAAACGGCGATGAAGCCGAGCCTCAAAATCGAAAATGCACAATTCGAACGGGGCACGCTCGTTCCTCCATGAACTCCAGTCGTCGGGCGCTCATCCCTGAGCATCCCGTGATGATATTCTTATCGGACAATGAGGCGGTTGCGCTAAAGGACGAAGTTACGGATATGAAGGGGCATCACACAGGAAATTGCTTTCTCAACGCGTGCGGAAAAGCTCTACTATAATCAGGCAGCCCCATGGAGATTTCATCTTTCCTCCAGAAATGGACGATGGGATTAGGCCGAACTGTCTGAAAACTCCTCCAATATCCGGACGCTGTCCATGATGAAGAACGAAACTGAGCATAAGCCCGACGGAGGAACAGATGGCGTTGATTGCCATCCTGGCCACCTGCACGGCGAACACGTCAATTCAGCCAATGAAATCATCACCCTCGGCGAAAGCCTGAAACTGCAGATTCCGAGCAAGCCGGAAGTGATCGAACCTCTGGTTATCGAACTGACCCGCCGGGCCATTCACAGTGGGGTGATCTGCAAGGAAGAATCCATGGGGCTGGTGTTATCGCTAACCGAGGCGATCACCAACGCCGTAATCCACGGAAATCTTGAAATCGCTTCCGCGGTGAAGGAACAGTCGCTCACGGCATTCTCGCAGTCCGTTGCCGAGCGGTGCGCGGATCATGCATTTTCTGATCGCAAAGTGGTGGTATCCGTGGAAGATGACGGCGTGCGCTGTGTCTGGGAAATCGAGGATGAGGGGAAGGGTTTTGATGTGGACGCGATGATATCCAAAATAGATTCAGAAGAGCCGCAAATAGAATTGCCCTCCGGCCGCGGCATTCTTTTGATGCGTGCCTACATGCACGACACAAGCTGGCACAATGGGGGGCGCGTTGTCCGGATGGAATTACAGCGCGGAGGATCACCCGGCAGATCCATTGACGCCATCGTACGGCAAGGCGTCCGTGGACACTGGGTCGGTACAGAAGATGGCAAGATGAGCTTTGATGCAATCATGACAAGAATTTCCCATCATGGCCTGGAATTGCTGCAAAATGAACAGGTCAAAGCCAATCGGGTGCTGGTGGAACTTCAGGTGCCGGACGCGCCGGCCGAGATTGTGTCTGCCGACGTCGTGCAGATGGAGAATCTACATGGCGGCTGGGTGAAGTTGAGTTGTCGCGTGCGCAATGCCCAAAGCGCCGTGAAGTCCGAGCATACCGCCGCACTCACTCGCCTGGTAAATGCCTCGCTCGAAAGCTCCGAACGCACGGATGAGCGGCGGAAACACAAACGCTTGCGCTTCACCAAGCCCGTGCAGGTACGACTTCTGAATGCCATGGGGGAGGAAGCCATTTGGTACACTGGCGTAGCGCGCGACATCTCCCAGGCAGGGATGGCGTTCGTGGGGGAATTGAATATTCCGCTGCATACACGTATCGAATTGATCGTGCGATGGGAAGACGCGCCGATGCACCTGACCGGTACGATCACGCGCAGCCAGCATCTGATCGGCGGCATCCGCGACTATGGCATACACTTTGACAAAGTAATCGGTTGATTTACGCGGTCGTGATCTCCCGCGAATCGCACGCTAGTTGCGTTTGACGGCTTGGCGATCAATGAAGTATTGCTTGGCCTCACCAATCAGATAAAAAGAACCCGTAGCGCAAATCACATCTTCACGAGTGATGGCACGTTCGGCGATTTCCATGGCCTTGGCGAAAGTCTCTGCTACCTGGGCCATTTTTCCGTAACGCTCATTGTAAAGATTGGAAAGCTCATGCGGATCAGCCGCCTTGGGATTGTTGGTGCTCCTGGTGAAGATGACTTTGTCGGCCCCGAGTGACAGTTGCTCTAACATACCGTCGATGTCTTTATCACAATTGCAGCCGAAAATAACCACCATGGAGTCATAGGGGATGTGCTGGCCGATCCCGCGGAATAGTGCCTGCATCGAGGCCGCGTTGTGGGCTCCGTCAATAAGAACACGCGGCTCCGTCGAGACAAATTCCATTCGCCCGGGCAGTTTCAGTTTTTGCAGACCATCGAGAGATTTGACCTCTTCAAACTTCAGGCCGCGCGTTTTGAGTTTATCGATAACCGCCAATGCCAAGCCACAGTTGATGGCTTGATGCTCGCCCATGAGCGGAACAATTAAGTGTTCATAACGACTTGCTTCAGTGGTGAGGTTCACCCGCATGTGTGGGCCAATGGGGCGCGTCACTTCAAAACGATAGGAAAATTCAATATCCTGCCCGACAATCTGGATCGTGGTCTTGGCATTGCCCGCGACCCGGCGAAGCACGCCAATCACATCCGGATCCTGCAGGCAGGAAAGTGCGGGCACATCTTTCTTGAAGATGCCAGCTTTTTCTTCCGCGATCTTGCTGACCGAATTGCCCAGAATCTGCATGTGATCTTTGGAAATGGACGTGATGGCCGTCACTTCCGGAGTGATGACATTGGTCGAATCCAAGCGGCCGCCCATGCCCGTTTCGATCACCGCAATATCGACTTTTTTATCGGCAAAATAACAGAACGCCATGGCCGTAAAAATTTCAAAGAATGTGGGGCGATCGGCGGTCATTTTTTTCAGGACCGTTTCGATACGTTTGACGTATTCCACGAGTTCGTTGTGCGTAATCATCTCGCCATTGAGGCGGATACGCTCACGCATGTCCAGAATGTGCGGCGAGGTGTAAAGGCCGGTGCGAAGACCGCCCGATTGCAGCATTCCGGCGATCATGTGACAAGTGGAGCCTTTGCCTTTTGTGCCGGCAACATGGACGGTTTTGAACTTGGTCTGGGGATTTCCCAGGTGTTTGAGCAGGGTGCGCATGCGGTCGAGGGAAAAAGTGGTCGTGTTGTAGCGGACGACGCGCATTTTTTCGTAGTCGGTGTGAGAAATGAGGAAGTTAATCGCTTTGGTATATTGCGGATGTGGATCGATAGGTTTAATAGGAATCGTTATTTTTGGAGCCGTTTTGAGGTTTTTGGCTTGCACCACGACGCGCGCGGACCCGTTTTGCGGTTTGCGGGTCACTGGCAGCCGCTTTCCGGTTTTCAGGGACTTGGGGGATTTGCCCTTGGGCGAGGGTGCCCGACGCTTCG
>JBBRWV010000142.1:0-8604 GCA_038248985.1 Phycisphaerae bacterium
CCCCACACCCCTCGAAAAAAGCCTCGCCGTCCAAGCCTTGGAGCTCGAACAACTCAAGCGCGACGTCGCCCGTCTCGCCGCCGCCCAGCAGGCGCTCAGCGCCCAGTCTTACGTTGCAACCTACGGCCAGCCAACAACTTACGGCACCACCGGCAGTCTCCCCCCCGACCTCTCCCTCGCCTCCCAAAACTACAACCTCCCCTACAACTACAGCTACCCCTCCGCCAGTTACCCCTACTACTCCGTCTATAACTACAGCAGCTACCCATACTTAGGTGGCGGCGGCGTCTACTTCCGCGCCCGCCTCATCCGCACCCCATCCGGCTCTCTCGGCACCTTCACCCCCGGCCCCCAAATGTCGCCCGGCAGCATCAACTACTCCGCCCTCAGCACCACCCGCATCAACATCCCCCGCCGCTAACCACTTATCCCGCAAGGGTTAACAACATCAAAACCAGCAGCACCGGATAGCACAGCCCATCAAACAGCGCCATCCCCACCGCCGACCTCCACCCGTAACCCCTACCTCCAGCAACAATTGTGTCGTCATTGCGAATTCGCTCGCCTATTTTCCCCCAGAAATTACCAGCCCCCACCCCCTTTTCTTCCCTCCCTCCACCCATTAAGCTCTCCCTGCTAAATCGATAGGAGAACTAGCATGGCCGATCAATCCCTCACCCACAGCCTCGAACACGGTACTTGGCTCGTCACCGGCGGCTGCGGTTTCATTGGCTCCAACTTCATCAAGCAAGCCCTCGAAAAACTTCCCCACCTCAAAATCGTCAACCTCGACGCCCTTTCCTACGCCGCCAGCCCCGAACGTCTCGCCTCCCTCGAAAAAAATCCCCGCTACTCCTTCGTCAAAGCCAACATCGCCCATCCCGAGGAAGTCAAAACTGCCTTCGCCGCCTGCGCCCAAGTAGGGGGGGGCGAGGGTCCCACCGCCGTCATCAACTTCGCCGCAGAATCCCACGTCGACCGCTCCCTTTTCACCGGCGTCCCCTTTGTGATGGCCAACACCCTGGGCGTCCAAGTCCTGCTCGAAGCCTCCCGCCCGCTCGTCCAAAAAGGCTCCCTGAAACGCTTCCTGCAAGTCTCCACCGATGAAGTCTACGGCGATGTCGAATTCCCCCACAAATCCATCGAAACCGATCCCATCCACACCTCTTCCCCGTACTCCGCGAGCAAAGCCGGCGGCGAACTTCTCGTCCACGCCTTCATCCGCTCCTTCCACTTCCCCGCCATTATCACGCGCTGTTCCAACAACTACGGACCCTGGCACTGGCCGGAAAAAATGATCCCGCTCTTCATCATGCGCCTCCTCGAAGGCAAAAAAGTCCCCGTCTACGGCGACGGCCTCCAACGCCGCGACTGGATTCATGTCGACGACCACGCCTCGGGCATCCTCGCCGCACTGCTCTGCGGCAAGGACGGCGAAATCTACAACTTCGACGGCGAAATCGAAATCGACAACCTTGCCCTTACTAAAAAACTTCTCGCTCTCGCCGGCCGCGATGAGTCGTATATCGAATACGTCAAAGACCGCCCCGGCCACGACCGCCGCTATGCTCTTGATTCCGCCAAGGCTCAGCGCGAGCTGGGCTGGAAACAGCAATGGACTCTCGACGCCGGCCTGCAGGACACGTTCAACTGGTACGTCCAAAACAAATCATGGCTTGCCAAAGTCCTCGACGAAAATTACCAAAAATACTACCAGCAACAATACGAAGTCCGCTAAACCCATGGCGTCTCCCACCCCGCAAAAATAAAAAAACCGCGATCGCCGGAACTTCTCCAAACGATCGCGGTTTTATGTTTTCCATGCTTCGATATTACTTCGACGGTGTCTCTGTGTTTTCCTGTTTCGCCGCTTCATCCTTCTTCAAAAACTCATACTCAAATCGATACTCGCCGGTAGTTGGCGCCGGTATGACCGCCCCCGTCGCGGGCAGGTACCCGAAGTAATTCGCATCCTGACCGAGCCGCTGCGGGCTGGTCTGGCTCCACGGGCATTGCAGAACCATCAATACCGGCAACGCCGCCGTATTCAGGTAGAACCACGGCACTTCGATCACCGCGGCGCCTGCCGCATATCCCGGCCCCTGCTTAGCGCCGTACCCTGCTGCGTCCGCCCCATTTACATAATATGTCGGGTTTCCTTGAACTCCGCTGGTCAGGTAGTTGGTCTGGGTATCCGGCCACGGACGATGATTGTAGTCCGCCAGCGGCAACACCTCACCCCAGCTATGGTCGACGGCCATGCCCGTGCCCGCCACCGGCGTAAACCCCGGCGTCGAAGTCGTTCCCGGCTTTACCGCCAAGTGGGGCAACAGACCGCTGTATCTCTTTCCATACATGTCAGTCAGGAAGGTCACCGACCTATCGCCCTTCGGCAGGGCATTGCTCTGACCGGGGAATTCTCTTCCGCCCGTCGGCAAATCGCGCTTCGGATTTTCCAGCACGCGCTTCTCCGCGTTCTCCCGGCTCCGTTCCTGATCCGCCGGTACCGCCACCCGCGGACGCCGCGGCAGCGAATCGTCCACCTGACATCCCATCATCGCCACACACCCCGACCCGGCAACCGTCAACATCAGCACATTCGTCAAAATTTTCATGCACATTACTCCTCAAGAAAAATACCCTGTATATTCTAGATCGACATACCCGCCTTGACCACCCAAGTCATTTCTTCGCTACACTATCAATTCGGTAGGGGGGTAATAATCTCGGAATTTTTCAAGGAGCAATCTCATGTCGAAACCCCGCAGCCTCTCCCTTCTCGCCCTTCTCTGCGCCTTCACACTTCCCGCCCATGCCGCCACCCTCCACGTTGGCGAGTCACAGTCCTTCGCCCGCATCGGTGACGCCCTCGCCAAGGCCTCCGCCGGCGATGAGATCGTCGTTCACCCTCTCAAAGACCACGCCGCTTATAAGCAGGAAGCCCTGCTCGTCCACACGTCCAAACTCACCATCCGCGCCGCCGATCCCAAAACATTAATCAAGATCGACGGCACAGGATTCAATTACTCCGGCAAGGGCAAAATCCCCCGCGCCATCTTCCAGTTTGACCCCGGTGCCGACGGCTGCACCCTCGAAGGTTTCGAACTTGCCAATGCCCGCAATGATTCGTTCAACGGCGCGGGCGTGCGCATCAATCAGGCCAACGACATCACCATCCGTCGCTGCACCATCCAGAAAAACGACATGGGCATCATGAGCAACGGCGAACTTGGTAAATCCACTGGTGCGCGCCAGCTTATCGAAGCTTGCACGATCATCGACAACGGCTCCGACAAAGAACCTGGATACAACCACAATCTCTACCTCGGCGGTACGTCCGTCACCGTGCGCGCCTGCGAAATCGCCCGCTCCACCACTGGCCACAATCTCAAATCCCGCGCCCACCTCAACTGGATCGAATACAACTTTATCCACGACTCGGCCAACCGCGAACTCGACCTGGTCGATGCCAAAGGCAACACCGATGCGGAAAACAGCCACGCTATTCTGATCGGAAATTTCATCGTCAAGGCTCCCAAAACGAACGGCAACAAAACCGTCATTCACTTCGGCCAGGATGGCAAAAACGACCACACCGGCACGCTCTTCCTCGTCCATAACACCATCATCACGCCTTACGTCAGCCCAGTGGTCGACCTCTCCGCGCCCGGCACCTCCGTGATCCTTTTCAACAATCGCATCGATGACGCGAACGCCAAAGGGGCCGGCGTAATCGTCAACGCGCGCAATGACGCCCTTCTCACCAACGCTCGCGGCGAAGGCAACTTCTTCACCACCGCATTCACCGCAAAGTTGCCCGCGACGATCAAGGCAGGCCCTCTCATCGAGTGGGCCAAAATAGAACTCCCCTTCCCCGCCGCCGCCCAGCCCGCCAAACGCCCCGCGCTTCTCGAATTCCTCGCCCACGGCAAACTCGAAGAACGCAAAACCCCCACGCAGGGTGCTGGCCGTGGCGAAAACATTCTGCCGGCCAAAAAGTGACGCGCCAAAAAAAGCGGGACGACTCATTCCCGAGCCGTCCCGCTGCATATCAATCAAAAACGACCGTTCACACCTTCCCACACACGGCAACCTGCAGGCCCAGCGCCGCAAATGCCGCCGCCTTCGCCGCCAACCCCTTCACGGCATCCGCCTTGCTCGGAACATACACCAGGTGAATGTGGTTCGCCTTGTGCCGCGCCATCATCTGATCGCGCGACACGCCGTGCGTCACGGCGTGCATGATCGGCCACTGGCTCGTGGTCAAATTCCACCGGTCCTGCGTCTCGGCGATCGGCAGTTCCACTACCTCGGCGATTCCCAGATCCAGCTTCAACTTCCCGCCCTCAATAAAAACGCGCGACCACACCGTCCACCCTGGCTTGCTGATCCCTTTCAGCGTTCCACCGCCCAGCCGGAAATACATCCCCGGCTGACGTTCCGATGAAGCGCCCGCCCAGCCGCCCGTGAAGTGCGCCGGCGGCGCACTGCCCGAAATTTCAAACACCCATACGTAGTCATCCACGCCTTCCTTGCCGTTGGCGTACTTGCCCGGCCCCGTGTAGTGACGGCCCCAACGCAAATCATGCAGCGTGTTTTCCGGGGCATACCCCAGCTTCCGCCACAGCTTGTACGTCACCAGGCCATCCAACGCGGCACACTCGTCCACTTCGTTAAAGTGCGGCAATGCCTCGCCCTTGTACAGCTCCCGGCCATCGTCCCCAAACACTGGCGGCCGATCCGCATTGTTCAACGTCCCCTCCACCAAGTCGCTCGCCGGCGCCAAATCCTTCAGCCCCTGTTGATATTGAATCCCGATCGTGTCGCAGCCAAACTCATCCGCGATTCGCACGGCCGCAACATACATTTTGCATTGCTGCAAAATCTGATTCTCCGTCAGCTCGGTCGCTTCGTTGGTCCCCAGCTGGAACTTCAGCCCCTTCTGGATGTACCACTGGTAAACCTTTTTCGCATCTTCATCCGAAACGGTCTGCATCTTCGCATACAGGCTCGACTGGCTCAGCCGCTCCTTGAACACCCCGGTCGGATGCAAAAGCTCATCGGGAATAATCGCGTTGTACATCCCCATGCACCCCTCATCAAAAATCCCCATGATCGCCTTGGTCTTCAAGAACTCCGCGGCGAACTTCTCGCCGGCCTTCAACGACCCGGCCGGCAGCTTCGCCTTCGCCAGCGGCGTCAGGTGCGACAGATCGTGTTTCACTGGCTTGCCCGCGAAGAAATTCGCCAGGCCATTCAAATACTTCTCATCCGTAAAATCATCCGACCACAATGTCGTGTACGGAATCCCCGCCTTGGTCATCGACCCATTCAAATTCAACATCCCCACCAGCCCCGGCCACGTCCCCGACCAATTTGCCACCGTCAGAATCGGCCCCTTGTGCGTAAACAGCCCATGCAGCAAATGATGCGAATACTGCCACACCGCCTCCGCCACCACCAGCAGCGCGTCCACCGGAATGCTCCGGAAAACTTCCATCCCGTATTTCTGCGAGTCAATGAAACAGTGCCCGTTCCGATCCGTCGGATGCGCCCGCTTTACCCTGTGCCCCAGCTTCTCGATCGACGCAATGATCTGCGCCTCCATCTCCAATTGCGCCGGCGTACACTTCTGATTCGCCGCCAAACGCAAATCTCCGTTCGCCAGCAGATACACCGTTTGCGAACGTACCTTCGCCGCCTTCGGCTTGGCCTTGGTCTTGACCGCTTGGGATTTGGAAGACGACTTTACCGACAACTTACCAGCCATGAGTTTCTCCTGCGCGCAGAAATGTTGGGCAAAAATTGAGCAACCGCCTGAACCGCGTAGCCTATCACGCCCCCACCCCCTGTCAACGCAATCCGCTCGTACCCCCTTTTTTTTCCGCTATTCCGCCTCCTTCCCGCCGGGTACCATTACCCCCATGCTCAAGCGACTTCTTCCCATCCTTCTGCTGCTCCCCTTAACCGGTTGTTTCTCCGAGCGATCCTTTCCCATGGTCGAAGCCCAACTCGTTCCCCTCACCACCGCGGAAGTTTCTGATCGCACCTCCCTGAACAACCGCCTCTCCACCCGCCACTGGGTCGACACCGTCCACGCCAAACTCCAGCACAAACTTCCCTGGGGCGAACAACAGGCTCTCACCTCCACCTCCCTCGTCCCCCACACCAGCCTCCCCCTCGACGTCTGGACCTACTTCAACATCTCCGAGAACGGCGTCGATTCCATCTGGCACAACCTAAATGGCATCGAACAATCCGCCCAGGTCACTTCCCCCACGCCCGATTCCGCCAATCCTGCCCCCATGTGGAAAGGCTTCCACGAAACCTCCGTTCCCGTCGGCCCCGGCGTCGACCTCTACGCCCGCCTCGGCGTCCCCGAAAAATCCACCGAGATCCCCGGCAGCTACATCATCATCACCCACGGCCTTTTCGGCTCCCTCGAAGGCGTCGATATGGAAAACCATGTCCAGGCCCTCCGACAGATGGGCCACCACGTCCTCGCCATCGAAATGCGCGGCCACGGCCAAACCTGCATCCGCAGCAAAGATTCCTACGTCACCTTCGGCATCACCGAATCCGGCGACCTCCTCCGCACCGCCCACTGGCTCAAACAAACTCACCGCGCCTCGCGCGTCGGCCTCGTCACCTTCTCCCTCAGCGGCTTCGAAAGCCTCCTGGCCGCCTGGCAGGATGGTGCCACACTGGACCCCGCCGATTGGTCCCGCCCCGTCCTGCAGAATTCCCAATTCATCTCCGCCCCCTCCGCCGATAACCCTCCCGCCCCGCGCGACCCCGCCTTCAACGCCGGTATGTTCGTCGTCAGTATTCCCGCCGACACCTTCGCCACCGCCGCCCGCTTCAACAAAAAATGGGACCTCCTCGAAGCCCCCGTCAAAGCCACCTTCCAACAGCGCGTCCGCGAACGCCTCCAAACCTTTGGCGATCCCGAATCACCCACCATGGAAGGCTTCATCACCGCCGAACTCCGCCGTGGTAAATGGTCCCAGGCTTACGGTGGAAACGCGGCCGACCTCCTCAAGGATTTCACCTGGCTTACCGACTTCAAATCCCCTGACGCGTCCTGGGCCACCGGCGTGCAACGCCTCGAATCCGTCCGCCATCCCCTCCTCGTCCTCAGCGCGGCCAATGATCCCCTCGCCACCGCTCAGGACGTCGCCGACCTCTTCAGCCGCGTGCAAAATCCCAACGTCGGCCTGATTCTCCTCAAAGGCGGCGGACACATGGGATTCTCCGCCCTCAGCGCCGATTACTATTACAGCTTGATGCGTTCCTTCTTCAACCCCCAAACCGCCCCGCGCGCTGTCACCCCAAAATAAGAGAGACGGCCCACTTCCCGTATCGCACGCCCGCGTCAAACCTCATCATCACTGGTGGATTCCTCGTCGCCTTCCTCACGGGGAGGTTCCGGCACTGTCGGCTTCGCCCCCGCCACATAGTGCCCCCGCGTCTCTTCCGTTTCATTCTCAAACAGTGTCTGCTCCGGCGTGTCCTCGCGCAGCCGTATCCGGATATCCCCGTTGATCTCCGATTGCTCCACCGCAATCTTCTTCTGCCGGATCAACTCCAGCGTCGCCAGAAACAGCCCGATCATCTCCGATTTCTTCGTCCGTCCCGCAAACAGCTCCGACAGCGTCAACCCGTCCGGCCCCACCTCCTCCGCATCCCGCACCAGCCGGTCCAGAATATCCGCCTGGTGCAGCGAGATCGGCGTATCGTCATACGTCACCTCGTGCCCAAACGCCGAATGCCCCACCGACACCATGATCGCATTGAACGCATCGATCAGCCGGAATAAATCCAGATCTTCCACCTCCAGCGGCGCTTTGGCCGACGACCGCGATACCGCCCGCGGATAACGATCGCCCTCCACTTGCGCCCGCCGTTTCAAGTCCCCCGCCGCATCCTTGAAATGCTTGTACTCCAGCAACTGCTTGACCAACTCATACCGCGGGTCCGCCAGATCTTCCATCGACGCCAGCCGCTGCCCCTGCGGGTCGTTCGGATCCACCACCGGTGCCTGCTGCGGGATCAGCATTCGCGACTTGATCTCCATCAGCGTCGCCGCCATCACCAGAAATTCTCCCGCCAGATTAATGTCAATCTTCCGAATAATCTCCACATGCTGCAGGTACTGCGTCGTAATCCGCGCGATCGGGATATTCTTGATGTCCACCTCGTCGCGCCGGATCAAATACAGCAATAGTTCCAGCGGCCCGGAATAGACTTCCAGGTTCACCTTGTAATCAGCATGGGTCAGCGGTTCGCTCATCCCATGATCCTAACACCACCCTCCAACCCCGTAAATTCATGCGTTTCAACTCAAGTGCTCTTTATTTATGGGACACAATCGCAGAGGCGGCAAAATCCGCGCGAATTTGTTTTGTTTGGAAGGCAATTTTCACTACTATAGCAGTTGCCAAAAGTTTCTAACAAATAGCGGCGGTAATTTTGTTTTGATCGGTCCGGGCGATCAGCCAATTCAGGGCGTCATCCAGCCGCGCTATTAGGGCCGCGCGGTCCCGGGCTATAAAATCGCTGAACCATTCCGCCTTGAGAATCCGCCACAACCGCTCAATCGGG
>JBBRWV010000143.1:0-8489 GCA_038248985.1 Phycisphaerae bacterium
AGCCACGCAGGCCCCACCCGTGATACAACAAGCTGGTGGACATGTTCTGGACTCCTTTCTGAAGTGGTGCAACTCCCGAGGAGACAGACATGTCCACCTTTATTCAAGTCTACCTACGCTTTAACCGGATGAACCATATTTTTGATGCCACTCTGGTCATTTGCGTGGTGAGAGTGGGTCACCGAAAAGATGTATATCGGGGGCTTTAACGTGCGAGGAAATTGTCTGTGGGTTTTGGGATTGGGTGTGTGCGAGAGCATGTTTGACGGAAGGGGCGCGACGAAGCAAGGTTGGGGTGGGGGCATTTTGTTGGTTTGTTTTGCGGAGGGAGGGGGCAAGGGACGCTTTTTGAGGTAGGGTGGGCGGAGTTTGTTGGGGGGGGCCGCAGTTCAAACTGTGACGCTGCGCCTCGATTGGCAGGTGAGAAATGGAAAAGGTTTGGTATGTCCTGGCGGTATGGATGACGGCGCTAGCGGGGGCGCACATTTATTCGAATGCACATATGCCGTATGGGCACTTTGTGACTGGGTATGAGTTGGTCGGGACAGTTCTAATCGTTTCGGGGATGGCGACGTTGTTCGTGTTGCCGCTGGTTTGTATGGGTCTGGCGAGCCTCATTTTTTTTCCTACAACAGCGTGGTTGGCGGTCACGGAGGGGATTGTTTCGGTTGTTGTGGCGGGGTTATTGATGGTTGGTATGGTGTGTCGGGTGGTCCCTTGGGAGAGATGGGATGCGGAGTGGATGCTATTTGGCGTGTTGGTTTTAGGGGCGACACTGGCGGCCGCGCTCAGTGGGCATGTAGTGAGGAGATTTTTGGGTTCATCTCCCAATTCCGGGAGGTGACGTGAGGGAGCGGTGAGGATGAATGGCCACGGACAGACAGGGACAGACACGGACAGATGCATCCAAGAATCAGAAGAGTGTAGGGGAAGGGATGCGGTTTGGAGGGGACGAGGATGGCGAGGGACAGGTGAGGGAGAGGTTGACGGATTGAATAACTTAGGAACCCGCTTGGGTCAGGGCGGCGTCGATGCGGGTGATGGTTTCGCGGGTGGGGGCGTGTTTTCCGCCTTCGAGTCGGCAGATTGTTTCCAGGCGGACGCCAGCTTTTTTGGCCAAGTCTTTCTGGGTCAGACCGGCTTTGATGCGGCGGGAAATGAGTTTGCGGGCGATGGCTGCGTCGGCGAAGGCGAGGGCATCGCGAGCGCCACGTTTGTTGGGCGGGGGGAGAGGAGGAAGCACGCCGGCTTTTTCCATCAGATCGGCGAAGGCCTCGGCGGTAAGAACGACGAGTTTTTTGCCATCAATATTCAGGGTTTGAATTGTCATATTTCACCTTTCCAACACATCGCGGCGGTGGCGGAGTGAGTCGCCCCGTTGGGGCTGGGGGTCTATGCGTTTCGGTTGCGTCCACGGGCTTACGCCGCATGGCTACTGGAAGCCGCCGCTTCGCGGCTCCGAAGGAGGGGAGGATGGGGAAGAGGGGAGACGCAGGTGTTCGATGGTCCAGAAAATTGTGTTGATGACGAGGATGATGAGAATCGTATAACAGATGCTTCTGAGAAGGGTGTTTTGTTTTTGCTGGGCTTCGAGTTGATCTGCGAGGATACTGGTGGCGAATTCTGAATTTGTGTTTTTAGAGGCTTGAATCACCGTACTGGTTAGTACGGAGTTATCGCTTCTATGCGATTGCATTGAAAGGATAATTAAGAGGGTGGATGCAGCGAGGATATCGACGACGGCGAGCGGGCTATGAGTGCGCATCATCTGAAGATCCGTAGGAGAATGTTCATGCTCAATATACCAAAAAAGCGGGATCGGTTTTAGACGATCCCGCTGGGGGTTTTAGTTGGCGTTTCTTTTGGGGGTGCGGGGGGTTATTCGAGGCCTTCAAAGAGGGCGGTGGAGATGTAGCGTTCGCCGGTGGAGCAGGCGACGGTGACGATGGTTTTGCCTTTGAATTCGGGGCGCTGGGCGACTTGGATGGCGGCCCAGAGGTTGGCCCCGGAGGAGATGCCGGCGAGGATGCCTTCTTCGGAGGCGAGTTTGCGGGCGGTGGCGAAGGCGTCTTCGTTGGAGACCTGGATGACTTCATCGACGAGATCGGTGAGGAGATTTTTGGGGATGAAGCCGGCACCGGTGCCTTGGATTTTGTGGGGGCCGGGCTTGAGGGGTTGGCCGGCTTTGAACTGGGTGATGACGGGCGAGCCGACGGGTTCGACGGCGATGGCTTGGAAATTGGGGTTGCGTTTTTTGAGGACGGAGGCGATGCCGGAGATGGTGCCGCCGGTGCCGACGGCGGAGATGATGGCATCCACTTTTCCGTCGGTGTCTTTCCAGATTTCTTCGGCGGTGGTTTTCTGGTGGATTTCGATATTGGCGGGGTTGTCGAACTGGGAGGCGATGATGGAGTTGGGATTTTGCTTATGGAGCTCGTCGCACTTACGGATGGCGCCGGGCATGCCTTCGGAGCCGGGGGTGAGGACGAGGTTGGCGCCGAGGATGCGGAGGAGTCGGCGGCGTTCGAGGGACATGGTTTCGGGCATGGTGAGGGTGAGTTTGTAGCCTTTGGCGGCGGCGACGAAGGCGAGGGCAATGCCGGTGTTGCCGGAGGTGGCCTCGTAGATTTGGGTTTCTTTGTTGAGCTTGCCGGCTTTTTCTGCGGCTTCGATCATGGCGGCGCCGATGCGGTCTTTGACGGAGCCGAGGGGGTTGAAATATTCGAGCTTCATGAGGATGGTGGCGCCATTGGCGGGGGCGAGCTTGTTGATGCGGACGAGGGGTGTTCGGCCGATGGTTTGGATGATGTCTGAGTAGATGGGCATGGTCATCTCCTATAAAAATGGTCGACTTGAGAAGATGAAGTTATCAGAGAATAAGTGGGGAGTCAATGAGAGTTTGGATAAATTCCTTGCATGGTGGTAGGAAAGCGTTAGCGGAGGGGGAGGTCGGCGAGGTGGGTGAGGGTGCCGAGGGTGATGGAGCGGAGGGTGCCGGAGCAATCGAGGAGGAGTTCGCCGGTGGGGGAGAGGCCGGCGCCGCGGCCTGTGAGGTGTTGATCGTGGGTGTGGATGCGGAGGGTTTGGCCGAGGAGAGGGTCACGGGAGCGGGCGAAATCGATGGCCCAGGAGAGGCCGATTTCGGCGGTGCGATGGAGTGCGTCGGCGAGGTGGTGTTGGATCGCGCGGGAGATTTTTTGGGGATCGAGGGGGTGGCCGATGAGGGTGCTGAGCGAGGTGGCGCGAGGTTGGAGATCGGGGGGGAAGGCTTGGGGCGCGGTGTTGAGGTTGAGGCCGATGCCGATGATGGTGGCGAAATTATCTCCGCGGGCGACGGATTCGCAAAGTATGCCGGCGATTTTTTTTTGTTGGAAGACGAGGTCATTGGGCCAGCGGATTTGGAGTTGGGGGAGATTGGAGGATTCGAGGGCTTGGGCGAGGGCGACTCCGACGACGAGGGGGAGGCGGTGGCGATGGAGGGGAGGGATATTTTCAGCGACGGCGGAGAGGTAGAGGCCGCCCTTGGGTGAGGACCAGGCGCGTCCGTGTTGACCGCGGCCGTGGGTTTGTTGGTGGGCGATGTGGAGGATGCCGTGGGCGGAGCGGTGGAGGTTCCAGGCGTCGAGGGTGTCAGCGAGGGCGAGGTCGTTGGTGGAGGGGACGCAGTCATGGGAGTGGATGTGCCAGGTAGTGGGGCTGGGCGTGGGCATGGGGAGGGCTTTCGGGGTTAGCGCTGGAGGGCGCGGCGCAGGGCGTCGGCGGCGTGGACGGCGGCGGCCTGGGGGTTGGCGATGTCGCGGACGTCGATGATGGTGGGGCCGCGGAAATTTTGTTCCTGGAGGGTGTGGAGGATTTGGGCGAGGGGGAGTTGGCCTTGGCCGAGTTCGACGATGCGGAGGGCGTTGCCGGCGCGGAGGGCGTCGGAGGCGGTGAATTGGCCGATGTGGCCGGCGTAATCGGAGGCGAGGGTGAGGGGGTTTTCACCGGCGGCGATTTGTTTGGCACCGTCGAAGTGAATGCGGGCCTGGTCGAAATCGACGGCGTGGAGGAGGGTGGCGAGTTTGCCGGTGACATCGGCACCGAGGGCGAGGTTGAGGCCGGCGGCGTCGGCTTGTTGGGCGAGTTCACGCAAGGCGCTGATGAGGGAGGAGTCGGGGATTTTGCTATCGGTGAGGCTGCCGATGTAGAGGGAGAGAGTGGGAGCGCCGAGGGTGCGGGCGAGGGTGATGGCGCGGCGGGCGTTGTCGAGGGTGCGGTCGATGGTGGCGGGATCAGTGAGGGAGGTGCGAGGTGCGGCGATGCGGAGGGAATCGAGGCGGAGGCCTTTGTGGGCGAGGATGCGTTGGACGTGGCGCTGGGCGGTGCCGCTGAGTTGATCGGGGGCGAGTTCAGGATGGTTGGTGGGTATGGCGATGCCGGAGTAACCGGCGGAGGAGGCGAGGTCGAAGGCGGAGCGGGCGTCTGGGCCGAGGCCGTCGAGGGAGAGGGAGGCGGGGATTTGGGAGTTGGTGGACATGGAGGGAGTGTGAGGGGTAGGGGGGGAAGATGCAAGGGAAAGATGGGTCAGCGGTGAGGGGTCAGAGAAGCAAGTAGCAAGAAGTTTGTTGGGTTAGGGGGGGGAATTCTGGGGTGTTGAGGATTTTCCAACGGAGGAGGGCGAGGGCCATTTGGGCGGCGCGGAGGCGGATGGCGGAGCGATCGCCGGGGAAGATGAATTTTTTGGCGCGGGTTTCGGTGGGGGAGGCGAGGGCGATCCAGACTGTGCCGACGGGTTTTTCGGGGGTGGTGCCGTCGGGTCCGGCGAGGCCGGTGATGGCGAGGGCGAAGTGCGTGGCGGCTTTTTGGCGGGCACCTTCGGCCATGGCGCGGGCGACGGGTTCGGAGACGGCACCGTGTTGGGCGAGGAGAGATTCGGGGACGCTTAGTTCTTCGATTTTGGCCTGGTTGGCGTAGGTGATCCAGCCGCGTTGGAAGAAGGCGGAGGCGCCGGGGATGCTGGTGAGGAGTTGGGCGAGGAGGCCGCCGGTGCAGGATTCGGCGGTGGCGAGGGTGAAGGAGTTTTCGAGGAGGAGTGCGGCGAGGGAGAGTTGGAGGGAGGTTTCGTTTTCGCCGAAGATGATGGGGCCGAGGCGGGGGGTGATTTGGGTGCGGAGGAGTTCAGTGGCGGCGGCGGTTTCGTCGGGCGTGCCAGTGGCGTAGATGCGGACGGAGACGATGCCATCGTGGACGGTGGTGCCGACGGAGGGGTTGGCGCCGCGGGTCATGAGGTCGTGGATTTTTTCGCCGACGATGGATTCGCCGAGGCCGAAGGTGTTGATTTTGGTGGCGCGGGTGTGGACGCCGTGGGAGCGGGCTTGGAGGAGTGGGAGGATGGAGAGGCGGAACATTTCCTGCATTTCTTGGGGGACGCCGGGGACGACGAAGATTTCGGTTTGGAAGAGGGTGGCATGGAGGCCGGGGGCGGTGCCGCAGGAGTTTTGGAGGATGGAGGCAGATTGGGGGCGGAGTATTTGGAGGCGGTTGGAGGGGGACATGGAGCGGTTGCGGAGGGCGAACCAGGCTTGGAGCTGGGCGAGGGCGAGGGGGTCTTCGATGAGGGGGGATTGGAGGGCGGAGGCGAGGGCTTGGCGGGTGAGGTCGTCGTCGGTGGGGCCGAGGCCGCCGGAGATGAGGAGGAGGTTGGTGTGATTTTGGGCGGCGAGTTGGATGGCGTGGATGATGGGTTGGAGTTGATCGCCGACGGTGAGGTGGGCGGAGGTGGTGATGCCGAGGGCGGTGAGCTGGAGGGAGAGCCAGGTGGCGTTGGAGTTGAGGGTGAGGCCGGAGACGAGTTCGTCGCCGATGGAGAGGATGGTGGCGTGCATGGGATCCTTTCGTGAGGTTGAGGGGATTGTAGGCGCGGGGCGGGGCGCGGTGCGAGGAGTTGGGGTGGGGAAAGACTGGACGGTGATGGCGGGGTGCAATTAGAGTAGGGGGATGAGCGAACAAGAACTATCGTCGAGTGTGCCGAGCGAGAATGTGCCAGCCGTGGAGGCGGAGGTGGGCGGGGGTGCGGGGGCGGTGAGAGCGGAGGGGGTGGTGATGGGGGAGCCGGAGGCGCGGGCGGATTTGACGGCGGAGTCTATGCCGCTGCTGCAGGTGGTGGAGGCGTTGTTGTTTTCGAGCGATACGCCTTTGAGTGCGGGGAAGCTGGCGGAGACGATGGGATTGGATTCGTCGAAGCCGGTGAAGCTGGTGGTGGAGGAATTGAATCGGCAATATGGGGAGCGGCAGGCGGCGTACCGGATTGAGGAGCGAGCGGGGGGGTATCAGTTGCTGACGCTGCCGCAGTACGCGGAATATATTGAGCGGCTGGTGCGGAAGAAGGATGAGGGGCGGTTGACGCCGGCGAGTTTGGAGACGCTGGCGATTGTGGCGTACAAGCAGCCGTTGACGCGGGCGGAGGTGGAAGTGATTCGCGGGGTGGCGTGCGGGGAGGTGTTGCGGAGTTTGATGGAGCACAATTTGCTGAAGATTGTGGGGCGTGCGGAGGAGATTGGACGGCCGATGTTGTATGGGACGACGCGGTACTTTTTGGAGGTTTTTGGGCTGGGGAATTTGAAGGATTTGCCGAAGTCGGATTCGCTGAAGGAGCCGAAGTGACGAGGTGTGGGGGAGGGGGCTTGGGCTGCAAATCTAGGGCGCGGGCTTGGTGGGCCTTCGAGATTTCGTTGTGAGTACGCATGATTCCACCGTTCAATGATTCCGGTTTTCTTCCGCCGGGTGTTCACCATGCGACTTTGGCGGAGATTGCCGAGCGCTTTGGCGGGCCGACAGAGTTGCGCCGCGTGCAAATGGATTCCGTGCGCTGGATGGTCGACTTGGCGCTCCGCGCCGGCGTCCAGCGAATTGTTTTGAATGGCAGTTTCGTCACCGATATAATGGAACCCAACGATGTGGACTGCGTGCTCCTGATCGGGCCGGGCTTCCCCACCGATGCGGACGCCGAAGCGGAGTTGAGTGCGGGTCTGCCGTTTCTCGAAATGAAACTGGTGGGACCGGCGGATTTTGAGGAATATGTAAACAACATATTTGGCACCGACAGAAGGGGCGTTCGCAAAGGAATGATTGAGGTGATTCCATGAGCATCAGGAGCGAAGTTGAACTGGCCAACACGCGTGCCAAACTCCAGCTTTTGGAGACGCGTTACGAAGCACTGTGCCTCGACACCAGCGAGGACCAGCGGGTTCGCGCATTGACGATGCGGTCGCTAAAAGCAACGATCAACCAGTTCAAGGAAGAAATCGCCCGCTACAAGGCTCATCAGACTGCCGGGAACACTGTGTGATGGACTGTAAATCCCCGAGGAGCCACTACGCCTTCCTCGCCCGCGTCACCGACTCGCTCTACGGCCCCCCCTCCTCGTCCACTCGCAACCCCAATAGTCCCCAGCCCCACTATTATCCGCAGCAACGTCATTGCCCGCGATTTCATGAACTCGCTTCATCCCCGTCCGCAAGACGGAGATCAAACGCCCGTGAAAACCGTGTACTTTGCGTGAACCGCCAGCCCTGTCTCCACAACTGATGCGCTTCGGGACCGACTCTGATTCCATTGACGAGTTCGAATCCCGCAGTAACGGCTCGCGAAAAAGTCCTGTAGCTGTCCGCAACCTTCCGTGAATTACCGACCGCAGCCACATACCCAGAGATCAACGTCTGATCGCCGAAAATGCCGCCATGCTGAAAGACCAGACTCTCATTAACCGCAATACCGTCCACCGCGAAAAACGGGCCGCCTTTCTTCTGCTTGATCTGCCGCGGCGCGATGATGGTATCCGCCGGTACCACTAGATACTGTGTGTCACCGGTCTCATTTCCTGTGGCCGAGACCCCGAAGTCCGGAATCGCGTCAACGCCCGCGTAGACAAGCACATGAGGCTCTCGCCACGCGCCGCAAAGTGCATAGTTCAGCGGCCATTGCCGTTCGAGCACCCGAAGATTCGACGCCAGATCACCGGCCGTGGCAAAGAAAATCGTTCTACCTATTCCCATGTCTAATCCACCTTTGGAATCAGCAGGAGAGGGCCGCCGCCTATCTGTTTCCGAATCCTGGCGGCATTCCGTAATTCCCGTCCGGTTGCCGTCACACCATCTTTAAGTGTCTCAACCGTCTGGACACTTAATATTTTCCTGTCTGAAAGTAGCAGCGGCCGGAAAACGGGAAAACGAGCGGGAAAATGGGACAATATACATTCTCCGCGCCTCCCCCGCTGGCCCCTTCCTTTTCCCCCTCACAGCTTTCATTTGTCCTCCATGACGCGCCTCCACCATGGCGCTCCATTCGCGGAGACTGCCGGCACCGGGGTCGAGTAGCTTAGGACCGGCGCATCAACAACTGTCAATGATTTACTGGGGCACGGCCACATAGTTCCACTTGGGTAGCAGGTCGTCGAAGCGCAGTCGCATCGTGGCCTTGAAGTCGTCGGCCACGGTGCGTCGCGTCTCGTA
>JBBRWV010000144.1:0-8439 GCA_038248985.1 Phycisphaerae bacterium
CGAGGGGGGGAGACGGGGGGGGTGACGGGGGGGGTGATGGGAGGGGTGATGGGGGGGATGAGGGGGGGGTAAGGGGGGTCGAACGGGGGGTGGAGGTGAGGGGGTGATGGTGGGGGGAGCAGTGGGCGATGCGGGCGAGGATGGGTTGGATTTTTCCGTGCCAGCGGATGGTGAGGATGGCGAATTGGTTGGGGGTGAGGCGGTGGGGGACGAGGAGTCCGGCGCCGGTGGCGGAGAGGTCAAGGAGGTGGATGGGGAGGGGCGCGGGGTCGTGGCGTGAGCGGAGGGAGGCGCGGGCGCCGGAGGGTGCGGGGGTGCGAGGGAAGGCGCGGCGTTCGTCGGCGACGTCATCGGGGGAGGCGAGGAGTTCGGCGGCGAGGGCGGCCCAGTCGGTCATGCGTCTTTCCAGTACTAGAAAGCGTGTTACGGGAGGACGGAGGGAGTATCGGCTGAGGGGGGTAAGGAACTGGTGAAGAATTAAGGGGGAGGGTGGGAGGTCCGAGAATGAGGGGGGTGAAGGGGGTGGGAGAGGAGGGGCTGTGTGAGGGGTGAGCTCGCAAGGACCACCATTGCGGAACAGCGCGCCCAAAGCTTCCGCGCCGGTGTCTTTCCGCTAGCCCAAAATCGCCGAGTGGGTTACTCTTCCAACTCCACGCAGGGGGCCATTCCGATTATCCATTCACGAAGGACCAGAACTTCGCATGAAAGAAGCAGCAGCACGCATCAAGATCAACAAACTCCTTGAGCAGGCCGGATGGCGCTTTCTTCCAGAGGGGACCAAGCCGGCCAATATCCGACTCGAAGCCGCAGTGGCGCTCACCACTTCGGCACTCGATGCCCTGGGCGACAACTTTGACAAAACCACCAAAGGGTTCGTCGACTTTCTTCTCCTCAGTGAAAAAGGCTTCGCCCTCATCGTTCTTGAGGCCAAAGCGGAAAACAAAGACCCCCTCGACGGCAAAGAACAAGCGCGTAAATACGCCCGCTCCCAAAACTGCCGCTTCGTCATCCTCTCCAACGGCAATCTCCACTACTTCTGGGATCTTGAGCGGGGCAACCCTTATATCATCACGACCCTCCCAACTCCGTCTTCCGTCACGGGCTACCAGAAAGTAGCCCCCAACCCTCAACGGCTCATCAATGAACCGGTCGAAGACGATTACATCGTTCTATCCCAGCGCCCGACCTACAAAACGGAAGCCGCTTGGCAAAACCCCGCCGAGCGCCCCGGATTCCTCAAATCCAACAAACTCCGCTTCCTTCGGCCCTATCAACTCAAAGCCATCCATCTTCTCCAAGCCGCCGTCAAAGACGACAAAGAGCGCTTCCTTTTTGAAATGGCCACCGGCACGGGAAAAACGCTCACCGCCGCTGCGATCATTAAGCTTTTCCTGCGCACGGGCAACGCCTCGCGTATCCTCTTCCTTGTGGACCGGCTGGAACTGGAAGAACAAGCCCGCAAAGCGTTCAAGGCGCTGCTCTCGAATGACTACCAAACCGTGATTTTCAAGGAAAACAAGGACGATTGGCGGCACGCCGAAGTCGTCGTCAGCACTGTTCAATCCTTTCTTTATCACAACAAATACCAGCAGATTTTCTCGCCTACCGATTTCGACCTCGTCATTTCCGATGAGGCTCACCGCTCCATCGGAGGAAACGCCCGGGCAGTTTTCGAATTTTTCATCGGTTACAAACTCGGCCTCACCGCCACCCCGCGCGACTATCTCAAAAAATTTGACCCCCACGAACCCACCACCAACGACCTCCGCGAATACGAACGCCGTCTCCTGCTGGATACTTACCGCACCTTCGGCTGTGACAAGGGCCAACCCACTTTCCGCTATTCCCTCCTCGATGGCGTCAAAGACGGCTTCCTTATCAACCCCACCGTCGTCGATGCCCGCACCAACATCACCACCAAGCTCCTCTCGGAAGACGGCTTCGTCGTTCAAATTACTGATGAACAAGGCAACGACCAGGAAACCACCTACCAGCACCGCGCTTTTGAAAAACGTTTCTTCGCTCCCTCCACCAACCAACTCTTCTGCAAAACCTTGATGGAAAACGCCCTCCGCGATCCCGTCACCAAGGAGATCGGCAAATCCATCGTCTTTGCCGTCAGTCAGGATCACGCCGCCAAACTCACGCAAATCTTCAACCTCATCGCGGACTTGAAATTTCCTGGCAAATACACTTCCGATTTTGCCGTCCAAGTCACCAGCCGCATCCCAGAGGCACAACAGCACACCATCAACTTCGCCAACAACAATCTTCTCGGGTCGGGCAACTTCCTCTCCTCCTACAAAACTTCCAAAGCCCGCGTCTGCGTCACCGTGGGCATGATGACCACCGGCTACGATTGCACCGATCTCCTCAACATCGGCCTGTTCCGCCCCATCTTCTCGCCGACAGATTTCATCCAGATCAAAGGCCGAGGCACCCGCAAACACAATTTTCTCGATGAACTCTTCGACGACGCGCTCAAAGAATCCATCCATTTCCCGCAAAAGACCGCCTTCAAACTCTTCGACTTTTTCGCCAACGTCGAATACTTTGAAGAAGAATTCAACTACGATGAAGTCATTAAACTTCCGGCCATTTCGCAGGAGGATCCCCAGGAATTTGGCGAAGGTTCACCGCCGAAAAAATCTCCTGAAGATTCCCACACGCACTTCGGCGAGGACATCCTCAAAAACATCCGCGAGGAAGCCATCGGCCTGGAGGGCATGAAGATCGACCGAATGTTCTTCGAAAGATTCGAGGACACGATTAAGGCCGATGACTTCATTTCCCAATCCATCGAAGCCGGTGAATGGAACAAAGTCATTGACTACGTCAACAAGGAAGTCTTCGATAAACCCGATCAGTACTACTCGCTTGATAAACTGCGCCGCGCCGCCGCCGTTGACCGGCGCATCACCCTGCGTGAAATTCTCGAAAAAGTTTTCAACCTCATCCCCCACTTCAAATCCAAAGACGAACTCCTCGAAGAAGAGTTCGCCAAATTCGTCGCCGACCGCAAACCTACCGAAATCGACGCCCTCCCGGCCCTGAAAAACTATTTCAAAGCCTACGCCACCAGTGATCAATTCCGTCATATCATTGACGCCAAAGACTTCGTCGCGCTCTTCAACAACCCGCTCTTTTCCGCTCAGGAACTCAAAGCCATCCCCGAAAAATACCGTCAACTCATCCCCAGCTACATCAAAGACTACGTCTCCCTCAACCAGTTTGCACAATAGGAGAATCCATGTCGAAGGCCAAAACGATGGAAGTGCTCGGGACGACCATCACCATTATCGCTCAGAAAGATGAAGACTACATATCCTTGACGGATATGCTTAAAGCCAAGGACGGCGATTTTTTCATCTCCGACTGGCTCCGCAATCGCAACACGGTCGAGTTCCTCGGCATCTGGGAACGGGTCAATAACCCCCGCTTTAATTATGGCGAATTTGCCACAATTAGAAGCCAGGCGGGGCTCAACAGCTACAAGCTGAGCGTGCGCGAATGGGTGGATAAAACCCGCGCCATTGGACTGCGTGCCACGGCGGGAAGGTACGGCGGTACATATGCCCACAAAGATATCGCCTTTGAATTCGGTATGTGGATCAGTCCTGAATTCAAAATTTACCTGATTAAAGAGTTCCAACGCCTGAAACATGAAGAAAACAATCGTTTGTCGCAAGCTTGGAATCTTAATCGCACCCTCTCGAAGCTCAACTACCGGATTCACACGGATGCCGTCAAAACCCACCTCATTCCCGCCACCCTGACGCCGGCCCAAGTCGCCATCACCTATGCCAGTGAGGCCGATGTCCTCAACGTCGCCCTCTTTGGCCTGACTGCCAGACAGTGGCGCGACGCCAACTCCGGCAAGGATGGAAACATCCGCGATGATGCCACTCTTGTACAATTGTTGGTGCTCGCGAATCTTGAAAGCCTCCACGCCGAGTTTATTCATTTGAAGCTCGCACAACGCGAACGTCTCCATCGCTTGAATCAGATTGCCATTCGCCAGATGCTGGTGCTCACGTCGGTGCCTTCCCTCAAACAACTCAAGGACTGATTGCCCTATGCTCGATTCCGTCACGAAACGCCGTATTGATACCGCCCGCGATATTCTCGTCGGCAAAATTCCTGACCCTAAATCCCAGGTCGAGCAAATCACCATCGCGCTGATCTACAAATTCATGGATGACATGGACGCCCAAGCCGAAGAACTCGGGGGCAAACGCAAATTTTTCGCCAAATTTTTCGCCAAGTACGGCTGGCCGAAACTCCTCCGCGCCGGCCTGGGCGGGCATGAAACGCTCGCCCTCTATGCCGAAGCCATCACCCGCATGCCGGAAAACCCCGGCATCCCGCCTCTTTTTCGCACCATCTTCAAAAACGCGTACCTTCCGTACCGCGATCCTGAAACCCTCAAAATGTTCCTCAAAATCATCGACGAATTCTCCTATGACCACTCCGAAAAACTCGGCGATGCCTTTGAATACCTGCTCTCCGTCCTGGGCGCACAGGGGGATGCGGGCCAGTTTCGCACGCCGCGCCACATCATCGATTTCATCGTGGAGGTTGTGGACCCTAAGAAAAACGAAACCGTCCTCGACCCCGCCTGCGGCACCGCCGGTTTTCTCATCTCTTCCTACAAGCACATCCTCAAAGCCACTACCGATACCAAAGGGCATTCCACGCTCACCCCCGATGACAAAAAACGCCTCGCCCATAACTTTCTGGGCTACGACATCTCCCCCGACATGGTCCGCCTGTCCCTCGTCAATCTCTACCTGCACGGCTTCACCGCACCAGAGATCGACGAATACGACACGCTCACCTCTCAGGACAAGTGGAACGAGACCGCCGACGTCATCCTCGCCAATCCCCCGTTCATGAGCCCCAAGGGCGGCATCAAGCCGCACGACCGCTTTTCCGTCAAGTCCAAGCGCAGCGAAGTGCTCTTCGTCGATTACATGGCCGAGCACCTCACCCCCACCGGCCGCGCGGGGATCATCGTGCCCGAGGGGATCATCTTCCAATCGCAGAACGCCTACACGCAACTGCGGAAGATGCTCGTGGAAAGCTACCTCGTCGCCGTCGTCTCCCTGCCCGCGGGCATCTTCCAGCCCTACAGCGGCGTGAAGACGTCCATCCTCATCCTCGATAGATCGCTCGCCAAACAATCCGACACGGTCGGCTTCTTCAAGATCGAATCGGATGGGTTCGGCCTGGGCGCACAGCGGCGGGCGATCGAAAAGAACGACCTCCCCCAGGCCGCCGCCGAGATCGCCGAGTACCTGCGCCGCCTGCGCGGCCGCGAATCCGTCTTACCCTCTCCCTCCGGGAGAGGGCAGGGTGAGGGTGCTTCCGAAGGCTGGATGCCCACGCTCGGCCTGATCGTCCCCAAGGAAAAGCTCGCGGCGAACGGGGATTTCAATCTGAGCGGGGAGCGGTATCGGGAGAACGGCGCGCGATCGCACATTTACCCGCTCGTGCCAATCAGCGAAGTCTGCACGATCAACCCGCCCAAGAGCGAAGCCCTGAGTTTGCCGCCCGATACGGTCGTCTCATTCGTTCCGATGGCCGACCTCGGCGAGAAACGCATGGCGTTCGCCCCGAAGGAAACCAAAAAGCTTTCCGAAGTCGGCACCAGCTACACCTACTTCAAAGACAACGACGTTCTCGTCGCGAAGGTCACGCCTTGCTTCGAGAATGGCAAAGCCGGGATCACCCGCGACCTAACGAACGGCATCGGGTTCGGCTCCAGTGAGTTCTATGTCCTTCGTGCGTCCGATCGCGTGTTGCCCGAGTTCATCTATTTCTGCGTCTGCAATGAGATGTTCCGCAACGCCGCCATCGAGCAGATGACCGGCACCGGCGGCCTACAGCGAGTGCCGCGCGCGTACATCGAGAACTTCCAAATCCCCCTTCCGCCGCTGTCGGTGCAGAAGGAGATCGTGGCGGAGATCGAGGGGTACCAAAAGGTGATCGACGGCGCCCGCGCCGTCCTCGACCACTACCACCCCCACATCCCCATCCAACCCGACTGGCCGATGGTGGAGTTGGGCGAGTTGTGCGACTTTAAGAACGGGCTCAACTTCAAGACCGGCGAAACGGGCCACGCGGTGAAGATCGTTGGCGTCGGCGACTTTCAGAAGCACTTGCACGTCCCTGTCACGACGCTCGACGAAGTCCATCTCGATGAACCGCTAGGCGAAGAGTATTTCCTCAAGCCGAACGATGTTTTATTTGTGCGCTCGAATGGCAACCCCGATCTTGTCGGACGCTCAATGATCTTCCCGAAGACGGACAAACGCGTCACGTTCACGGGGTTCTCAATCCGAGGTCGGGTCAAGGATGACCGGGTGTCGCCGATCTTCCTCGCGCACTTCTTCAAATCGCGCGACTTCGCTGAGCGGATAAAGACAGTCGGGCAGGGCGCAGGCATCAGCAACCTGTCCCAGTCGTTGCTAAACAATCTGACCATCCCCCTCCCCCCGCTAGCCCTCCAGCAGCAGATCGTCGCCGAGATCGAAACCGAGCAGGGGCTGGTGGTGGGGAATCGGGCGCTCGTCGAGCGGTTCGAGAAGAAGATCGCCGGCGTGCTTGCCCGCGTGTGGGGTGAGCCTTGTTGCGAGCGTATTGGCGAGTGTGCAACGGTGGCGATTTGATAGCGGGGAGAACTTTGAGAAAGAGCCGATCAAACCAAGGGCAACGCGTGCGCGGGTTTTTTTATTGATGGAGGAAGGCGAGGAGTTCGCGGTTGACTTCGTCGGCGTGGGTCCAGAGGAGGCCGTGGGGGGCGTTTGGGAGGACGGTGAGGTGGCTGTGGGGGAGGGAGTTGTGGAGGCGTAGACCGGTGGCGGCGAGGGGGAGGATGCGGTCGGCGTCGCCGTGGAGGACGAGTGTGGGGAGGGAGATTTTGGCGAGGTCAGGTCGGAAGTCCGTGAGCCAGGCGGAGACGCAGTCGAGGGTGGCTTTGGGGGAGGCGGCGACGGCGGTGGCCCAAGAGAGTTGGACGACGTGGTTGGAGATGCGTTTATGGAGGAGGAGGTCGAGGTTGTAGAAATTTTGGAAGAAGGCGGCGAGGAAGGCGGGGCGGTCAGCGGTGAGGGCTTTTTTGATGTCGGCGAAGACGGAGGAGTCCATGCCGCAGGGGTTATCGACGGTTTTGAGGAGGAAGGGCGGGATGGCGGCGAGGAAGGCGGCTTTTTTGAAGCGGTCGGAGCCGTGGGTGGCGAGGTAGCGTGCGACTTCGCCGCCGCCCATGGAGAAGCCGACGAGGGCGGCGTCGTGGAGGTCGAGTTTGGCGACGAGTTTGTGGAGGTCTTCGGCGAGGGTGTCGTAGTTGTAGCCGGTGGTGGGTTGGGAGGATTTGCCGAAGCCGCGGCGGTCGTAGGTGATGACGCGGTAGCCATTGGCGATGAGGGCGAGGGTTTGTTTTTCGTAGGAGGTGCCGCTGAGGGGCCAGCCGTGGACGAGGAGGACGGGTTTTCCGGAGCCGTGATCTTCGTAGTAGAGTTCGATGTGGCCGGAGTTTTCTTTGCCGACGGATAGGAGAGGCATGGTGAGGCTCCTTATTTGGGAGGATTGAGGGAGAGAATAATAATAGGCGCAGGGGAGGGGGAAGGGGAGTGTTTAGCGGGGGAGAAGCAAGAAGAAGGGGTGGGAAAAAGACGCACGGCGGCTCGAGGGTTGCTCGGGCCGCCGTGAGGAGGAGGATAGCGTGGGTGTTGTGCGAGTGGGGGTATCAGGGGGATTTGGGTTTGGTTTGGGGTTTGGCGGGAGGTTTGTTGGCGGCTTTGGTGGTGACTGCGATTTTGACGGCTTTGCCATCGGGGGCGTCGAGGGTGACTTTGGCTTTTTCGCCGACTTTGAGGTCGCCGAGGGCTTTCTTTTCTTTGTCGATGGTGATTTCGCAGTTGTCGGCGAGGGTGAGGGTTTTTTCTTCGGGTTGAGCGCCTTTGTTTTTGGGTTTGAGGGTGAGGTTGATGGAGGTGGTGTTGATTTTGGTGATTTCGCCGAGGAGGGTGGCGGCTTTGGTGGTGGCGGACTGGGTGGTGGCGGGGCCATCTTTGTGGCCGGCGGGGGCGGCGTTGACCATGACGGAGGCGGCACCGAGGGAGACGGTGAGGAGGGCGAGGAGTATTTTGAGGGACTTCATGGACGGACTCTCCTGCGCCGGAGGCGCGTGACGGTGGGGGTGTCGGCCCGGGGCGCGAACGTCGCGGGGGGGGCATATATGATTAACGGATCGTTCGGGGGAGTATTTCACGGGAGTTATTATGCGAGAGCGCTGGCGGGGGATAAACGGGTGAGGAGGGGGAAAGTTGCAGAGGTTGTAAGTATCCGAGTGGGGTCGGGGGAGGGGTTTGCCTTGATTGGGGGGTGGCGAGGGGTAGGGGAGGAGATTTGATTGGTGGGGGGGAGGTGGTAAAG
>JBBRWV010000145.1:0-8361 GCA_038248985.1 Phycisphaerae bacterium
GCATCTACGAGACGCGACGCACCGTGGCCGACGACTTCAAGGCCACGATGCGACTGCGCTTCGACGACCTGCTACCCAAGTGGAACTATGTGGCCGTGCCCCAGTAAATCATTGACAGTTGTTGATGCGCCGGTCCTTACGTCCTCCTTTCTGCCCTCGCCTTGACTCCCCCCCACGCGCCGCATATATTAACTGACCAGTCAGTCAATAAATGGAACCCCATGCCCAAAGCTCCCGCCAAACTCGGACGCCCCCACAACCGCGACCTCGCCCAACGACGCCGCGATGACATCCTCCGCTGCGCCATCCCCCACTTCGCCAAAGTCGGCTACACCGAAATCGACCTCAACGCCCTCGCCCGCGACGCCGCCTGCTCCAAAGGCACTCTCTTCCGCTACTTCCCCTCCAAAAAAAACCTCTTCGAAGCCGCCGTCGACCGCGTCATGCGCGAAATGCTCGCCGCCACCGACGCCGTACTCACCAATGACCCCCTCGAAAACGTCATCATCTCCATCCGCACCACCCTCGCCTTCTTCGACGCACACCCCCAATACGTCGAACTCCTCATCCAGGAACGCGCCGAATTCCGCGACCGCCGCACCCCCAGCTTCTTCGAATACATCAAAAACCACTGCGACCCCCAACGCTGCGACGCCGTCGAAATCATCCGCTCCGGTCGCGTCCGCGATATCCCCACCGACCGCATCATGGACGTCGCCCTCAACCTCGTCTATGGCACAATCTTCACCCAGTACTTCGCCCGCCATGATAAATCCTTCCAGCAACAAGCCGGCGAAATTCTCGACATCTTCCTTCACGGAATCCTCGCCCCCACGGAATCCGCCCGCCGTCAAAAAAAACGCGCCTGATAAAAGTGAGTACCCGTTATGTCCCAAACTGCCGCACCTACTCCTAAACCCGCCTCCGCTCACCCCCCACGCCCCGCCCCCAACCCCGAAACCCGCGGACGCGTCGGCTGGTGGACCCTCTTCGCCCTCTCCTTCCTCATCGCCGGCGCCGTCGCCCTCTACTACTTCAAATACCACCAGACCGCCTCCGGTGCCCCGCCCCACCACGCCCCCCCCACCATCCCCGTTCACGTCTTCACCGTCACCCCCACCACCGTCCCTGTAGAACTCTCCTACCTCGGCCAAACCGAATCCTCCAAATCCGTCGAAGTCCGCGCCCGTGTCGCCGCCTACCTCCAAAAACGCCTCTTCGAAGAAGGCTACGCCGTCACCGAAGGACAAACCCTCTTCCTCCTCGAACGCACCAACCTCGAATCCCAGCTCAGCCTCGAAAACGCCGCCCTCCTCCAGGCCCAGGCCCGCAACGAACAGGCCCGCAAACAAGTCGAACGCTACAAATCCCTCATCTCCAAAGACGTCGTCACCCTCAAAGAACTCGAAGACTGGGAAACCACCCTCGCCGTCTCCGCCGCCGACATCCTCGCCGCCCGAGCACGCATCCAAAAAGCCGAACTCGACCTCAGCTACACCATCGTCAAAGCCCCCATCACCGGCATCGCCGGCAAAGCCATGAAAGACGTCGGCAGCTACCTCGACACCATGAACCCCGCCGCCGACAGCCTCCTCGCCGTCATCCGCAAGGTCGACCCCATCTACGTCCAGTTCCCCGTCTCCGAACGCGACCTCATCCAAAACCAACTCCTCGCCGACGCCGGCACCATGTTCAAAAACAAAGCCCTCAAAATCCGCGTCAGACTCGCCGATGGCAGCATCTACTCCCAACTCGGCACCATCGACTTCGTTGACTCCTACGTCGATCCCGCCACCGGCACCGCACTCATCCGCGCCACCCTTGCCAACTCCGACCTCCTCCTCCGCCCCGGACAGTTCGTCCGCGCCGAAGTCCTCGGCCTCGAACGCAAAAACGTCCTCGCCGTCCCCCAATCCGCCGTCCTCCAAACCCCCAAAGGCGCCATCGTCATGCTCGCCAACGCCCACAACCAGGCCGAACCCCGACCCGTCGTCCTCGGCGAGTGGACCACCTCCTACTGGATCGTCAACTCCGGCCTCAACCCCGGCGACCGAGTCATCCTCGACCACCTCGTCATGCTCCCCCCTGGCTCCCCCATCGCCGTCCTCCCCGAATCTCACCCCACCTCCACACCCGCCCCCGCCCCCACCTCCGCTCCCGCATCACCGCCGGCCTCCCTCCCCGCTAAATAACCCTCCCCCGCGTTTCCCCCCTCTCCCTCACAGGATCGCTTTATGCTCGCTAAATTTTTCATTGACCGACCCGTCTTCGCCTGCGTCCTCTCCATCCTCATCGTCATCGCCGGCGGTGCCGCCGCCTTCTTCCTCCCTATCGAGCAATACCCCTCCATCGTCCCCCCCACCATCCGCATCAACGCCGTCTACCCCGGTGCCGATGCCGAAACCGTCTCCCGCTCCGTCGCCGCCCCCATCGAACAACAACTCTCCGGCGCCAAAGGCCTCCTCTACTACCGCTCCCAATCCACCAACGACGGCACCCTCACCATCACCGCCACCTTCGAAGTCGGCACCAATCAGGACATCGCCGCCGTCGAAATCCAAAACCGCCTCTCCATCGCCACCCCCCGCCTCCCCCAGGAAGTCACCCGCCAGGGCATCACCGTCACCAAGGCCTCCTCCGCCATGCTCGCCGTCATCGCCCTCCGCTCCGACAACCCCCAATATGATGACGTCTTCCTCTCCAACTACGCCACCATCAACCTCCTCGACTCCATCAAACGCGTCAAAGGCATCGGCGACGCCCAGGTCTTCGGCGCCAAAGATTACGCCATGCGCCTCTGGATCAACCCCGAAAAACTCGCCCACAATAACCTCACCGTCTCCGACGTCGCCGCCGCCGTCCGCGAACAAAACGCCGTCTTCCCCGCCGGCTCCATCGGCCAACGACCCCACGCCGAAGGCGCCATCACCGCCAGCGCCATCACCAGCGGACGACTCGTCGAACCCGCCCAATACAACAACATCCTCCTCCGCGCCAACCCCGACGGCTCCAACGTCCGCGTCGGCGACGTCGCCCGCGCTGAAATGGGCTCCGCCAGCTACTCCCAGTTTGGCCGACTCAACGGCCGCGCCACCGCCTTCATCCTCGTCAACCTCCAGGTCGGCGCCAACGCCCTCGAAGCCGCCAAAAACCTCGAAGAAACCATGAACACCCTCCAGAAAACCTTCCCCCAGGGCGTCGACTGGAAAGACCCCTACAACACCGCCCCCTACATCGACCTCTCCATCAACGAAGTCATCAAAACCCTCGTCGAAGCCGTCGGACTCGTCATCCTCGTCGTCTTCCTCTTCCTCGGTTCCTGGCGCGCCACCCTCATCCCCCTCCTCGCCGTCCCCGTCGCCATCATCGGCACCTTCGCCGGCCTCGCCGCCCTCGGCTTCACCATCAACACCCTCACCCTCTTCGGCCTCGTCCTCGCCATCGGCATCGTCGTCGATGACGCCATCGTCGTCGTCGAAAACGTCGAACGTCTCATGCACGATGAACACCTCAACCCCCGCGACGCCACCGTCAAAGCCATGCAACAAGTCACCGGTCCCGTCATCGCCATCGTCCTCGTCCTCACCGCCGTCTTCGTCCCCGTCGCCTTCCTCGGCGGCCTCACCGGCCAGCTCTACCGCCAGTTCGCCATCACCATCGCCGTCTCCGTCATCATCTCCGGCATCGTCGCCCTCACCCTCTCCCCCGCACTCTGCCGCATCCTCCTCAAACCCAACCACAACAAATTCGTCTTCTTCCGCTGGTTCGATGCCCTCTTCGCACACCTCACCGATTCCTTCACCTACGGCGTCCGCCAGATGATCCGCTTCTCCCTCGTCTCCTTCCTCGTCTTCGCCGCGCTCCTCTTTGCCACCTACAAACTCAACAAACTCGTCCCCACCTCCCTCGTCCCTGATGAAGATCAGGGCTTCCTCGTCACCATCGTCCAACTCCCCGACGGCGCCTCCCTCCAACGCACCGACGCCGTCATGAAACAAGTCGAAGAATTCTACGGCCAACATCCCGCCGTCCAGAACGTCGTCGCCCTCGGCGGCTTTGACTTCACCACCGGCGCCACCACCTCCAGCGCCACCTTCTTTATCGGCCTCAAACCCTTCGATCAACGCCACGCCCCCGGCATGCACGTCGCCGACGTCGCCCGCGCCGCCAATATGCACTTCGCCTCCAACCCCGACGCCATGATCTTCAGCATCAACCTCCCCGCCATCCCCGGTCTCGGCGACCGCGCCGGCTTCGAATTCGAAATCCAATCCAAAGGCGATGCCTCCATCCCCCAACTCGCCGCCGTCACCGATAAATTCGTCGGCGCCGCCCTCTCCACCGGCCAAATCGAATACCCCCTCACCACCCTCAAAGTCCGCCAGCCCCAACTCTTCCTCGACCTCGACCGCGACCTCGCCAAAACACGCTCCGTCCCCATCAACGAAGTCTTCGACACCCTCCAGGCCTACCTCGGATCACTCTACATCAATGACTTCGAAAAATTCGGCCGCATCTGGCGCGTCCAGCTCCAGGCCGATGCCCCCTTCCGCAAATCCCCCGCCGATATCGACCGCTTCCTCGTCCGCAATACCCACCACCAAATGGTCCCCCTCGCCGGACTCCTCAATTCCAAATTCATCGCCGGTCCCAATGCCGTCACCCGCTTCAACGGCTTCCCCTCCGTCAAAGTCTCCGGCACCCCAGCTCGCGGCGTCAGCTCCGGCGACGCCCTCCAACTCATCAACTCCCTCGCCCAGTCCACCCTCCCCGTCGGCTACTCCCACGAATTCTCCGGCGCCAGCTACCAGGAAATCAAAGCCGGTAACTCCGCACCCTACGTCCTCGCCTTCGGCCTCGTCGTCGTCTTCCTCGTCCTCGCCGCACTCTACGAAAAATGGACCCTCCCCATCGCCGTCCTCCTCACCGTCCCCATCGCCGCCATGGGCGCCCTCCTCGCCATCTTCTTCCGCGAACTCTCCCAGGACATCTACTTCCAGGTCGGACTCCTCACCCTCGTCGGCCTCTCCGCCAAAAACGCCATCCTCATCGTCGAATTCTGCGTCGCCCGACACAACGAAGGCGTCCCCATCACCCAGGCCGCCATCGAAGCCGCTCGCCTCCGCTTCCGCCCCATCGTCATGACCTCCCTCGCCTTCATCCTCGGCGTCGCACCCCTCGTCATTTCCTCCGGCGCCGGCGCTGCCGCCCGACACTCCATCGGCACCGGCGTCATCGGCGGCATGCTCGCCGCCACCTTCCTCGCCATCTTCTTCGTCCCCGTCTTCTTCGTCACCATCACCAAACTCACCGAATTCCTCCACCCCTCCTCCAAACCCCAACCCAAAATCCTCCCCCAGGAGACCCCTCCCAAAATTTAACAGAATCTCCCCGCGCCCACGCACCTCCCCCAAGTGATAATTTATCAATCCGTCCCCTCACGTCCCCCCTCTCAATACCACAGCACCTCCACCCCCTTCCTCACCCGCACCTCCTCCACCAACCCATACCTCAACGCATCCACCAAATGATCATGCACCCCATCCTTCACCGGCTTCCCATCCACCCCCCGCCGATACCCCTCCAGCGCCGCGATCAACCGCACGCATTTCGGATCCACCCACAATCGCTCCCCGCCCGCCGCCGGCATCAACAACCCCTCGATCACCCCCAGCCCCTCCTCCACCACCATCCCCCGGCACTTCACCGCAAACCCCGCCTCCTCCAGCACCCGCACATCCGTCTTCCCCGTCTGCGCATTCACCTGACGGCCCGCCACATCGCACCGCACCAGATCCACCCGCATCCCCTTCGCCTTCAGCGCCGCAATGCTCCGCTCCAGCGTCAACTCCCGCGTCACCACCTACTCCAACACATGCACACACACCTCCCCCAAAGCATCCCGCCACACCCCCAAAAACAACCCCACAAACGCCCCCGCAAAACCAAAATCCACCCCCAACACCACCCGCGCCGGCAACCCCTGCCCACCCCACGCCCTCACATGCCTCCCCCGCACAAAACTCCCCAACACCGCATCCTCATACCGCGGCGGCTCACACAACATCTCGTGCCGCCACACCCCCCGCGACACCCGACCACGCATCGCCAGTACATCGTCTATCTTCACAAACCCCGTCCCCTCCTTCGCCCGCCCCCGGCACTCGTTCCACAACCCACAACTCCCGCACGCCCGCTCCTCCCCGCACTTCTCGATCACATCCCACACGCACCACGAAAACACCTTCCGACCACCTCCCACAATCTCCGTCATCAATCCCCCCGGCACATGCATCGTCGAAAACGCCTCGATCCCCGCCCGGATCTTCCGCCCCCGCTCATCCTCCGTTGAACGCGTCACCAACTGCGCCGCGCTCCACACCCCCCGATCAAACAACTCCACCTCATCGCACCGCAGCCTCTGCACCCGCTGCCCCCGCACGCTCGTGTCCGACTGCGCCAAAACCTCCACCCGCGATCCATTCTCCAGCACCAGCCGCCGCCCGCTCGCCTTCCCCGCCACCCACTCCCCCATCCCCGCCTCCTCCATCAACCCCCGCAAATACCCATACATCTTGTCCGACTGTTCCAAACTCCCCCCCAATATCCGCACCTCGATCCCCGGCTTATGCACCAGCTCCAGCAGCGTCGCCACCGCCCCCATCATCGTCTTCCCCCCGCCTCGACACGCCCACACCACGCTGTCCCCCGCCTCCTCAAAAAAACTGTGCGCCAAATAATCCAGCGGCGAACAGTGCCCCGCACACATCCCCCGCTCCGGCAAATCCATCTTCAAATGCACCCGCACCCAGTTCCGCAACCCCGCCCGATCCCGCGGCCGCCACATCCCCGAAACCATCAACCCCGCCCGCTCCGTCCCCATGAAAAACCCCAAAAAAAAAGCCTCGAAATAAAAACCCGCTCGCGCCCGCACTATCCACTGATAATCGCCCTTTGGCAATTCTTAATGGTCAATGAAGCCCCCTCCATTCGTCAGTCGTCATTCGTCAGTCCGCCTCCACCCCCTGCACCGCCTTCCCATCCTCCGTCACCCGAATCTCCACCGGCTCCGACTTCACTATCCCCACCCAACCCCCCTTCCCCACCATACGCCGCATCGCCTCATTCTGCTGCATGTACGCGTCCCCCTCTCCACGCTGCACGCTCGCCACCGGCACCAACGTCCCCGCAATCACCGCCCGTACCTGCGCCTTCCCCTTGAAAGGCATCATCTGCGCCCACTGCGGCTGCAATGTCATCTCGATCACCACCGGGTCGTTCAACACAAACTCCCCACCACCCTGCATCCACGACCGGCCCGTATTCACCGGCCGACCCGTATTCACCGCCTCCAAATTCTCAAACATCAAAAACACCGTCGGATACATCGGCAACCGCGCCGGCTTCTTCGGATCCACCGACTTCAACGTGATCTTCAACGTCTCCATCGTCCCATTCTTCGCCCTCTCCACCACCAGCCCCACCGATACCGCCTCATCCGCCGCCGGCACATCGCTCATCCGCATGTAGTACCGACCCGCATCCCCGTTCCCCAATCCCATGTTCAGCCCCGTCACAAAATCATCGATCTTCCGATAGTTCCCATACCCCTGCTGCAGCGGCCACACCTTCCCCACCCGCGCGCCCCATCCCCCGGATATCTCCATCATCACCGTCTCCGACACCTTCCCCTTCACCGCCACCTGCGTGCTCGGCTGACTCCCCGCCTGCGTCGAAGCCCGTGTCGAAGCCTGCGTCCCCGCCACCTCCCTCACCCCCGCCGCCGCTCCCCCCCACTTCTCATTCCCTACCGTAAACTTCGCCTCCGCCCGCTGACCATCTGCCCAAAAACGCGCCACATATTCCCCCGCCGATAGCTTCCCCCCCGTCACGTTCCGCAAATCCCCCGACGTCACCCAGTAGCCTCCCACCCCCAAATACGTCCGCCCTTCCCCCATCTGCATCGCCCGCCACCCCATATTTCCCGACCCCACCGACAACGCCTTCGTCACCCCCATCTCCTCTTCCTTACCCCCGCTCACCCGCACCACCTGCAACTTCGCCGACCCCGTCGTCATCGCCTTCTCTCCCGGATCCCCTATCCACAACCCCGCCGGTATACCCCGCCCCTCCGCCTCGTTCGTCATCCGTACCACCGCATACACCGTCAACGGCTCATTTAACGCAAACACACTCTTGTTCAAATGCAGATACGTCGCCACATCCGGAAACACCAACTGCGTCACCTTCGGCCCCGGATCCATCACTGAATCAAACTTCAACTTCGTCAGCAGCTTCCTCTCAAACACCCCCGCCAACTGCACCTCCGCCCCACCCTTCTTCGCCCCCCCCGAAACCCCC
>JBBRWV010000146.1:0-8251 GCA_038248985.1 Phycisphaerae bacterium
GAAGACGCCCCCCCCACCGCCGACGCCTGGAAAACCATGAAAATCCCCGGCCAAGCCCCCGGTGATTTCCCCGCCGTCTGGCTCGAGCGCACCGTGCAAACTCCCGCCGATTGGCCCGCCTCCCGCTTCCTCCTCCGCTGCCAACTCCTCGAACAATCCGCCATCGTCTTCATCGATGGCGTCAAGGCCGGCACCTTCACGCCCCCCGGCGATTGCCTCGATCTCACCGACTTCATCAAGCCCGCAAAAAAACAAACTCTCCGACTCTTCATCCAACGCGACACTCGCCAACGCCTTCGCGGAGTCTTCGAGCACGCCGGCTCCGGCACCCTCGGCATCACCGGCTCCCTTCGCCTCGACGCCGTCGCTCCCCAAGCCGCCCTCATCGACGCCTTCCTCATGCCCTCCTTTCGCCAAAAAGCCCTCAACGTCCAACTCGATTTCTACAGCGCCCAAGCTCAAACCAACCTCACCCTCCGCGCCAAAATCGTCGGCCCCAACGGCAAACCTGTCCATGAATTCACCGCCGCCATCCCCGCCCTCCCCGCCGGTGAATCCACCCAGCCCGTCACCTTCCCCTGGAAAGACCCCATCCTCTGGGAACTCGACCGCCCGTACCTCTACACCATCACCCTCACCGTCGCCGCCAAAGACGGCACACTCCTCGACTCCTGGGGCCCCCAACCCTTCGGCTTCCGCGAGTTTTGGATCGAAGGCCGCGAAATGTTTCTCAACGGCCACCCCTGCCGCTTCCACCTGCTCTGGCACTGGGGCGTCGCCGACAACAACATCCCCTTCTTCCAAGCCCTCGGCTTCAACACCGTCGAAATCCAACCGCGCAACCGCCCCTGGTTCACCGGCTGGGGTGCCCACGATGAAATCGACGCCCTCGCCCCCACCCTCGATCGTCACGGCATGGCCCTCATCGCCCCCCTCAAATCGATCGAAGGCTTCGATTCCCGCGAAACCGACCCCCGCGTCGACGAGTACTATGCCCGCGGCACCCGGATGGAAATCTCCCGCTATAAAAATCATCCCTCCATCCTCGTCTGGAACCTCGGCATGAACATCTGCGTCCCCCAGGCGCACTCCATGCCCCCGCTCATCGGTCAAGCTCTCACCCCGGAAGAACAAAGTGTCCCCACCTTCTCCCTCCTCGCCCACGCCTCCACCATCGTCCAAAAAATCGACCCCACACGCACCGTCACCTCGCACGCCGATGGCAACACCACCCCCTTCGCCTCCGCCAACATGTACCTCAACCTCATCCCCATGCAGGAGCGTGAAGAATGGCTCAGCGTATGGGGCGCCACGGGCAAAAAACCCTTCGCCGCCGTCGAGTTCGGCCCTCCCTACTTCGCCAACTTCTGGCACAAGGGGGCACCCGATCCTCAATACACCGAATATTGCGCCATCTACCTCGGCGACGAAGCCTACCGCCTCGAAGGCAGCGACTACGTCACCCGCGTTCAAGACATGACGCTCAGCAATCCCTCCGGCCACGGCGGGAATACCTTCTACAAACTCGGCGGCCCTTCCGAAATCAATATCGCCGGCACCCAAACCGGCTTCTTCCCCGTCGTCACCGAGTACGTCCGCCGCACCAACCGCGCCTGGCGCACGTTCGGCCAAAACGGCGGCAATCACCCCTGGATGTGGAACGTCGGCTTCGGTGGTGAACGCAGCGGCCCCATGGGCTGCTTTTTCTACACCCACCTCAAAGGCACCGACGAAGAACTCCGCCGCCGCCCCGACTGGGCCAATCCCTATTACGATGTCTTTCACGAAACGCAGCAGCCGCTCCTCGTCTACCTCGCTGGCTCTGCCGAACGCTTCACCGCCAAAGACCACACCTTTTTCCCCGGCGAAAAAATCGACAAACAAATCATCGCCCTCTGGGATTCCGGTTGGCCCACCAGCGTCACCACCGAATGGGAAGCCACCCTCGCCAGCACCCGCATCGCCGGCGACACGCTCAAACTTCCCCTCGCCGCGGCAGAAATCCGCAAAGTCCCCATCTCGTTCACCGTCCCCAAAGACGCCTCACGCTCGTCCGGAGAAATCCGCCTCAAAGTCACCCAGGATGGCAAGGACTTCAGCACCGATACGTTCAAATTCCAAATCCTCCCCCCGCCGGAAGCTATCAAAAAAGCGTCCCTCCTTCTGTGGGACCCCGCCAACGAATCCACTTGGGTCACCCAATTCGCAACCCCCACACCCTGGAAACCCGGCCAACCCCTCAACCCCACCGATACCCTCATCATCGGCCGCAACGCCCTCACCTCCGCCGAATCCCTGCCCTTCACCGCCAACGACCTCACCCGCGGCCTCAAAGTCATCATCCTCGAACAGCAACGCGCCACCCTCCTCCGCTTCGGCTTCCGCGCGGAAGAAACCTTCTCCCGCCGACTCTACCCCCGCCAGCCCAATCACCCCCTCCTCCGTGGCCTCGAAACTTCCGTCCTCGCCGACTGGCGCGGCAGCGCCACCCTCCTCCCTGACCAACTCCCCCTTGACCTCAACATCGCCCGCCCCCGCTGCATGCACTGGGGCAACTACGGCATCGTCGCCTCCGTCGTCATCGAAGTCCCCCACCACGGAAACTTCTCCTCCATCGTCGATGGCGAATTCGACATGCGCTACTCGCCCCTCCTCGAATGGCCCTGCGGCGCCGGCAGCATTCTCTTCTCCCAATTCGATCTCACCGCCCGCGTCGGCAAAGACCCCGCCGCCACTCTCCTCGCACGCAACCTCCTCGATTACGCCGCCACTCCCGCCAACCGACCCGCCATCTACCTCGGCGGCCCACGGGGCAGAACGTTCGCGCAAAAACTCCAACTCAATATCGATCTCAACGGCTCGCTCAAAAATCTCCCGCCCACCGGCGTCGTCCTCCTCGGCGAGATATCCAATGACGACGCCCCCGCCACCAAAACCGCCCTCGATCTCTTCGTAAAAGCCGGCGGTGCCGTCCTCTCCCTCCCCAAATCCCCAGACGAATTCAACGCCCTCCTCCCCTTCACTGTCCAAACCCAACCTCAAAAAGCCAGCCGCGTCACCGATATAAAATCCCTCCTCGATGCCGTCGGCCACGGCCTCGGCCCCGCCGACTTCCACTGGCGTGACTTCGCCGAATTTCAGCTCTTCACCAACAAAAATCTCCCCGAAAACGCCCGCATCCTCGGCCACGGCTTCTTCCTCAAATACAAACAAGGCCCCGGCACATGGCTCCTCTCCCAAGTCGATCCCCGCCCCTTCGATGATGCCGTCGCCGGAAAAATATCCCTCCTCGCCGAATGGCCCGAACCCGGCTACAGCAATGACGGCGGCCGCAAAATCGATCTCCCCAAACCCTGGCTCCGTCTCACCCGCCAACGCATCGAACGCCTCTATTCCCAACTCCTCTCCAACCTCGGCGTCCAATCGTCACCCACCCTCGTCCGCCGCCTGATGACCTTCGTCCCCGATGCCCAGCTCCAAGCCCCCACCGCCTGGCAGGTCACCGGTCCCATTCCCTACAGCGACAAACCCGCTGCTCCAGAACCCGAGTGGACCGCCGCCAATCCCGACCAAAAATCCCCCGTCGCGTGGCAGGATGCCCCCGGCGGATGGTCCCCCAAAATCCCCTACCAGACCAACGACTTCGGCACCGCCTACTACGCCCGCACCATCATCAACTCCAACCTCGATCACGAAATCGAAATCCCCATTCGCTACAAACTTTCCTTCCACACCACCGGCACCATTTGGTTCAACGATCAACGCCTCGCCCGCCTCGACCCCAATCGCTGGTGTCCGCGCCTCGCCACCGAATCCATCGTCAAACTCCAACCCGGCCGCAACGAAATCCTCATCAAGTGCGGCCGCACCGAAGCCCAAATCGCCTTCCAGCCCCCTCCCGACAAACGCCTCCCCGCCGACTGCATTGAAATCCTTTACCGCGACCCCATCCGCTTCGGCGACGACCCCTACGCCTGGTTCCCCTGGTAAATTTTCCTGGTCAGCATTTGCCCCTCCCCAACTCACAGCCTTCGCGGATCCCCGCCCCGCTGATTGCGCGCCTTCGCCATATCAATCATCGCCTGTAACCCCGCCGCATCATCAATGGGCGCCGTCGAGCGTTGCTGAATCTCCTGTCGCCGCAAAAGATCCCGCACCGCCCCCACCAGCGGGTCCTTCAAATTCCGCCCCGTCTCGTTATGAAAATGCTTCACCAGTTTTTCCTGCTCCGGCGAAAGCCCCGCCCCCGTGAGCCAGTCGCTCATCAGCGTCTCCAGTTCAATCGTCTGTCGCATCAGTTCATTGTTGTTCAGGTGCGAAAGAAAATCCGCCAGCGAGCAATCCGCCAGATCACTCGAGTTTTCCAGATATTCAATCAGCACGATCGCCAGCGCCTTGAGCGCATCCGGCGAAAACAACTGCACCGTCAATTCCTCCCGCACGATCTCGTACAGTGTCGGATCCGCCAGCAGCAGTCCCAATACCCACGCCTCCGATGCCGCACCCTCCCGCAAACTACGCACGTTGATGGAATGAATCGGCGTCAGTCCCGAATTCGACGGCTCCTCCGCCGTTCCCGACTCCTCGCTGCCCGCATTCATCCGTGATCCCCCCACTTGCGCCCGCGCATTCTCCGTGCGTGCCAGCGTCTTCAGCGTCACCGAAACCTCTTCCATGCTCATCCCCACCAGGCTCGAAATCTTCGACAACATCAAGCCCCGCCGAATGGGATCCATCGTCTGCGCCTCCCGCCCGTCCTCCATGCTGATCGCCACAAATCGCATGAACTGCTTGATCGATTCCTGCCGCGCCGACAGCGAATTCGTCGCCCCAAATTGCTTCTGCAGTCGCAACCACTGATACGTCATCGCATCCACCGCGTTGTCGATCAGCTTCTGAAACGGCTCCCCGCCATTCTTCATGCAAAAGTCGCACGGGTCCTTTCCATCCGGCACCGAAGCAATCTTGATATCCAGCGGCGAACGTATGAAAACCTCCAGCGCCCGATCCGCCGCCCGATACCCCGCATCATCTGAATCAAACATCAGCACGATCGTCTGCGCGTAATTCTTCAGCGCTCGCGCATGCTCCGGCGTCAGCGCCGTCCCCAGCGTCGCTATCACGTTATGCACCCCCGCCTGGTGGCACGAAATCACATCCATATACCCCTCCACCACCACCGCCGTGCGCGTCCGCACAATCGCCTGCCGCGCATGGTTGAGCCCATAAATCGATTCCGACTTATTAAACAGCCGCGTCTCGGGACTGTTCAAATACTTCGCCTCCACCACCATCCCCTGCTCGTCCCGCTTCTCCACCAGCACCCGACCCCCAAACGCCATTACCCGGTTCGTCGAATCGACAATCGGAAAAATCACCCGGTTCCGAAACACATCGTAAGGCGAACCATCCTGCCGCTTCTTCACCAGCCCCGCCTGGTCCAGTTGCTCCAGCGGCACCGACAACCGCATCGCATGATTCACCAGCCCCGTCCACGAATCCGGCGCCATCCCCAATCGAAACTTGCTCAACGTCTCATCCGTCAGCCCCCGCGCATGCAGATATTCCAACCCCGCCGTCCCCTGCGCCGTCCGCAGCGTCTTCTCAAACAGATCGCACGCCAGCTCATTCATCTCCGCAATCTGCTCCCGCGCCGATTTCTCCCCCGGCTTCGTCGCCTTCCCATACCCATTCCGCGGCAACTCCGGCAGCGTCACGCCTCCCTTCTGCGCCAAATAACGCAACGCCTCCCCATGCCCCATCTTGTGATACTCGCGCACAAACTTAAAAACATCCCCCGCCGTCCCGCACACAAAACAACTGAATATCTGCTTGTGCGGCACCACCGACATTGACGGCCGATGATCATCATGAAACGGACACAGCCCCTTAAACTCTCGCCCCGCCTTCTTCAGCGCCACATGCTCCGCAATGATGTCGACAATATCAACGGACGCCCGCACCTGTGCAAAAATGTCTGAAGTAGAAGACATATCTCAATTCTACCCGCAATCCCCTTGAGGCGCTCACCGCCGATCACCCCAAATCATCCCCTCTCCCAAAAACTCCCCCATTCCGAACCACCCACCGAAGTCCCAGTTAGCCGCCTAACCACCCACCAATTAACCACAACTCCTCTCTCATCTCCTACAATTCCTACCGGGATTGGGAGGAGATTGCCAAGCTTCCTCTCTTTTCTCCCGCTTTTTGGCATTCTGTCAATTCTGACTCAAAAACGCCACTTTTTTTCCCATTCTACCCCTCGAATTCCACTATCGCGAAGCCTTCGCCTTCCCGGTCATCGCCACCAGCGTCGCCGAATGAAAAATCACCCGCGCATTGTGCGCCCCCAACCCCAGCAATTTCTCATCATTCAGCTTCCACAACGAATAGCGCGATAGATCTTTCCCATCCGTCTTCCACTCCAGCAGCGGCTTCTCATTCAACAGCACCGCAATCTTATCCTTCCGCACCTGCACCAGCACATTCTGCTTCTTGTCGTTATGCAGCAGAATCGGCACCGTCGTGGGATTGCTCGCATTGATCCTCCCCGCCACACGCTCCAGCCGCGCTTCCCCCTTCACATCCAGCGCCAGCCCAAACGCCTCGCCATGCGACTGCAGCAAAATAGCGATGTACCCCTCCCCTTCCACCCGCGTAAACGTCACCTGCAAGTCATACTCCTCCGGTGCAATCAACGGAATTTCCACCCGCGCGTATTTGGACGAATCCGACGAAATCGCCGCCGCTACAATCTGCCACTTCCCCGCCACCACGTCCCGGGACAAATCCAGCAACGTCAAAAGATTGGTGCCCGTCACAACCGGAGAATCGCTCGGCTTCGTGGGCGCCCCCGCCGCCGGTTCCGCATTTTTCATGCGCGACTGGATCCGCGTCAGCGTGATGCCCTTGATGTTGTCGGTGGCAATCGCATACCAGTACTGTGCCCGCTGAGTAGCGCGGAGCTTCACTGCCCCGCCGGTGAGTTGAGCATATTCCCACCACGCATCCCCAATCTCCACCTGCGTGAGCGCCTCCTGCGGCTGCGCCGTATCACGCTGCGCCAGCGCCTTAAGCGTGCCATCCGATCCCCGCGCCAGGTGCGGCAACCCCGTAACAAATTCATTTTTGTTGAAGCAATAGAATCGCCCAATGAGCAGGTGTGCCGCCGCATCGTCCGGATCCCCCTGCAGCTTCGCCCGCGCCAATTGCACCTTGGCATACTCCGCCGCCAGCGCCCGCAGATCTCCCAGGCGCGACTGAATCGACGCCACAAACGCGACCCGCTTCGTCTTGTTCGCCGCCGCTTCCGCCAGGCTGCACAGCGACGCGACCATGTCGAAGGAATCCGCAATGGCCGCCGCATCGGCGACACCCAGCGCCAGATTCGTAAAACTTTCGCAGGTCGAAGGAGGCTGCGTCAGCAGCGACGCCCGCAGCAGCGCTTTATGCTTGAGGTTCAGTGAATCGACGACGTGCGTTTTGCCTAACTCCTCAATGGCCTGAATCGCCAGCTCAGAATCCCCCCCGCCCGCCGCCAACTCTTGGGCTTCGAGCCAAAGCACATATCGCGCATTCAGATCATCGTTTGTGGCGCTCGCTTCCTTGTACAAGCGCGCCGCAAGCGCCACCCGATCAGCCGCCGATTTGCGCGCATATTCTTCTTTGAAAAGTGTGCGAATAAGCTGCAGTGACTTGGCCTGAACCGACGCTTCCGGAGCCGGTAAGCGCGCCGGTCGTGTCTGCCCACGCACGGTTGGCGTCATGAAAACGCAAACGAGTAAGAGAAGGAGGAGAGATCGTCGCGGTGCGGCCAAAAGTATTTGTATCACGGAAAACCCTCATGTGGGGAGGAGCAAAGCGGTCCATCCATATCGGGGTATGGTAAATAGCGGGAGATTGTTTCCGCAAGGAAAATAGATTGTTTTTGCGGCAAGCGGTCCCGCCATGCTTGACCTTGAGAGAGGGATGATATACTTTAAGCGACTCGCTGGGCTGGCCGATAAAGTGTTACGGCACACGGCCGCTAAACAAGCGTGCTACTTTCCGCGGTAGCTCAATGGTAGAGCATCCGGCTGTTAACCGGAATGTTGTAGGTTCGAGTCCTACCCGCGGAGCTTTCTAACCACCGCAACGCCTGCGGTGGTTTTTTTACGCGCGAGAGCCGCGTCGCGCAAGCCCGCGTCGGATCGCCGCTTGGGGCAAGGGGTTACGAGCGGGTCCGGCCGCCTCTCTCGGCCCGCGTGTTAAC
>JBBRWV010000147.1:0-8142 GCA_038248985.1 Phycisphaerae bacterium
CCACCAACAATTCCAACGCGTCTGGCTCGCCCGCAACAAACCCAGCCGTCTCGCCGATATCGACCTGGAGTTCATCCGCCTGCAAAAAGAATACACTATGTTCGCTAAGAAAAGTTAACCTGAGACTCGCGCCCTCAAGACCCGCCTCACCCCTTCACCGCTGAACCGATTCCCGGTCCCGCCGCGTCTCATGCCCCGCGCCACTCCCCGCCCCCGACACATGCGGCCGCCGCACCGTCGTCCGCACCCGCGAGTGCATAATATACTCCACCCCGCGCCACACAATCTCCCGCCCAAACGCCGATCCAATCAACACCATCCAGTGAATGAACATCGTCCACGGAAATCCAATCGTCGCCCAGAACAACGCCGACTTGATCTCCCCATCATGCTCCGGCAGCAATCGCCTCCCGCCCAGCACCAGCATGTACCCCCGAAAAATCGAAGCCATGTACAAAAATGAAAACATCAAAATCTGGTTCGTATGATCCGGCACCAGTTCCGGCTGAATAAACCCCAGCACCGCCCGCCACAACGTATACAAAAATGCCGCCAGATACAGCGTCGCCCCGCCCACCGCCGTCAACCATATCAGCGGCTCGCAAATCTTCGTGATCCGATACTGCCGCACCGCAAATTCAAAAAATGTCCCCCAGTTAAAATTCGCATCCGACGCCACAATGCACTGCGGCACAAAATGAATCCGCTTCCCCGCCACCCGCTTGATCGCATGACTCATCACGTAATCGTCGCTCACAGCGTTCGACCACATCTTCGGCAACCCAATCTCCAAAAACTCTCCCCGCCAAATCGCCATCGATCCGCCCCACGCAAACGTCCTTCGATACGGCCCAAACAATGCCGCCACCTGTGCGTTGATGATGCTCACAATCTTGTTCGCCATGTGCCCCGTCACCGGTATGTAATAACGATATCCCGTCGATAGCGCAATCTTCATGTTGTTCCGCCACGTCAGCGGTGCCACCAGCGCCGTCAACCAGTTCGGCTTCGGCCGGGCGTCCGCATCCATGAACGCCAGCACTTCATCCTTCTCCGTCGTCCGTTCCACCGCCGCCAACTGATTCTGAATCTTCTGCCCGCGCTCCGTCGCAATCCCCGCCACCACGATCTCAATCCGCGAGTCCTCCGTCGCCAGTTTCTCCAGCACCGGCACCACCGGATCGTTCTCGCTCTCCACCGCAAAAATCAGCCGGTAGTACGCATAATCCTGCGTCAGCAACGCTTCCAGGTTCGCCGTCGTGTCGTCGTCCACCCCCTTGATCGGCAATATCACCGCCACCTTCGGCCTCGCCGACGCATCAATTTCCGCCGCCGGCAATCGCGGCACGCGCATGCCAAACCGCTGCGCCACCCGCGCCGCCCACACCGCCAGCAGCATCGCTACCGCCCACACAAAAAACATATAAAACGTATAGTCGCGCATATCGCTCACAATAATGCTTGTCCCCGCATGATAGCTAAAGACGACGGTGGATGCGAAACCCTCCTTTCGTGTATGCTCTCGGCTCGTTTTTCCATGCGAGGACTGCCATGACCAAGCCCCAAATATCCCACCCCAAAAACAACACCACGCCCCCGCCCAACGCCCCCCTCGTCGGCATCATCATGGGCAGCAAATCCGATCTCCCCACCCTGCAACACGCCGCCGACACCCTCACCGCCCTCCGCATCCCCTTCGAGATCAAAATCGTTTCCGCGCATCGCACTCCCAAACTCATGTTCGATTACGCCCAATCCGCCGAAGCCCGCGGCCTCGAAGTCATCATCGCCGGCGCCGGCGGTGCCGCCCACCTCCCCGGCATGACCGCCAGCCTCACCCTCCTCCCCGTCCTCGGCGTCCCTGTCGAATCCGCCGCCCTCCAAGGCCTCGACTCCCTCCTCTCCATCGCCCAAATGCCCGGCGGAATCCCCGTCGGCACCCTCGCCATCGGTAAACCCGGCGCCATCAACGCCGCCCTCCTCGCCGCCAAAATCCTCGCCAACAAATATCCCGTCATTAAAAAAGATCTGCGTGCTTATCACGCCGCCAACACCGCCAAGGTTCTCCATGAAAAATTACCCTGACCTCTCCACCGGTCTTACCGCCAACCACGAAACTGAGTCCATGAATATAATCATGCCCACCCCCTCCGAAAAAATGATCCTCCCGCCCGCCAACATCGCCGTCCTCGGCGGCGGCCAGCTCGGCTCCATGCTCTGCGAAGCCGGACGCCGCATGGGCTACCGCATGATCGTCCTCTCCGAATCCACCGACGATCCCGCCGGTCGCTGGGCCACTCACCACACCATCGGCGACACCCGCGACCCCGACCTCCTCCGTCGCTTCGCCCAATCTGTCGATGTCCTCACCAATGAATTCGAGCAAGTCTCCCCCGACGTTCTCGCCGCTGCTGAATCCGTTCTCACCTGCCGCGTCGCTCCCTCGTCCCTCGTCCAGAAAACCTGCCGCGACCGCCGCCTCGAAAAAACCCTATTCGCCACCCACAACATCCCCCACGGCCCCTTCGTCATCGTCGAATCCCCCGACCAACTCCCGACCGCCTACGAACGCCTCAGCACCCTCAATCCGCAATCCTCCGCACTCAGCACTAAACCTCTCCCCGTCATCGCCAAAACCGCCCGCGGCGGCTACGACGGCAAAGGCCAACTCTGGCTCCGCTCCCCCTCCGATGCCGCCTCCGCCTGGCAACAACTCGGCGCCGTCCCCCTCATGCTCGAACAAGCCGTCCCTTTCATCGCTGAAATCTCCGTCATCATCGCCCGCTCCCCCTCCGGTGCCCTCGCCACCTTCCCCATGTTCCGCAATGAACACCGCAACGGCATCCTCCACCAAACCGTCATCCCCTCCGGCTTCTCCGCCCACACCGAACTCAAGGCCCGCGCCGCCGCCGAAGCTATCGCCACCGCCCTCAACGTCGTCGGCCTCCTCACCATCGAAATGTTCGTCCTCGAAAATGGCGACGTCTGGATGAACGAACTCGCCGCCCGCCCGCACAATTCCGGCCACGTCACCAATCGCGCCTGCACCCGCTCGCAGTTTGAACTTCACATCGCTGCCATCTGCAACCTCCCTCTCCCGCCCATCGCGATCCTCCGCCCCGCCGTCATGACCAACCTCCTCGGAGATCTCTGGACCAACGGCCAACCCCACTGGTCCGTCCTCCATGCCGATCCCCGCGCCACCCTTCACCTCTACGGGAAAACCCCGCGACCCGGCCGCAAAATGGGCCACATGATTCACACCGCCGACACCCCCGATGCAGCCCTCGCCCGCGCCAATGCCGTCTTCGATCAGCTCCCGCCGCCCCGCGCCTGATAGCCGACACCGCATCGCGCGGCTAACATTCCATCATCACCCGGCGTTCTGCTCCACACATCCTTTCTGGAGTGCCCCATGTCCGAGTCTCCCACCCCGCCTCCCATCCAAAAATACCCCGACAAAACCGCCCCCAAATCCCCCGGCGGCTACGGCCTCGCTCCCGACCAACCCTCCATCCCCTCCACTCTCGTCCCGCCCCCCGCTTCCGCCCCCGCCCCCAACACCGGCTCCGATCTCCACGCCGTCGAACAACTCAACCGCGCCTACAAAGCCATGGCCGATCAACTCGGCAAAGTCATCGTCGGCCAGTCCGAAGTCATCGAGCAAGTCCTCACCGCCATGTTCTGCCAGGGCCATATCCTCCTCGTCGGAGTCCCCGGCCTCGCCAAAACCCTCCTCGTCAAAACCATCTCTGATGTCCTCGCACTCTCCTTCAAACGCGTCCAGTTCACCCCCGACCTCATGCCCTCCGACATCACCGGCACCGACGTCCTCGAAGAAGACCGCACCACCGGCAAACGCGCCTTCCGCTTCGTCCGCGGCCCCATCTTCGCCAACATGCTCCTCGCCGATGAAATCAACCGCACCCCGCCCAAAACCCAGGCCGCACTCCTCGAAGCCATGCAGGAGCACCGCGTCACCACCGGCGAACACACCTACGAACTCCCCGAACCCTTCTTCGTCCTCGCCACCCAAAACCCCATCGAACAGGAAGGCACCTACCCCCTCCCCGAAGCCCAGCTCGACCGCTTCATGTTCATGACCATCGTCAAATACCCCAGCGCCGATGAGGAAACCCGCATCATGAAACAAGCCACCAGCGGCCACCGCGTCCAGGTCCAGCGCCTCCTCGACGGCCCCGCCATCCAAAAACTCCAGGACATCGTCCGCCGCGTCCCCGTCGCCGATCACGTCTTCCACTACGCCCGCGACATCGTCCGCGCCACCCGCCCCAGCGAGCCCGGCACCCCTCTTTTCATCAACGAACTCGTCCAATGGGGCGCCGGCCCCCGCGCCTCCATCTATCTCATCCTCGCCGGAAAAGCCCGCGCCATCCTCAACGGACGCGTCCACGTCACCACCGAAGACATCCAGAAAGTCGCCCACCCCGTCCTCCGCCACCGCATCCTCCCCACCTTCAGCGCCGAAGCCGCCGGCATGACCTCCGACAAAATCATCGACAAACTCCTCGCCGAAATACCCCGCACCAAGCAATGATTTTCTTGCACGCGGAGACCATCCATTGTTATCATCAATGATAACTCGGAGATCGAATGTCGCACGTCGAAGTGATTTGGACTGAAGGATCCAAAACTGGACCGTGTAACTGACTATCCCCTTACCGTTAGGAAATAGATTGAGGAGATCTTTATGGCTGCGGCAATCAGCAAACAATCCATCAATCGCAAAATGTCAGCCGCCAATATTCAACGTTTCAAGCACCTCGGCAAGCGAATTGACGCCCAGGAACAGGAAGAAATCAAAGCTCGTGGCCGCGCCGTCTTCCAACGTCACGGCGTCGCTCGCCAAATGGTCGAAAAACTGAAAGCCAAACGGCTCCAAGCCGGAGTCAGCATCACCGAAATGGCCACTCGCACCGGCATCGCCAAATCAAACTTAAGCCGCCTCGAAAACAGCAACGTCGCCTCCCCCACATTGGAGACTCTTCACCGCTACGCACAAGCCTTGGGCCTACAAGTACGCGTCGAGTTGAATGGATAGCAGGACCCTCATGACCCAGACGCGCATTGAAGCAGGACTCGAAAAAGGCCGCCTTCCCGGGGCGTCCCTCCTCGACCCCCGCGCCCTCGCCGCCATCTCCCGCATGGAACTCGTCGCCCAACAAGTCATGGATGGCTACGTCCAGGGCATGCACCGCTCCCCCCACCTCGGATTCGCCCTCGATTTCGCCCAGCACCGCCAATACGTCCCCGGCGATGACATCAAAAAAATCGACTGGCGCGTCTACGCCAAACAAGACCGCTACTACATCAAACAATACGAAGTCACCACCAATCTCAAGGCCCACATCATCCTCGACGCCTCCGGTTCCATGGCCTACCACGGCCAGTCCGAACCACTCTCCAAATTCCGCTACGCCCAGTTCACCGCCATGTGCCTCGCCTACCTCATCCTCCATCAAACCGACTCCGTCGGCCTCCTCACCTTCGACCAGAAAATCCAATCCCACATCCCCGCCCGCTCCAATTCCCCCCACCTCTTCACCATCGCCCGCACCCTCGATTCCACCGTCCCCGCCGGAGAATCCTCCCTCTCCGCCGTCCTCCACGATGTCGCCGAGCGCCTCGGCCATCGCCAGATGGTCATCCTCCTCTCCGACCTCTTCGACAAATCCTCTGACCTCCTCGAAGCCTTCCATCATCTTCGCCACCAGCGCCACGAAGTCATCATTCTCCAAATCATGTCCGACGACGAACTAACCTTCCCCTTCCGCAACTTCAGCCAGTTCGAAAGCCTCGAAAACAAGTCCCAAAAAGCCCGGCTCGACCCTGTCACCGCCCGCACCACCTACCTCCAAAATCTCTCCCGTCACCTCAAATCCATCCGCGACAACTGCAACGCCCTCCGCATTTCCCACGCCCTCCTGAAAACCAGCGAAACCGTCGAAACCGGTCTAACCCAATACCTCGCCACCCGCATGGGTACCCGCTAAAAAATAGGAGAAAAACAACTAACTTGATAAACTGAACAAGGCATAAAAATTGTAATATTCGAAGGTTCCATTTAAATATTTAACCAATTAACTAATTAACCAAAAATATGTTCCTAATGCCCGCCATCCTCCTCGCCTCTCTCGCCGCGCTCATCCCGCTGCTCCTCCACATGCTGCGCCGCCAGAAAGTCACCCCTATCCAATGGGGTGCCATGCAGTTCCTCCTCGAAACCCCTATCCGCCAGCGCCGCCGTCAGCACATCGACCACTGGCTCCTCATGCTCGTCCGCATGGCCATGCTCCTCGCCCTCGCCCTCCTCCTGGCCCGTCCCGTCTGGTACGGCTGGCAAGGCCCCCAAAACTCCACCAACCTCGCCGCCACCGTCGATACCGACCTCGCCATCATCCTCGACCACTCCCTCTCCATGTCCCGCCGCACCGACACCGGCACACTCTTCGAACACTCCCTCGACCAACTCGACCGCCTCATCACCATCGCCACCCCCCGCAGCACGGTCAGCATTGTCCTCGCCGAGCACTCCCCCAAAAACCTCACCCCTCACCCCTTCAATCTCACCACCGACTGGACCAAACTCCGCCCGGAACTCCGCACCCTCCGCCCCGGCGTCACCGACGCCGACATCCCCGCCGCCCTCCTCGCCGCCCGCGAACTCCTCGCCCAAGGCAAAAATTCCCAAAAACTCATCCTCATCCTCTCCGATGAACAACGCGCCAACTGGCTCCCCGGCAACGATGCCGCCTGGCGCACCGCACTCCCCGACCGCACCGACCCCCTCGCCGCCGCCCAAACCCCCATCTATTCCCTCCCCATCCACAGCAGCAGTGGGGGGGCCACAACCTCCGTCGCCAACCTCGCCGTCACCAACGTCTCCCTCCAACCCACCTTCCTCGGCGTAAACCGCCCCTCCCAAATCACCGCCACAATCTCCAATAGCGGAAGCACACAACTATCTAATATGCCCCTCAAGCTCCTCATCGACGGACAACTTATCTCCACCCAACAAATCCCCTCTCTCCCCCCCAATCAATCCCTCACCCTCTCCTTCGACCACTACTTCACCACCCCCGGCTCTCACTGGCTCAAACTCCAACTCGAAGTCGTCGACTCCCTCGAAATCGACAATGCCTTCTTCACTGCCGTCACCATTGCCCCAAAACTGCGCGTCCTCCTCGTCGATGGCCAACTCACCCCCGCCGCCTCCCCCGCCGACTACAAAAACGCCCAATTCCTCCTCGCCGCCCTCCAACCCACCGACAACCCCTCCGAAGCCTCCACCCTCATTCAACCTACCATAATATCCATCTCCGACATCGCATCCATAAACCTCGATGACTATCCCGTTCTCCTTCTAAACGATATCCCCCGTCTCCCCGCTGACCAGCTCATCAGAATCACCGACTACCTCCAACGTGGCAACGCCGCCCTCCTCATCCTCGGCCCGCGCACCCAGCAATCATTCCTCGCCGATTCCCTCGCCAAATCACCCCTCCTCCCCGCCACCATTACCTCCTCTCTACCCAGCCCCGCCGGCACCAAGCTCGACCTCCGGGAACCCTCCCATCCCGCCCTCGCCCTCCTCACCTCCGCCGATCGCAACCCCTTCGCCGGCGTCTCCATCCGCCAATGGTGGCCCATCGCCCCCGCCTCCTCCGACACCCGCACCCTCGTCGCCACCGACACTGGCAACCCCCTCATCCTCGAAACCACCCTCGGCAAATCCGGCGGCCGCCTCATCACATGGACCACCTCCGCCGACTCCGCATGGAACAACCTCCCCCTCGTCCCCAACTTCGTCCCCCTCCTCTCCGAAACCCTCTTCCATCTCGCCTCCGGCCAAGCCCAACTCCAACTCCGCTCCCTCACCGCCGGACAACCCCTCCTCTGGTCCGGATCCGCCTCCCCCTCCATCGACTCCCTCCAACTCACCCTCCCCGATGGCTCCACCCGCTCCCTCCCCCCCCAACTCCGCGGCGATAAATATTTCCTCAACTTCCCCGAAACCATCCTCCCCGGCCTCTACCAACACCGCTTCACCCCCGACACCAACCCCCAACCCGGCGACAATTCCGTCTCCCACGACCCCCCCCCACACGAACCCACGACACA
>JBBRWV010000148.1:0-7991 GCA_038248985.1 Phycisphaerae bacterium
ATCGGACGGTGGGGTGTGGGGAGGGATCGGTGGAGATTTTGACAATTCAACCGGCGGGGAAAAAGCCGATGGAGATTGGGGCGTTTGCCAACGGCTATGGGTTTGGGCCCGGGGCGAGGTTGGTGAGCGTGGTGCCTGTGCCGAGTTAGCTGCCGCGCACGATGGCGGGGAAATTCGTATGATACGCGGCGATGTTTTTTGGTGAAGTGATTGGGTGTGAATTGCCGGGATTGGCGGAAAAAGGGCCATGAGCAAAGCTGCAACGATACGGGTATTGATAGTCGATGATGAAGTAGGCCATGCGGACGTGATGGCGGAAGGAGTGGTGCGGATGCCGGCGTCGGGCGGGGCGGTGTATTCGGTGAAGCAGGCACACAACCTGGTGGATGCGAAGCGTTATTTTGGGGAGGAGGATTTTGATCTGGTGATTACGGATCTGCGGATGGATACGCCGAATGATGGGTTTGAGTTGCTGGAGCATATTAAGAAGGTGCGTCCGCCGAGTGAAGTGATCGTGGTGACAGCACATGGGGATGTGACGACGGCGGTGCAGGCGATGCGGCAGGGGGCGTACGATTTTATTCAAAAGCCGCTGGACCTGGAGGTGATGCGGGCACAGGTGCGACGGGCGACGGAGAAAGTGCTGCTGGCGCGGCAGAATACCGAGTTGAGCCAGGCGATGGATCAGCGGTACGGGATTCACGGGATCATCGGGAATTCGATGGCGATGCAGCGCATTTTGCAGCTTATTTCGCAGATCGCGCCGACGGATATCAATGTGATGGTGCTCGGGGAAAGCGGGACGGGGAAGGAACTGGTGGCGCGGGCGGTGCATCAGAACAGCAAGCGCAAGGGGGAGCGGTTTGTGGCGCTCAACTGTGCGGGGCTCAATGACAGCACGCTGGAGGATGAGCTTTTCGGGCATGTGCGCGGGGCGTTTACCGATGCGCGGGGGGACCGCGAGGGACGGTTTGAGTATGCGGACGGGGGAACGCTGTTTTTGGACGAAATTGGTGATATGCCCTTAACGATGCAGGCGAAGTTGCTAAGGGTGTTGCAGGATCGGGAGATCACGCGATTGGGGAGCAACGATCCGATCAAGGTGGATGTACGGTTCATCAGCGCGACGAACCGGGATTTGCAGCAGGCGGTGCGGGACCGGACGTTCCGCGAGGATTTGTATTTTCGGATCAAGGGGGCGGTGGTGGAGCTGCCGCCGTTGCGCAATCGTCGTGAGGATATCGCGGTATTGATCGAGCATTTCGTGAAGAAATTTGCGGAGAAGCACGAGAAGCAATTGACGGGGTTGGAAGCGGTGGCGCGAAATGCGTTGATGGCCTACGACTGGCCGGGGAACGTGCGGGAGTTGGAGAACACGCTGGAGAATATGGTGGTGCTTTCGGCAGGTACGAAGCTGACGTTAGCGGATGTGCCAAGCTATATAAGCGGGATTCATCCGACGACGACGAGTCTGGCAATCGTACCTATCTCGCAGACGGGGATGGGGATCAGCGCGGCGACAGGCACGGCGATTACGAGTCTGGGCGGGATGAACCTGGCGGAGCTGGAGCGGCAGGCGATCGAACGGACGCTGGAGATGGTGCAGGGGAATCGAGAACATGCGGCGAAGATGCTGGGGATCGGTGAGCGGACACTGTATCGGAAGATTAAAGAGTATGGATTGAAAGAATGAGGAATCGCCGATGAACACCGATGAACGCCGATCTGAATTAGATAAGCTCAGTGAAGAGATCATTGGATTGTGTTACGTGGTGAGCAATCAGTTGGGCTGTGGTTTTCTTGAAAAGGTGTATGAGAACGCATTGGCCCTCGAATTGCGATTGAGAGGCTATCGAGTGATTCAACAAGCGCCCATGCAAGTGTGGTACCGGGGGCAGGTAGTTGGGGAGTACTTGGCGGATTTGGTAGTAAACGAATCAATTATTATTGAGTTGAAGTGTGTGAAGGCATTCGATGATATCATGATTGCGCAGTGCATGAACTACCTACGCGGAACGGGTTTATCCGTGTGCTTGCTTATCAACTTTGCAAAGCCTCGTGTGGAACTAAAGCGAATAGTTGATAATTTTTGAATTAGTTATCGGCGTTTATTTGTGTTAATCGGCGGTTGAAAAATGGCGAAATTTCGCGTTGGATTGGGATACGATTTGCATCGCACGGTGGCGGGGCGTCCGCTGGTGCTGGGGAATGTGACGATACCGCATGAGAAGGGTTTGGATGGGCATTCGGATGCGGATGTGGTGATTCATGCGTTGATTGATGCGATTTCCGGGGCGGCGGGGTTGCCGGACGTGGGGCAGATGTTTCCGAATACCGATGCGCGGTACCAGGGAATTGATTCGGCGAAGTTGCTGGAAGGGATGATGAGGGAGTTTGCCAAGACGGGGTGGCGGATTGCGAATACGGATATTGTGGTGATCGCGCAGAAGCCGAAGTTGAGCCCGTACAAGGCGGCGATGATTGGGCGGCTGGCGGAGTTGCTGGGGGTGCGGGCCGACCAGGTGAACATTAAGGGGAAGACGGGCGAGGGCGTTGATGCGTTGGGTGAAGAACGGGCGATGGCGTGTCATTGCGTGGTACTGCTGGAAAAGGATTAGCCCACATGCTCATCCTTGGCATTGATCCTGGGTTACGGATAACCGGTTACGGGCTGGTGGAGGTGTCGGCGGCGCTGGGGCGGGTGAGCTTGAAGGAGGCGGGGGTTTTGCGAATGAAGTCGAAGGGGGATTTGAGCGAGCGGTTGCAGGAGTTATACGATCAACTGACGGAGCTGTTTACGGAAATGAAGCCGCAGCGCGTGGGGGTGGAGCAGTTGTACGCGCATTACAAGCATCCTCGGACGGCGATTCTGATGGGGCACGCGCGGGGGGTGATTTTGCTGGCGGCGGCGCAGCATGGCGTGACAGTGACGAATATGCCGAGCACGCTGGTGAAGCGGACGGTGACGGGGAATGGTCACGCGTCGAAGTCGCAGGTGCAGCGGGCGGTGGCGAATTTGTGCAAATTGGATAAGCCGCCGGAGCCGCCGGATGTGGCGGATGCGATAGCGATCGCATGGACGCTGGCGTCGCGGCTGCGCCGGTAACGGGGCGGCGGCGATGGCGTGCTTGCGTGGCGGGCGCATTGGGCAATAATCAAACGATTGACCAGACTCGATAAAAATAGCTCGAGGAAAACAGGCCTGAGGAAAACAGCTCATGAGTGATGAAAATCGATTCGAAAAGACGCCCGAGCAAATTGCCCAAGTAAAGCGTTTGGCGATGCCGATCGCGGTGGCGGGGTTGGTGCTGGGGGCGGCGGGGTTGATCATGCTGCTGCGGGGATGGGTGGATACGACGCGGCCACCGGATTTGCTCGGGGCGAATTTGTGTTTTTTTGCGATGATGATGGGCGTAGGAATTCTGGCCTGGGCGAAGGGGACGCCGGGGGCGAAGCCGGCGCTGCTGCTATCGCTGGTGGCGGTGATTTTTGGTGTGGTGGGAGCGTTTGGGTATTACAAACGCGGGTTTGATTGGCGCATACAGATGGAGCAGCGGGAATTGAACAATGTCGCGGCGGTGGCGAAAGCGGCTATGGAAATGGCGACGCGGAATGGCGTTTTTCCGAAAGACATTGCAGCGATGCGGGCCGCGGGATTGTTGTCGCCGGAGGTGCTGCATTCACCGTACGGCAGCAACGAGGTGTCGCAGTACGCCAAGGATTTGAAGCAGGGAAAGATCACGCAGACGCAGTTTGACGGGTGGTACCGCACGCACAGTGATTACGAATATTTTGGGAAAGATCTCGGGAATGCGCAAGCGAGCACGGCACCGGCTGGAACGAATCCGCGGGTTCTGAATCCGTGGATTGTGATAGCGGCGGCGAGGAACCCGGTGAAGCGGATGAAACTGGCGATCGCTTTTGTCGATGGCATACCCATCTTCATTGATCTGGAGAAAGCCCAGGGAATACTGAAGCTGAGCAATGATGCACGCAAGAAAGCAGGGTTGCCGGAAATGCGACCGCCGAGTGCGGTGGAAAGGGCGACGTCGCAGGAGCGTTCGGGTCTGAAGTGAATCGGGCGGGGCAGGCAGAGGGTGCCGGCTCAGTCGTCGATGACAATACGCGTGATTTTAACCTGGGTAATCTTGGCGGAACTCTTGGTGACGGGATCCTGCAGCCGTTGTTTGGATTCGATCGCCGTGGTCAGTTCGCGCGAGCGGTTGTCTTCGAGGGTAAGGGAGAAGGAGACCTTCAATTTATGTTGCGTGGTGTTGTACCATTCAACGAGGTAGTTGGAATCGACCTGCACGACGCGCCCGAACACGCCGCCTTTTTGGACAAACGCAGGTCCATCGGCCCGGGCCGCGCTGGGCAGGCCTAGCAGCAGGGCCGTCATCAGGAATGCAAATGCAGAGCGTGATTTGTGATGCGGGAAGCGGGACGCGCTCGCCGTGGTTTTTTCCTGCGGTGGCATAGGCTACTCCAACCTCGCATGGACACTGTACGATATCCTAAGCAGTATCGGCAGGAAGAAGATTGCGATTTCGATAATACCAAGGAAGGCCCAATAAAACGGTCGAAGTTCGCGAAGCACGGTGCTATCACCCGGGAAAGGTAGTCTGGCGTGGGCGAAAAGTCCGCGGCGCGTCCGTTTCGCAGTCGAGGGTTCTTTATTAACATTCACGGTTTCAGTTCCGAACGAAAGGTTATCCATGCCCTCTGACGTATCGCTTTTCGAGGGGTTGCCTGTCCTGGTCACGGGCGGCGCGGGCTTTATCGGGTCGCACCTCACGCGGGCGCTGATTCGCCTGGGGGCGAATGTGCTGGTGCTGGACAATCTTTCGCATGGCAGCCTGGATAACCTGAACGCGCCGGATGAAGGTGGCGTCGCCGAAGGCGGCTTGGGAAATCGCTATGCCTTCCTCCAAGGCGATCTGCGCAATCCGCAGGATTGCCTCGCGGCCACGCGCGACCGCGTGGTGGTTTTTCATCTGGCAGCGCTCGGGTCGGTGCCGCGGTCGGTCGAGGAGCCGCTGCTTTATAACGAGGTCAACATCACGGGAACCCTGAATTTGCTGGATGCGGCGCGGCAGAATAAATGCCGGCGCGTGGTCTATTCGGCGTCATCGGCGGCGTACGGAGATACGCCGGTGTTGCCGAAAGTCGAGACGATGCTGCCGGACCCGCGCAGCCCCTATGCGGTGACGAAGTTGGTGGGGGAGCATTACTGTCGTGTCTTTTCGAGTGTCCACGGCCTTTCGAGCGTATGCCTGCGCTACTTCAACGTGTTTGGGCCGCGGCAAAATCCCCACTCGCAATATGCGGCGGTGATACCGGCATTCATTCATGCGTTGCTGAACGGGCGGCGTCCACGGATTTACGGCGATGGAACGCAAACGCGGGATTTCTGTTACGTCGACAATGTGGTGTCGGCGAATCTGCTCGCGGGGAGTTCGGATGTTTTACTGGCGGGAGAAACGTTCAACGTGGCGTGCGGTCAGCGGAGCAGTTTGAATGAGATGCTCGCGATTTTGCAGGAGCATCTGAGAGTGCAGATCGCACCCGAGTACCTGCCCCAGCGCGCCGGCGATGTGAAGGATTCACTGGCGGATATAGAGCGGGCAAAATTGGTCCTGGGCTATTTGCCGCAAGTTCTTTTCGCAGAAGGACTTGTGAAAACGCTGCAGGCCTGTAAAAAGACTTAATGCGTGACTTCTGACCCCCCGATAAACTACAATGTTCGACTTGCCAGAATCTGGCCCTGCCGGGTGCAGGGCCTCCCGGGTCCTTAAGAGGTATCCATGCACTCATGATTATTTCCACGCGTTATCTGTACGTTGCGCTCACCAGTTGTCTCCTGGCCCTTACCGGCTGCATGGATATCACCGGTCGCGGGCCGGCACCCTTGGCCCGTGTGGTGACGCCCTCCGAGCCGCAAACGTATTCACGCGTCGGACAGGTTTACTGCATGCGCGGGTGGCTGGGGATTTTCTCCACCGGCATGGATACCCTGGCGGAAAAGATCGACAAGGAAGTGGGGGCGCCTGCGGTGTCCGTGGCCAATGAAGAGTGGTACACGCTTCGTGAATGGATTGTCGCCAAGCATCAGGAAGGCAAAATCAACGAACCCCTGGTGCTTTTGGGGCACTCCTACGGTGCCGATGACATGATCCGCGTGGCCAAATTCATCCAAGACAAAGGCATTACCGTCGACCTCATGATACTGCTCGACCCGGTCACTCCGCCGGCAATCCCGACCAACGTCAAGCGTTGCCTCGTGATCTACAAGAGCCGCCCTGCGACCGACTGGTATCCCGCATGGCGCGGCGTTCCGACCGAGGCGGAAGATCCCAAGATCACGATGCTGACCAATATTGATTTGCGGAAAACGGATGTGGGCTGGGACACTTCCGTGGTGGATCACATCAACATCGAAAAAGTTGCCAGCGTACATAATATGGTGATGGAAGAAATCAAGAAATATTGCCCCACGCGTGAGAGTTGGTCGCAGCAGAACCATCAGCCCAGTGCGACGGTGCCGCACATAAGCGCCCAACGCGTGCCGAGTGGGCCCGCCTCCCAGTGATGCGGGCGGGGGGCGGGGATAGGGGGACTCGGGAAACATCGGTCAAGAGCCTGGAAAGGGGTTGGGAAACTTCTCGGAAATTGTGTCCAGAGCGACGACAAAAAGGCGCGCATGTCTGCGCCATTTTTTCGAAATATTCCGACATTGTGCTGTTTTTTTTGCAACAGCGTGATGAAACAATCCTTTGGGCACACAAACTAATAAGGCACGAGTTTTGCAAATCACCCCGGCGAGAAGTGTTGTCGTACCTCACTTAGCTTGGCTCGCTGTATGAAAGGAGGCCATTATGGCATTCGGCACACGGTCACGCAGGTCGCTCTCCAATGGTTTTAGCCCGGTGATGGTTGAAGGGGAGCAGATCGAAAAGCCCGCCATGACGCATTCACCCGTTTCCCAAATAACGGCCCACCCCGTGACGATTCCCCAAGACGACCCTGCGCCGCGCGCGGTGATCAGCCACCAGCAAATCGCCGATCGCGCGCGGGCGATTTGGCAACGCAAGGGGTGTCCATCGGGCCGTGATGAGGAGAACTGGCGGGAGGCGGAAACTCAGCTGCGGGAAGAACTTGACGTGTAATCGCCTCTACGGCCAGGCGCAACGCTTGAAGGCTCCTATTCGATGAGGGTACAAACCATGACTGACCGGCTTTTGGTCCAGACGGCACCGAATACCCAGATCCCCTATGTCATTGCCGATCGCGCCACCGGGTGGGAACTGGTGGACTATTTGGCCGCGCGCGACGTGCTCTTTTCCTACCGCTACGAAAACGCGCAATTCACGATCTACTTTTTATGGTCGGGAGCGACCGAAGCCCAAAGGCACCTCGACGACTGGAGCTGTTATGCCGCCAACCAGGAGGCCGCGGAGCGAAACGCCCGGCGGTTTTCCTCCTGGATCGTGGGCCGCCACCCCGCCAGTGCGATGGTCGAGAGAATGTGACTTCCGGACCACCTTGCAGCAACTTTACTCCATGCGGATGACGGGCCAGCTCTCTGGCCCCCATCCGCATTCTTTTTGGCGTAGCATGTCTGACGGCGGCGCGATGTGCCCATTGGGAATTTGCCGCGTACCAGCCCAACAGGTCGTGCTTTTGAAAGGGGTGGTCGTTCCAAGTGGCCAACGACGCATCGAGATTGCCAGTCTTCACAACCTCGCCCATTGCCTCTCAGTAATTCACTCTTTCCGAGTTGAGTCGCCCAACAGTTTGGAGTGCTTCATGGTCGGTCGAATGGACGACAAAGGAGTCAGGCGGATGCGACTGCGGACGATTGGCGATACGCTTAGGGCCGGCGCATCAATAACTGTCAAATAATATCATGTCAGAGGGGCCTGTGGTTCGATGCATTGAAAGGACTAATTACGACGCGGGCAAGGAGGCCTTAGGATGGCGAATAAGTTTCA
>JBBRWV010000149.1:0-7728 GCA_038248985.1 Phycisphaerae bacterium
GTGTGATGGCGGCCGCAATTGCCGCAGCCGCGATGTTCTCGGGAATCGCCTCGACCCAGGCGGCACTTATCAATGTCGATATCGGCTGGTCTAACAGCCCCCTATATTCAGGTGCCGCAGTGCTTGGCTTGTCCGGCGATCAATGGAACCAAGTCACGAATTACGGGCCCATCAGCCTCAACAATTCCACCAGCGCATCCAGCGGCGTGTCGTTGAGCCTGACGGGTGGCAGCGGGTCAATTCACAGTAACGCCGGTGGCGGCCTGCCCACCTCGAACGCGTTGCTGCAAGATTATGCCTATGGAAATGGCAACACCTTCACCGTCACCTTGAACGGTCTGGCCTTAAACAGCAGCTATCATCTGGTGGCCTATAGCGTTGGCGACAATTCCGGACAAGGGGGAACCTTCGGCGGCCAGCTCGCAGGATCCACCACCGCCACGCAACGCACATCTTATGAGCTGGGCGTCAATTATCAGGAAAACCTAACCGCGTTGAGCAATGGAAGCGGTGTACTCACATTTACCGTCGCCGGTTCCGGTCAAAATATTTTGAATGGTTTTCAAATTGCTGATAACGCTCCGGCGATCCCCGAACCCGCCAGCCTGGGCCTTCTGGGCATGGGTGCCCTGGCTCTTCTAGGACGCCGTCGCAAGTAAGTTTCAGCCCTCAGTAAGCAACCCCAGCACGAGCCAGTTCCCGCGGCGGATCGACGATCCACCCAGCGCTTCGAATCCGCCGCGGGAGCGGCTCAGACTTCGGATGTGAGGGAGGAGGGGGAATCGACCCGGGGGGGCAAATCGACCCCGCCTGCCCCCACCAGACCCACCGCCTGAAGCCGCCGACCACACGACGACCGCAACCTGCGACCTTACAAAACGACGTCGGATGATCGCGCGGACCATTGCGTGGCTGAGCCACATCCCTCTCACTATTCGATACATCTGTCCGTGGTCATTCTTTCTCTAATAAACTCTGTCCGTGTCTGTCCGTGACCATTCCCCATTGCTCCCTGTCCCAATTGACCAATTGAACCCGCAACCCGCTACAATCCCCCCATGCCCAAATCCCTCGGCTACCGCCGCAAGATCGACGCCCCCCCCGACGCCCCCGCCTCGCGCTTCCCCCGCTGGGTTCTCTTCCCCGCCGCACTCCTCCTCACCGCCTTCCTCATCGCCCTCATCGCCGGCCCCTACGCCCTGGACGTCTTCGCCACCCTCCTCTGGTCCGCCTTCCCACTCTCCATACTCCTCGCCGCCGCCATGCTCGGCCTCGCCCTCACCGCCCCCCTTGCCCCGCGCCAGTTCTTCGCCAACTCCCCCTGGCCCGATGCCTGGCGGCTCGTCATCGCCACCGCCCTCGGCCTCGGCGCCCTCTCCCTCGCCACCCTCCTTCTTGGCACGCTTCACCTCCTCCACCCCCCCTGGACCCCCCCTCTCACCCTCGTTTTATGCGCGCTTTTAGGCTTCTACCCCACCCGCACCTACCTCCGAACCCTCGATTGGACCCCCCTCACCACCCCACTGCGCGGCCTCGACACCCTCTCCCTCCTCGCCTGCGCCCCCCTCGCCCTCCTCCTCGTCGCCGCCTCCTACCCCCCCGGCACCCTCTGGGCCAGCGAAGGCGGCGGCTACGATGTCCTCTCCTACCACCTCCAGCTCCCCAAAGAATACCTCGCCGCCAACTCCACCGCCCCAGTGTCCCATAATGTCTACTCCTACATGCCCGCCAACGTTGAAATGCTCTATGTCCTGCAGACCCAACTGACCCACGTTTATCTCCATTCAGCCTCCCCCCTCGACGCCCTCTACCCCGCCGCCCTGTTGCACGTAAGTCTCACGCTCCTCACCGCCTGCGCTGTGGCCCTCCTGCCCATAAGTCTAGGCGCGACAAGCCGTTGGCTCGCGCTCTTGATCTTTTTGGGCATCCCCTGGACCCTCGTTTGCGGCTCTCTGGCCTACAACGAATCCGGCATGCTCCTCTGGGGCACCCTCGCCCTCGGCCTCCTCCTCCCCTCCCCCACCCCATTCCCCCCTACCCCCAAAAACAGCATTTTATCCATATTAACAGGCGTTTTTATAGGACTATCTATCGGCGCCAAGCTCACCGCCGGCCTCCTCTTCGCCCTCCCCTGCGCCCTGCTCCTCCTCCTCACTGGCGGCATCAAACCCCTTGTCCTGACAACACTTACAGCAATCGTCCTGGTCGCCCCCTGGGCCTTCCGCACCGCCCTTGCCAGCGGCGGCAACCCCGTCTTCCCCCTCGCCACAACTGCTTGGGGCCACAGCACTTGGACACCCGAACAAGCCGACCGCTGGAACCGTGGACACGCCCCCAAACCGCAGCAGCAGGGAATCGTCAACCGCCTAGCCGCATTACGGGATGAGTTGGTGCTCCAACCCCAGTGGTCATCAGGAGTTGCATCATTCTATAAATGGGTGGGTGAACCGCCCGGCGACAATCCTTGGTCCCGCCTGGGCCTCCTCTGGATCCTCGCCTTGGTCCTGCTCCCTCTCGCCCTGATCCCGTGCGCAACCCGCGCCCCGGCCAGCACCGTCGCGGCGGCCCTTCTTGCCGTGGTCTTTTTGGTGCAACTCCTTTTATGGCTTGGGTTTACGCACCTGCAGTCGCGCTTCCTCCTCCCCTGCGCCATCCCGCTTTCGCTCCTGCTAGCCCTCGGCGTCGATACCCTGCGCAGCCCGGCGTGGCGCGCGGTCTTCGTCACCGCCATCAGCGCCCTGACCGCCACCACAATCTTCCTTTTGCTACCAGAAAAAGGCCTTTTTATGGGCGATTCACGCCTCGACGCCCAAATCAAAAGATCCCCGCAGCCCCTCGGTCTGCTGTACGAACTGGAGATCGGCGGCCCGCAATCTGATTTCGCCCACCAGCGCATCTGCCTCCTCGGCGACAGCGCCCCCCTTTATTACTTCAAAACCCCCGTTTATGCCACCGTTTTTGACCGTCACCCCCTGATCGAAGCCCTTCGCGCCGGCGGTCCCGAGGCCGCCGCCGCTTATCTCCGCGACCAATCCCTCGACATCTTGATTGTGAACTGGAACGAAATCACCCGACTCCGAAGTACTTACGGCTTCGATACTTCTGTCACACCCGAAGCGATTCAACAGACCGCAGCGCGGGCCGGACTGACGCGGAGCGAGCAATCGTCCAACGGGGTGGACATCTTCCTGCATCCGCAAAAATAAAACAGCCATTTGTCGCTATAAATGGCTCGTGCAAATCAGGTTATGTGAATTTCAAAAGGGCTACTTCATCGCGCGGCAGTGATAAACACCGCCGGGGGGCATGTTGCGGACCACAAAATCAAAGCTCACATCGCGAAATACGCTTTTGTAGTAATTCCAATAAATATAAGGAATTTCAGTGATATTGCTGTAAACACCGCCGGGCGCAAGATATCTGCGCACGCTGACCAGCATCCTGCGACGAACCGAAGCCGGCAACGAGGGCGTCGGAAGCCCGGAGATAAAGGCATCAACATGCTTGATTCCGCGTGATTTCAGAACCGTTTCCAGATCGCGAACGTCGGCTTTGACGACTTCGACGTTTTTCAGATTTTCAAACCGTTTGGCGAGGAGACGAAAAAGATCTGCATCGCGTTCGATGGCGAGAAAATGGGTGTGGGGTTTCAACCGCTTGATGACTTGATCGGTAATGGGGCCGGTGCCAGCGCCGAGTTCGACGATGACGCGGGCGGTATCCCAATTTATTTCGCTGATCGTGGCGCGGGCCAGATGTTTACTCGAGGGCCACACCGAGGCGATGGTTGTTCCGTGCCGCAAAAACTTGCCGAGGAAGATGAAATTTTCTTTGAGGCGTTGCTTCTTGGCGGCTTTGGCTTCGGAGGAGTGAGCGACTCGGGGCATGAACTGACCTCCGGGAGGATGATAAACAGCAGCGACGAGCCGCATAACAGGCAAGGATTCATGATAGCCATGTTGACGCGGGCATACCATCCAAATCGTCGGAACAGTTGTTCAGAAAACCAGGTGCAAGCCGTGCGATACGAGCCGGAGGCACGCCAGTGGTGGCGCTTTACATCGGCCGTTCAATCGAAGGTGCCGTGGGGGCCGGAGGAGTGGCGGCGGGTTTCTGGGGGGCCACAGGAGCTCTTGGAGCGGGAGTTGCGCCGGGGGTGGAAACCACGATGCCTTCGGGGACGGTGGTGGGACGGATGAAGATTTCGACGCGGCGATTTTTCTCATTGCCGTGTTTGCCGGGGGCGTTGAGCGCGATGGGACGTTCTTCGCCCCAGCCTTCGGCCGCGCCACGATTGACGGCTAGGCCACCATCGTGCAGAACCTTGAGCACGGACCAACCACGATTGGTGGACAGATGCCCGTTGGTGGGGTTGAGTGTGTTGGTGGCGGAAATCCGGATGGGGACATCATCGGTGTGGCCGACGACGGTGATTTCCTGCTTGGCGATCAGCTCGTTATTGAGGACCACGGCGATTTTCTTAAGCAGTTCTTTGGCGCGGGGTTTTACTTCGACGGAGCCGAGGTCGAAGGTCACATCGCTCTTGAGGCGGATCATGCCGGTGCGTTCATCAAACTCCATGAGGTCGGGGTTCGCCGCGGCGATTTCGCGCAGGGCATCGTTGACGAGTTTGGGCAAGGCGGGCGTGGAGGATTTGAGCAGGTCATCGTATTTCTTTTGCAGGTCGGAGAGTTGCTGGGCGAGGAGATTGCGTTCGTGCAGGAGGGCGGAGGACCCCGCGTTGCCGGCGAGCAGACCTTCGAGGACCGCGATGCGATTTTGGAGTTCGGTGATTTTGGCGCGGGCGGCGTTCAGATCATTTTCTGCTTCGGCCAGTTGGGCGCGGGCCTGGTTGAACGCGGTTTGCAGGCGTTTGTGCTCATCCTGAGACACACAGCCGGTAAAACCGACGAGGGTGAGAGCCATAGCCACCGCACCGGCGAACCGGGCGGAACGAATCCAAGACGAGGATTTCATGAGTGAACACTCCATTTCCGAAGAATTGGCGGGACGGTTCCACCGATCAAGGGATTATCGGGCAAACGGGGGGGATTTGTCGAGGGATTATGAAAAAGAGGTTGTAGTCGCGGGACTGGAGGAGGGATGGGGACGCACGCGCGGAGAGTAAATATCGGTGGTGATGACGGCGGCGGCGATCAGCAGCAACAGGCCGAGAAGGAGAAGGATGAGTTTGGGGGTGGACATGCGTGTTTTCCATGGCGCGGGCGCGCCGGGTCAGGGGGTGGGCCAGTCGAATTTTTCAGCTTGGGACCATTCGCCGGCGATGCGGACGAAAAGTTCGTGGTCGGCGGGTGTCCACTCCGTGCCGCGGCGGGACATGACGGTTTGGGCGATCGCCACAACTTTTTCGAAGTCGATGCGGGAGACACCTTGGTCGGTGACCCAGGCGTAGCTGGGGACGAATTTGGGGGGGCGGCTGACGGTGGCGTGGGACGCGAAGCCGATGACCGAGCCGGTGGAGAGGTAGGCGCCGATGCCGATTTTGGCGTGATCGCCGATGAGGGAGCCGAGGAATTTTTTGCCGGTGGATTCGTCGACCCCGTTGATGGGCATACGGATAGTGCCGTAGGTATTTTTGAGATTGCTGGTGGTGGTGCCGGCGCCGAGGTTGGCCCATTGGCCGACGATGGATTGGCCGACGAAGCCGTGGTGTTGTTTGTTGGCGTGGCCGAGGAAGATGGAGCCGAGGACTTCGCCGCCGACGCGGGAGCCGGGGCCGAAGGAGTTGTCTTCGCGGATGTCGGCGAGGGTGCGGATGAGGCAGTTTTTTCCAATATGGACGGGGCCGGTGATGACGGCGTGGGCGCGGATTTCAGTGCCGGTCTCGATGATGATGGGGCCGTTGGTGGCATCAAGCACGACGCCGGGATAGAGCTTGACGCCGGGGGCAATGTGGATGTTTTCGGGAGCGAGGAGATGGATGCTGGCTGCGCCGGCGAGCGGTGGGGATTCGCAGGCTGGGCCGAAGGCGGAGAAATCTTCGACGAGGGCGGCGTGTTGGTGTTCGAGAAGATCCCAGGGGTGATTGATGAGGAGGACTTTTTCGGTGCGACGCTGCATGTCGGGGAGAACGGCTTCGAGAGTGGCGGGGTGGGTGATTTTGGCGAGATCAATTTTGGAAGCGGTTTCGGCGGAGAGGTGAATCCAGACGATGGCGTCGGCGGCGAGGCCGGCGGAGTCGGGGAGAGATTCATGCCAGGGGGCAGCGCCGGTGTGGGAAGGCGTGCTGTTGGAACCGCCGAGCATGAGCCAGCGGGCATTGACGAGGAAGACGCCTTCCTTCGTGGAGAGGCCGGAATTGACGGGGAGGGAGGTGCGGCGGCGGGTGATTTCACCGAGGCCGTCGCGGACGAGGAGGCCGTTGATGGGACAGGGAAGGGCGCGGGCCATGCGTTCGAGGAGGGTGAAGGCGCCGCAGCGCAATTCGGCGGCGCTGCGCGAGTAAGTGAGCGGGAAGAGCCGCGGGAATTTGGAATCTTCGAAAATGTAGAGTGGAATCATGGCGGTAGTGTAGCCGGGAATTGGCGGGCGGTTAATGGGGTGGGCATGAATTCTGGAATTGACGCCCACGCGTTCCGCCACGAGCGATCAGACAACGATGGGGACGAGGATGTTGATGGTGGTGCCGGAGTCGGGGATGGAGTCGGCCCAGATGTGACCGGTGAGGTCCATGACGACGGAGTGGACGAGGGTGAGGCCGAGGCCGGGGTTGTTTTCGTGGCCGCCGTTTTGGACGCCTTTGGTGGTGAAGAAGGGGTCGAAGACCTGGGGGAGATTTTCGGGGAGGATGCCGGCGCCGGTGTCGGAGAATTGGAGCATGAGTTGTTCGCCCTGGCTTTGGGTGCGGAGGATGATTTTGCGTTGGGCGGAGGGGTTGTGGCGGAGTCGTTCGGCGATGGCGTCTTCGGCGTTCCGGAGAAGGTGCTGCAGGGCCTGGCCGAAGCGAATGCGGGGGACGGCGGTGATGCGAAGGGCTTTGAGGTCAAGTTCGAGCTGAATGCCTTTTTGATTGAGGGTGGGTTCAACGGCGTCGGCGAAGCGCAGGAGTTCTTCGGTGAGGTCGGCGAGGTCGGGTTCACTGTTGCCGGGGGGGCAGCCGTTGAGTTGATTTTCAGTACAGGTGGTGCCGGAGCAGGCGAGGAGGGATTGGGTGATGTAGCTGATGCGGCCGCAGGCTTCGGCGGACATGCGGAGGGCTTTGACCATGGAGAGGGGGTCTTCGGTGGCGAGGGCGAAGTCGACCATGGTGCCCATGGAGCCGGCGATGTTGTTGAAGTGGTGGGCGACGCCGGCGGCGAGGGTGCCGATGGAGGCCATGTGGCGGGTGCGGACGAGGTTGGCTTCGAGTTCTTTGCGATTGGAGATGTCGCGCATCCAGGCCATGACGCCCTGGAGGTTGCCGGCGGAGTCGATGACGCAACTGAGGGTGACGCCGAGGTAGATGGGGTGTTTGCCGCCGTGGGGGACGATTTCGAGTTCGTAGATATTGGTGGAGCGTTGTTGGAGGGTGCGTTGGAGGGCGATGGAGGCGGCGCGGCGGAATTCGTTGGGGACAAGGGTTTCGAGGGCGCGGCCGAGGACTTCGGGGGCGGAGCGTCCGAACATGCGGACGGCGGCGGAATTCCAGGAGAGGATGAGGCCGGTGGGGTCAAGGGCGATGATGGGGATGCCGGCGCCGTTGACGGCAGCCTGGAAGAAATCGGCGGA
>JBBRWV010000150.1:0-7111 GCA_038248985.1 Phycisphaerae bacterium
GCCCAGACGCGTCGCTTCCGAGATACGGGCGGCCTCCCTGCCGAGCCTTAACATCGTAGCCTCCTTGCCACGTTGGACTTATGACAACACCATCATGGCAGGAGGCTGCGATTTTCCCAAAACTCGTTGAACGGTATTGGGACTAAATATATAAATCACCTGCAGATACCCGCCCGCCGCCGACTGCCCGCGCACCACGTACTTTTCTTTCCCAATGTATTCCGGATACGGCTGAATCGGGTTCTCCACCAGAAACTCCGCCTCCTCCACGGTCACTCCGTGCTCGGCGATATGGCTCAGGTTCCAGTCATTCCAGCGGAATATCCTCGCGCTTCAGTTTACGTAATCTGCGTCGCATACGCAAAGACTTTCCTATATATTTATGTACCCTTGCTTGTACCCTTGCCTCCTCTTCTTCCTAATCCCCTGGCCTCCCAACAGCAAGTTCGCACGGCCCACCACACCTTCCCCTCCGGCTTCAGCGCCCACTGGGTCCGCGTCGTCCCCGACCAATCCTCCACCGCCACCGCCCAGTTCCACTACACTTGAATTCAATTTCACATTGCGGCACTTGAAGGCCTCCTACTCCTCCACGACCGCACGCTCCGCAGCAAACGCCTCGGCACCTCGGTACTCACCCATGGGCGGGTGCCGCGTGCGCGCCCTCCCCACCTGCAGCCTCGATCACAACCCCCCATCCCCTACATTTCCTATCGACATTGGGAGGAGATTGCCAACCTTCATCTCTCTTTCCCTCTTATTTTGGCACTCTGCCATTTCCAACTCAAAAACGCCACTTTTTCCCCTCGCACGCCCCTCAATAACCGCTATCATTTCCCATGAGACTCCGCAAAAACAAAAAAAGGATCCCTCATGCCCCCAACCTCCACCAACCTCCCCCTCGAAAAACTCGACTCCCCCGAAGCCGTCCTCCGCGCCTTCCTCTGGTTCACCATCGATGAACCCAACCTCGCCAACGCCTCCACCCTCCTCGACCAGAAATCCCGCGACTCCAATCAATTCCACGGCCAAGGCCCCCCGCCCGGCTCCAAATACTCCCTCGGCCCCGCCACTCCCGACCCCCGCGGCGTCATCATCCCCGTCGCCATCACCATCGCCGCCGAACCCCCCGAATCCCTCACCATCCTCTTCCTCCTTATTCAGGAAGGCCCCACCCAACAATGGAAAATCGACCTCGCCACCTCCATGGAATCCCTCCTCGCCCCCATCCTCAAGACCGTCACCACTCCACTCACTGACACCCTCAGCCAGGCCCTCTCCTCCGTCACTCAAGCCTTCTCTGACTTCCCAGTCCCTCCCGCCGACGTTCCCCCCGCCGACATCCCCCGCGACCGCGTTGCAACCTTCCTCTCCAAAGAACTCCCCTCCTTCCAATCCGAGATCCAAAAACACACCAAGTCCTCCGTCCTCATTGACCTCGATCTCGATTCCCTCCTCTACCATCCCGACCCACACAAAAATCGCCACGTTCTCGACACCCTCGCCGGCAGCATCTTCAATAGCCTCGGCTACGCCCTTCGCGAAGCCCACGCCCAATTCCCCTTCAAAAATCGCCTCGCCGTCGTCCGCCTCGAACGCGCCTTCCCCGCTCCCTCCAAAGGCCGCGCCCTCTTCGCCGACGGCTCCCGCATCATCTACCGTCTCGATCCCGCTTCCGACGACCTCTACTACTTCGTCGACGACCTCCAGAACATCCTCCCTCCGCTTCTCGCCTCCCTCCCTGACCACATCGACCCCCGCGCCGACAACGCCCCCGGCCCCATCTCCTGGCTCCCCACCCTCATTCCAAATCCCTCCGTCACCGCCGTAAACTACCGTGATCACACCCTCCCCGAATTCGCCAACCGCATCAGCGAAACCCTTCACTCCGCCCTCGCCGTGGATATGGATTACGCCTCCATCCGCGACGCCGCCGCCCTCGAAAATCTCTACATCTGGGGCCCATCCCGTCTCCTCGGCGGCCTCAAACTCCTCGCCGTCGATGCCCCCACCCGCGACCTCCTCGCCTCCGCCGTCCACAACCTGCACTACGAATTCATCTCCGACCCCGCCCACAAAACAATCGCTCTCTCCTCCGGCACCCTCACCCTCCGCATCTCCCTCGCCCACGGTGAATCCGGCAGCTTCTACGAACACCAAATCGCCTCCCTCATTCGCACCAAGCTTCACCTCGCCGAACGCCCCCTCATCGAATCCATCCGCCGCGAAGCACTCGAATGGCAAAATCGCCTCGACGCCCTCTTCCGCCACCCCATCGCTTTCCAAATCGATTTCGACGGCTTCCTCTCCCACCCCCAGTCCGACGTCAACCTCCGCGCCCTCCACATGCTCAAAGAGCACGGCGTCGATCATCTCTACTACGTCGTCTCCAACCTCGCCGAATCCAATCCCAATTTCAAACAACAATTCCGCGACCGCATCAGCGCCCTCCGCCTCGTCCACGTCCCCACTCCCGCCGAAGCCGCCATCACCACCGTTGGCTCCACCCTCCTCTACAAACTCCATCTTCACTCCGGCTACACCGGCTACCTCACCATGGACGATCTCACCGATCAAATTCCCGCCCTCATCGCCGCCCTCGAAGATCAACGCTTCACCCTCCGCGACGAACGCGAACCCTTCAACGTCCCCCCCCACCGCAGCCTCGCCGATGACGACGAAGACGACGATCAAGACGACCAATCCTCGGACGATGAAGCCGCCGAACTCGCCGAACTTCGACAACTCGCCATCGATGAAGAAGCCCGTCTCGCCGCCGACGACGAAAAAGAAAAGGAAGATGAAACCGAAGCTGAAAGCGCCCCCGCCACGCCCCATTCCACCTCCCCCAGTCCCCCCCAATCCTCCGCCTTCGAACAAATGCGCGACCAGATGAACGCCGCTCTCCCCATCTACGCCGCCCAGTTCGAACAACTCCTCGGCAAACCCATCCCCTTCGAAATCGACTGGAACTCCCTCGACGGTGACGCCCTCGCCATCGGCGAACTCCTCAACGCCGGTCTCACCCCCATCCTCGGCGGCCTCTCCATCCTCGGCTCCGATGCCGAAATTCGCCGTCGCATCCACACGCTCATCAAAAAAATCACCCTCCGCCGCGCCGCCGCCGCCCCGCACCACGGCTTCACTCTCGAAAAATCCACGCTTGTCTACAGCGCCTTCCTCAGCAAAGTAATCCCCGCCACCGATCCCCAACTCGCCGCTACACTCCTTCGCACAATGCTCGTCGATGCCCCCTCGCCCCAATCTCCCGCCGCCAAAAAAACTCCCCCCAAAAAATCGCCCCCCTCCAAACCCACGCCCAAATCAGCGCCCAAAAAGCCCGCACCCAAAGCCCCGTCGAAATCAAAACCCAAGCCCCAACCAAAACCCCCAAAATAACCCCCACCGCAAAAATAAAAAAAGCCGTGTGGAGGAGGGTAGAGTCCACACGGCTTGGCGGAGGAGGAAACGAGTCTTGTTACCGCAGGGGGATCGAACGCTCTCACACGTCGATGACCCCTGCGGATGATTTCAAAAAAAACCGCGTGGAGGAGGGTAAAATCCACGCGGCATGGCGGAGGAGGAAACGAGTCTTGTAACCGCGGGGTATCGAACGCCAACTCAATTCGAATACCCGCGCGGACGGTTTCAAAAAAAGCCGTGTGGAGGAGGGTAGAATCCACACGGCGTGGCGGAGGAGGAAACGAGTATCTTTCACGGCCACGCGAAATCTTACTATCCAACAATCCTGTACAGACTGCATAAAGATATTGTCAGGACTTTCTTAATTCGCGCACCACGATTTTTCCTTCGCTCACCCACTGGGAACTTTCTCTCACTTCATCTCCCCAGGGCTATTTTCCGCATCCTTTTTTTCTGCACTTGTCACGCTTTTATAGAATGCAACCCCCGTGCCAGTTTAGGACTCTCCCTTACTTCCTCCCCGCCCCTCCATAAAATCCCCCTAATTTCCCCCAAAATCGCCACTATCCTCTTCTCAGATTGCCCCAAGCGCGTCACAATACAGCGGTGGCGTGGTAAATCCGATGTCCAAAGATGCATCATCCCACCGTTTTTCGGGGCTATGTCTGCTTAATCCCCGCGCAGTGCCCCTCAACACCGCCCGATAAACAGGATGGCAGCCAATGTCTAAGTTCATTACCAGCATGGTGTTATGTACGTTTATCTCCATTTCGGCCCCTTTTCTCGTCGGCTGCCCCAAAAATACCCCCCAGCCAACCCCACCCACCAAAACCGTCGCCACACTCTCCCCTACCTCCGCCTCGCGCCTCGTTCTCGCTCGCCATTCCACCCACTTCCTCAAAGTTGAAGGTGCCATCTCCTCCCCCTCCCGTCTCATCGCCCGCATCGACAGCGCACCCGCCATCCGCATCTCCGCCTTCTCCCTCCGCGCCCATCGCTCCACCTCATCCAGTCCCCTCGCCGACCAACTCCTCGCCACTCCCCAAATCGTCGTTGATGCCGGCAGCTACCTCGCGCCTCTCTCCACCGACGCCTCCGGCGCTTTCCAAATCACCACCCCCATGCCCATCTGGCTCCGCATCGACGTCCCTTCCACCGCCGACTCCGGCCCCTTCAAACTCCACATCCTCCAAGAACCCATCACCCCCACTCCCTCCCAAAATCTCCCCACCCAAGAACAAACCATCCCCCTCACCATCTCTGACATCGTCTATCCCACCGAGCCCCGCATCCTCGCCGCCGCCACCACCACCATCGCCGATCTCTCGCGCCTCTTCCCCCTCACCTTCGGCACGCTCAACGCCGGCTTCCTCGATCGCGCCGATCCCGACCACGCCGACGCCGTCCGCCAACTCGACGCCCTCGTCCAAGCCGCCCAATTCCAGGGCCTCGCCCTCTTCGTCGAAGATCTCGCCCCCGTCATCAAAGTCGATGACGTCGGCAAAGTCACCGTCGATTGGGACTCCTACGACCGCATCATGACTCCCTATATGGAAGGCTCCGCCTTCGCCGATCGCATCCCCTACCAGGTCTGGATCGCCCCCATTCCTCCACGCCGCATCCGCGATGAGCCCACGCAACTCCGCCAATACCTCGCCTCCTGCGTCGAGCACTATCTCGCCAAGGGCTGGATCGCCACGCCCGCATTCATGCACCCCGCACTCGTCGAAGCCGTCGGCGAAAACGCCGACCCCGTCCTCCGCGAAAAAATCAGCACCGTCCTCAAAATGCACCTCAGCAAAGATGTCCTCGCCGTCAGCACTCCCGACGCCGTCATCCCTCATCCGCGTCTCTGGGTCATCGATGACACCGATCCCCGCCTCCCGCCCGCCGGCGCTCTCGCCACCGAAGAAAGCATCCGCGTCTGGCCCTGGACCTGCGCCGCCCGCGGTGCCAAAGGCTTCGTCTGGCGCAACGCCGTCGAAAGCGTCGACAGTCTCGCACAGCTCGAATCCCCCGTCACCATCGGCTCCGGCCGCCGCCCCCTCCTCATCGTCCAAACCCCACCGAAAAATGACCCCACCCCCGTCGCCGTCCTCCCCTCCCTCCGCCTCGCCTGGCTCAACGCCGGCCTCAACGACACCAACATGCTCGGTCTTCTCGAACGCCGCGGCGATCCCGCTGTCGTCAGCGAAGTCCTCGCCGGCGTCGTGGGACGCACCGGCCTGACCGTCGCCGTCCCCTCCGAACCCGGCGATCTCCCACTGGCCCCCGCCGGCTTCCTTTACTCCGCCTGGCCTGCCGATCACGCCGCATGGCAACGCCTCCCCGCCCTCCTCGAAATGCTCGTCTCCTCCACCGATCTCGGGCACCGCGCCAAAATTTCCCCCTCCGATCCCCTCTATCTCGCCACCAAACTCTGGCTCGCCGAAACCCATCGCCCCGTCGTCCGCATCGCCGGCTACCGCTTCGCCCAACGCCCCGGTCGTGAAGGCCCCATTACCGATATCGACCTCGAACTCCTTGTCGAAAATCCCCTCAACACCAGGGTCGATCTCGAATTCCTCCTCGAAAATCTCCCCGGCGATTTCCAGCTCACTCCCGGCGCCCCCGGCATCAACCCTCTCACTCCCAACAAACGCCTTGTCACCATCGAACCTTCCGCCCTCACCCGGGTCCGCATCCCCCTCGCCGGCCACATCGATACCCTCCGCAAAACCCCGCAGCCCCACAATATCTCCATCCGCGAACTCACCGGCGGTGCCACCATCCAACTCCCCCTCCTCCTCCCCATCTATCGCGTCCGGCCCCTCGACGCCAACGCCTTCCTCACCATCGACGGCAAACCCGACGACTGGACCCTCGACGTCGTCGCCCGCGACTACGGCCCCATGCTCATCAACTCCCGCTACCTCAGCCGCGCCGAACTCCTTCGCGGTAGGGGGGTGGACCCCAACCCCGAAACCCTCACCCTCGCCTTGGCCGAAGATCCACCCGCCACCGTCCGCTGGTCGCACGATGCCGCCAACATCTACGCCCTCATCACCTGCCCCCAGCCCGACGCCGCCGATGAAAAAAACAACGACTGGCCTCAGCAAAGCAACCGCTGGTGGGGCACCGACGGCGTCCAACTTCTCCTCACCTCCGGCAACACCCTCCAAAACAAACGCCTCATCCATCTCGGCATCAAACCCAGCGGCGTCGTCCTCACCCTCGCCGCCACCCTCGCCCCCAACACCGCCTCCACCTCCTCTCTCAAATGGACCGACGGCCCCTCCGGCCTCAAGTTCGGCATCACCTCCACCCGCTCCGCCTACACCGTCGAACTCGCCATCCCCCGCTCCTGGTTCCCCCACGAATCCCAATTCCGCGTCAATCTTCTCCGCCACCGCGCCGCCGACCTCCGCAGCACCAGTTGGTCCGGCCCCGTCGTCGACGACACCGACATCTCCCTAATGGGCCTCCTCGTCACCGAATAACCCCAACCCGCGTCATCAAATCTCTCCCACCCGCGTCGCCCAACTATCGCACCGCACCCTAAGCCCGCATAAGAAAAAAAGGACTTCTTCGTGCCTTGTATGTTAACCACACCTATGGCCAACCTTCCCTCCATCGTGTCTACTTACCCCCGCCGCGTCCGCGTGACGACGAGCGGAGCGAGGAGTCATGCGGACGCGGCGGCCGGCCC
>JBBRWV010000151.1:0-7012 GCA_038248985.1 Phycisphaerae bacterium
CTCATCCAAAATCTCCTGAACCGTCAGGAGTTTGATGAGTCTGCCCGTTCTTCTATGAAACGCCGCGCATTCGTCGTGGGCGTCTCTGCTGTAGCCGAACGATACGAAGAACCCGCGTTGTCTGCCGCCTTCGCCTTCTCGCTCCATGACGGCTTCGAAGGCGTCGATGTCGGGCCTGCCGACCTTGTCCGTCTGCTTGACCTGAATCGGGAACCAGTCGTCGCCAAACAAGCCGCCTTCTGCGCTGGGCTTGGTGCCGACGGGGAAGATTCGGCCGTCCACGCCCATGTCGCCGACCTGCACCTTGTTGGGGATTCTCCTCACCACTCGTCAAGCTCCTTATCCTTTTCGATCGCCTGCAAGTAGCATTCCAAATTACCCGCAATCTTATCGAATACCATCGGGAGATATGGAATCAAATCCTGAAAGGATGGATTGTTTCCAATCGGACCACCATGGTATTGACGGAGGTGTTTCGCTATTGCGTGCCTTTCCTCTGAACTGATGACCGTCATCGGATCACGATGGCGATGATCGTGGAAATTCGATAGGTGTATAAACGCGCACCCAAATGAGTAAACCGATTCTGTCCAACCATGGAGATTTTGCGCAATATCTACCATGTCACGGTCGGTAATTCTTTTGCGTGTTCCGGCAACGGTCCACTTCTGCCCCTCGTTCGATGCAAGTATCAGTCTCGTACGCTCCGCCCGATCAGACTTCGACAGGATGTAGATGACCCGCACCAACGAATCGACCTCATGTCTGAGAATTCCAACAACGTGACCTGGCAGATTGCTCGTGTGAAGCAATCCGATCGCCTTTCGGTTCTCAGTTGTGCGAGCGCGGACTTGTCGGACAAATACTTCGATGGGTGTCATGAGCTCATACTTTCTCTCGCGTGCCGTCGCAGTGGTAGTAGAAGCTGCCGGTTTTCTTGAGGACGCGGGCGAGTTGCACGCAGCGGGGGCGCATGTATTCGATGTAGGCCTGCGTGCTGGCGTGGCGGTCCTCGAAGGATCGCTTCTCTTTCGTCTCGCCCCAGAAGACTTCATAATTGCGATTCGAATTGAATGGCGGATCGATGTAGATCAGATCCACACAAGCGTCGGGGAGTTTGGCGAGTTGTTCGAGGTTGTCGCCGCAATAGACGACGCGGGTATCGAGCAGGGCGGAGGGTTTGCCGGGCCTTGTCGCCGGTGGTGATGGGGGCGAGGGTTGGTTGATCGGGGTGTTTAGGTCTGCGCGTTTTTTCTGGGCCATGGGGGGAGAATAATCCGCGGAGGAAGGATGGGCAAATGTTTGGGGAGTGAGGGGAGTGGGGAGAGGCGTCGCGTTGCGGCGGCGCTACACAAGGGGGGTGGGAGGAGGGTGTCAGGGGAGAGAAGGTGGGAGCCTTTCGGGCTGAATTAATACGGGAGCGAAGGGGGCAGCGTAAATGAGGGGGGCGGGTAGCGGCAAGGCATTTCGAGGGTTTGTTTTGCGGGGCGTGCGGGACGATAGGGGGTGCGGGGGGGCTGTTCTCCATGGGTATGGCGTGTTCAACCTACTTTTCTTTTTCTGACGAAGGCTTGCGCTCCGCGTAGTGCGGGGAGCGCGTTATTCGCGCGGGGTACTCAGGTTGCGGGCCTGATCATTGTTAGGAGCATTTTCATTTGGCTGACGGCTTTAACGGCGTGGGGGATGCCGGCGGGAAGGAGGAGTATCTGGCCAGCGGTGACCGAGTGGGATTGGCGGTCGATGTGGATGACGGCCGCGCCGTCGACGAGTTGGACGAGGGCGTCGAAGGGCGCGGTATGCTCGCTGAGTTCCTGGCCGGCATCGAAGGCAAAGAGCGTGACGTTGCCGGTTTTCTGCTTGAGGAGTACGCGGCTGACGATGGCCGCGGGCTGATAGTCGATGAGGGTGGCGAGCGCGGTGGGTGCAGCAAGATCGGACATGATTAGAACTCCTTTGGTGTACTGACCCGTTTTGGGCCTATTTTGACGGATCGCGTGAGGCTTGGGGAGTGTGTCCGGGCATTTCGGGCGTAGTATAGCTGCGGTCCGAGCACCGGCAAGTGCAAGATTAGGAGGATGATAGAGGGTAGGTTCAGGGGTACAGGGCAATTCCGGCGGTTCGCGCGGCGCGCGATGGAGGTGTTCGAGGAAGTCGGGATTGACCGCGCGGGGGAAAAATTTTGTGGCGAAGCTAACGTTGGGGGGTTAGCATCGTCTGTTGAACGGTTCGTGATATAATCGAGCGGTGTAGGCTTTTGAAGGAGGATTTCATGAAGAATATGCGGATATTGGCTGGGGTTTTGTTGGGCTGCGTGTCGGTATTGGGGGCTTGTGAGAAGGAAGTGCAGCGGGTGTCGGTGTTGCCGCCGAGCGATCCGAACGCGTATGAGCGGGTGCCGATGCCGAAGCCGATGCCGCCGGAGGGGTACACGCCGGGGCTGCCGAACGGGGGGATGCCGGACCCGAATGCGCCGGCGGTTTTGCCGGGGTCGGGTGGAGCGGCGGTGCCGTCGCCCTCGATCAAGAATGAGGAAGCGTTTGTGCGGGCGTATGAGGCGCGGCGTAATCCGCGGATGATGGTATTTGTGAATCGGACGATTCAGGGGGATCCGCTGCCGAAGGATGGGTTGGAGGAGTTGTATCGGATAGAGAAGAACGTGACGGCGACGGGGCGGGTATCGACGAAGGATTCGGAGGGGAAGTGGAACACGAAGGATGAGTCGGGGACGGTGACGAGTCGGACGTTGGTGAAGCTGCCGGCGGACAAGACGGATGTATTTGGTGCGACGTCGAGCGATTACGAGATGATCGAGGCGGCGTTGGTGCAGTATTTTGACAATTCGGGGAAGGTGCAGATACAGGATTCGGAGGCGGCGCGTTCGAAGCTGGACCGGGAGAAGATTTTACGGATTGAGAATGGGGACCCGGCGGCGGCGGCGTTGTTGGGAACGGAATTGCAGCAGGATGTGCTGATTCGATTGACGGCGAAGCCGACGACGCATGCGAGTTGGGGGAACGCGGTGCGGTTGATTTCGAAGGCGACGAGCACGACGGATGGGCGGAATTTGGGGACGGCGTTTGTGGATATGCCGCTGCCGATTTCGAAGACGAACGTGCAGCTATACGGGCGTTATTTGACGGAGGTGCTGATGGGGGAGATGGTGAAGAAGTGGTCAAACCCGGAGAACGATATGCTGGAGGTGCGGGTGTACAAGTTGGGGAGCGTGGACGATGGGATATTGATCAAGAAGATGTTTCAGAAGACGGTAGGGGTGACGCGGGTGGTGAACCGGGGGATGACGGGGAGCGGGAAGACGGCGTATGCGGTGATCGCGGTGGCGTTTGCGGGTGCGCCGGAGGATTTGTATGCGGCGGTGAAGGAGGACATCAAGCTATCGAAGGGGGTGAAGGCGGTGGATTTGCAGAACAACACGGTGACTTTGGAGGTGATTGGGGCGGTGGAGTTGAAGATCAACACGGTGGTGTTCAATTCGGAGACGAAGAAGGATGAGTTTAAGATCGTGCAATTGACGCTGGGGAAGGACCCGGGGGATGAGAAGATCAGCGGGGAGAAGGGGATTGGGATACCGGCGGGGTATGCGATTTCGCCGACGGGGTTGCCGACGGCGAATACGATGGACTTGATGAAGCCGGTGTTGCCGAAGTGAGCAGGGTGGGGGTGGTGAAGTGAATGGAGTGAGCCGCGGGATGTGATGCATTCCGCGGTTTTTTTATGGTGGGGGAAAAGAATTGAGTTGCGTGAGGGGTAGGTGCGGGATACATTGGCGGGCGTGTGGCAGGCGTGTGCGCGTGAGAGCCGTAGTCGTCGTGGCGATAGAGTGATATTTCATTTTACAGGCTGGAGAAGGCCATGGTTATTTTGCGAGTGTTGTGTTTGCTTTTGGGCGGTTTTTTGATGTTGCTGGGCGTGGGTGTAGCGGCGGCGGGGGTGGTGCATAAGTATGCGGGGGGGACGGGGGCGACGACGGCGTCGGTGGAGACGCTGGACCGTTCGCCGGGGAAGTTGAAGAAGCGATTGTACTATAAGAAGACGGTCATGACGGTGGCGTACAAGGCGTACGGGAACCGTGAAGCGGGGACGGGTCAGTACTGGATGGCGAAGTTGGTATTGGAGAACGAGGGGAAGGGGTTGCTGAAGGACATCAAGATTTCATACCGGATACCGGATTGGATTGGGGAATGGACGACGCCGGATATTGCGCCGGAGTTGATGCCGGGGCAGACGTTTGTGTATCCGATTTATCCGCATTTTCCGGCGCGGGTGGCGACATTGCGGACACGGACGCCGGCGGAGATGCAGGTGCGGATTCAGTACACGACGGGCGGGGAGACGAAAGAGGTGGTGGAGAAGCGGCCGTTTGAGTTTCGGGGGATTAATGAGATTGAGTACACGAGTTTGCCGAGCGAGGAGATCGTGAACTGGTACGATCAATTTGATAACTCGGCGTTGATTGCGGCGTATTCGATGGATTCGGACGAGGCGGTGCAGACGTACTTGTCGAAGATATCGGAGACGATGGGCGGGATCGATGTGCCGAGCAATGCGAAGAACGTGGCGGAAACGATCTACAAGATTTACAATTTTCAATTGCGGACGGGGATGACGTACGCGGCGGCGAAGGGGTTTCCGGAGAAGCTGGGGGATGTGGAGGCGATTGTGCAGAACGTGCGATTGCCGCGGGAGGTGATTCAGAACAATGCGGGACTGTGCATTGAGCTGGCGTTGCTGATGTGCGCGTTGTGCGATGCGTCGGGGGCGCATTCGCGGTTGGTGTTGATACCGGGTCATGCGTATGCGGTGGTGCAGGCGGATGACGGGAGTTTTGTGGCGTTTGAGTGCACGGGAGTGGGCGGGGGGAGGGCAGGCGACAAGTCGACATTTGCGCAGGCTTTGGAGACGGGGAAGAAGGAATTTTTGCAGGTATTGCGGGGCGAGGTGATGGGGATAGTGGTGGATTTGCGGCAGCATCAGAGCGGGGGGATTCGTCCGCCGGAGCTGCCGCCGATCGATAAGGATGCGTTGCTGCGGACGTTGGCGGATCGATTGCGGGAAGGCGGGGGGACGGGGGCGGTGAATGGGGGAGAGCGTCGGAGCCAGGTGGTGGTGACGGAGAAGGATGCGAAGGCGATGCCCCCGGTGAAGGTATCGATACCGATATTGGCGTCATGGGAGACGGACGGGGCGTTGGAGCGTGCGGCGAAGGCGGCGGCGCCGGCGTGCAAGTACATGGCACACGAGGAGAGTTCGGGGACGTATGTGCAGTGGTACTATGTGCCGACGACGAATGTGGATGCTTTTTTGGATTATTTGGATGCGACGTCGTCGAAGCTGGGATTGAAGTACAGTTTTGGGAAGCGTGAGAAGGTGCGGGTGGACGGTCGGGATTCGCTTAAGGCACCTTTGGGGGTGATGGTGGCGAATGCGGATTTCCGCGGGGAGATGTATGGGGTGCCGATCAAGGGAGGGGCGCTGTACATTATTTATGCGGGGCCGAAGGATCGATCGGAGGAGTTGCGGGATTTGATTGACCGATCGATGCCGAAGATATCGATACAGGAAGTGAATTGAGGGACGTGAACAGGTACGACGTCGTGGATGGGACAGGTTGGTTCTTTTTGAAAGCTGGAGATCAGTCGTGAAAAGTCTCCTTATTGTGTTGGTGATGTTGACCGTGGGTTTGTGGACGATGCCGGTGAGCGCGGCGCCGGGGGACGTGGAGTATGTGGATCAGATATTTACGATATCGCCATTGGGGGACGGGACGATCGTGGTGAAGCATCGATTTGATGCGCAGACGTATATTGCGTGGAAGAACAAGTATGGGTCGAACATATCGTTGCTGAAGCGGGACTGGAGCAAGATGCTTTCGTCTTATGATATAAGCGACTTTGATGTGAAGCAGAGCGATATGGATCGGGTGGTAACGATCACGATCGGGGCGCGCGGGTGCGTGACGACGCGGGGGAACGGGCTGTGCGAATTGGAATTTCCGAAGAACTTCCGGATGGGGGACAAGGTGGGGAACACGTACAGTTTCAATACGTCGAGCAAGTTGGACACGGGGCAGGTGCTGCAGATGTCGACACGGGTGGTGTTGCCACCGGAGGCGACGGATATCAAGGACAGCACGAACGAGGTGGGGAATCCATTGATCACGTACCAGATTCCGATTGCGGCGGTGATGAACGCGCGGAATTCGGAGAAGGTGGTGGTGAAGGTGGAGCAGGCGGGGCTGTGGGGGGTTAATTTCTGGGTATGGCTGGGAGCGGGTTTTGTGTTGGCGGTGGTGGGATTTATTTTTTGTATCGTTTCGTTCTTTTTCCGGAAGCGGAAGGTGGCGGCGGGGGGAGTGATTTAACTAACGCGGGGGCGGGGGGATTGTCCTAATGGTAGATAGCACAGGGTGTATAATCAGTTTGCAGGATTTTTCAGGAGAAACTCACATGGTGAAGCGTTTGGCGGCGGCGGCGATGTTGGCAGTGGTGGGGCTGACGGGGTGCACGGATCCGATCGTGGCGAATCGGGATAACATCGATGTGTATCCGCAGGTGCATGTGGAGTCGTATTTTTTGCGGAATGTGGCGTTGGTGGTGCAGCCGCCGCGGACGTCGCGGGTACCGGGATCGGGGCAGTTGCGGGTATCGATACCGATCCGGAACAAGACGGATGACGATTTGAATGTGGATTACATTTATTATTTCCTGGCGGCGAACGGCAAGCAGGTGGAGAAGACGTCGGGGCGGATGTTCCTCAATGTGCCACGGAAGGGGATGGCGGAGATTGAGTTTGTGAGTTTGACACCGGCGGAGGATTTTCGGGTGGAGTTGTTTCACGCGAAGTGAGGGGTTGATTTAACCACGAAGCGGCTGTGTTGTGAGTCAAGGGTTTTTTAGGCGGTTTTGGCATGGGGCGCTCCGTTGAGTTTTTGCACGACGTTGAGTTTTTCCCAGGGAATGTTGTCGCGGATCATGGCGTTCAAGAGGGAGAGAAG
>JBBRWV010000152.1:0-6977 GCA_038248985.1 Phycisphaerae bacterium
AAGTTGACGCCGACGTGGGGGTGATCGAGGGCGGAGAGGAAGGCGGCGAGGGTGTCGGCGGATTCCTGGCCGGTTTCGAAGAGGAGGTGGAGGCCGAGGTGGGCGAAATCGTCGGCGAGTTGGCGGAGACGGGATTGGAGGAGAGTGAACGCGGGACGATCGGAAGCGGGAGGGATAAAGCCGACGTGGGTGGAGACGAGGGTGAGGCCGAGTTGGCGGGCGAGGCGGGCGCAGGTGAGGGTGAATTGGCGGCGGTCGGGGAAGGTCGAATCGGGGACGAGGCCACCGGTGGCACGGATGGTGTGGAGGGTGCGGTAGTCTTCCTGGGGGAAGGCGATCATGCCGGCGGAGAGGAGCAGGGGGTTATCGAGGAATTGATTGAGTGCGGCGGGGCGGGCGGATTCGGGGAGGGACGCGAGCGGGCCGAGCGCGAGATGCAGGGTGCGCAGGTGCAGGCGGTTGAGCGCGGCGTGTAGGGAAGGGGCGTCGGCCAGGTGCGTGGACCAGGAGCAGAGGGCGATTTCATAGGGGAGGATGGGAGGCAGGGTTGGACGCATGAGGGTAGCGTAGCTTTTGTGGGGTGCGGGTGCCAGAGTTGGCGCGGCAGCAGGGGAGTGGCGCGTGGAGGGGTCAGGGAAGTTTGACGCCTGCGGATTGGGCGGCTGCGCGGAGGGGGCGGTCGTGGGTTGCCAAGGGGATATTTCGGCGCAGTGCTGCTTCCAGATAGGCGGCATCGTAGGCGCTGATGTTATGGCGTTGGGCGAGCGCCGCGATGCGCAGAGCCGTGGGAAGATCCGGGGGCGGTTCGGCTTCGATGGGGAGGGAAAAGAACTGTTGCAGCGCGTGGGCAATGCCTTCGGCGGTCAGCCGTTTTTTTCGGCAGGCGGCGAGCAAGGATTCAGTAAATTCGGTGAAGAAGAGCGCGGGGACGATTGCGCCGCCCACGGCGACCTGGTCCAGGATGGCGATGGGGCGTGGATCGCGCTGGTCATCGATGAACCATGAGGCAGCCATGGAGGCGTCAATCAGCAGACTCATCGCCGACTCCCGCGAATTGAGGCGACGATTTCTTCATGCGAAGAGGATCGCAAAAGATGGTTCTTGCGGAAGTCGTGAATGGCCCGCACGGCGTTGAGGGCTTCTTTTCGATTGGGGGAATCGGGGGAGACGAGTTTGGCGACGGGGATGCCGTTGCGGGTGATGACGATTTCTTCACCGGCGCGAGCTTTTTCGCAGAGTGCGGAGAGTTTGCTTTTGGCTTCGTAGATACCCATGGAGGTCATGGCGGGCTCCTTTGCGATACGGGTTAGTCTGCAAGCTAGTCTATCGATTCGGGAGATGGAAATCCACACGCTGGTTGAGGGGAAAGGGATCGAGAGGGCGTGTGATGCGGAGGTGGGACGCGGCGGGTTACAGGCGGGATTTGAGATTGTCGAGGACGTTCATGTAGTTGATATAGGCGTCGTAGGGCGAGTCGTAGGGGGAGAAATAGGAGTGGACGTCACCGTCGGCGAGGGCTTTGGTGGCCATGTAGTAGGGGTGGTCGGAAGTGGTGAGCCTGCGCCAGTCGGCCAGGGCGCGGGGCTTGGAATTTTTCTTGAGCGGACGCTCGAGGGCGTAGAGGTCTTGGAGGGCCGAGGCCTGCATGGCGTTGCCGAGCCAGGGGGACAGGTCGCGGGCTTGGTCGGCCCAGGAGAAGGGCTGGGGCGCGTCGAGGTCGCCGGCGGATTGATGGGAGAGGGCGATTTCACTGGGGGTGTGGAAGGGGATGTTGTGGGCGAGGAGCGAATCGGGAAGTGCACGGAGGAAATCGAGGATGCCGGTGTCGGCCTTTTGATGCTCGCCGAAGGTTTCGAAATCCATGAAGAGATTGCAGAGATGTCCGGCGATGGAGGCGACGCGTTCGGTGAAGTTGGCGACGGTGATGGGGTAGTCGGGATGTTTGCGGTCGGAGAAGCGAAAGGCGATGAGGTCGGAGAGGTGATGGTTCCGCAGAAGGAGCTTGACGTGGTGGGCGTTGTGCGTGGGCGACTGAAACAGAAACGCGGGGCTGCGGCGGTTGAGGACGGGGGCCCAGCCTTCAGCGAGGGCGGTGGTGAAGCCGAGTTCGCCGACGATGCGGGCGATATCGTTGGACCAGATGAGTTCGGTGTTGCGGAAGGTGGTGGGGAATATGTTGAAAAGGCGTTTGAGGATCTGGCGGTGAAGTTGGACCTGGTCAATGAATTCGGGACGGGAATAGAGGGACGCGAGCGAGTGGTGGTACGTTTCGGCCAGAAATTCGACGCAGCCGGATTGGGCGAGGGCGTGCAGGAGGTGGAGCGTTTCCGGGGCGTGGTGTTCGAGTTGTTCAAGGGCGCTGCCCGTGATGGACAGGGCGAAGCGGAAGCGTCCCTGGTGTTGCTGGACGAGGTGCAGGAGGAGGCGGAGGGCGGGGAGGTAGCAATGCTGGGCGACGCGGTCGATGACGATCTGGTTGTGGCCATCGTCGAAGTAGTCATGGGCGGAGTCGAAGATGGTGTACTTCCGGAGGCGGAAGGGCTGGTGGATTTGGAAATAGAGACAGACGGCGGGCATGGGTTCAATATACGGGGAGGAATGACGGAGGGGAAATTTTCCCGCGGTCGGGAGTGAAGAAAACCAGTGGTGGCGTGATAACGTGGAGGTTGGCGGATGAGGGATGCGGAGAGGAGCGGCGAACAGGAGGAAGCGGACGGGGGACTTTTTTCGGGGAGGAAGTTTTGGGAGGTTCCGGTGGGCGGCGGCGGGTGAGGGATAAAGAGGGAGTTTGAGATTAAGATTGGAAACTAAGGAAGCGGAGCGTCCTTTTTGCTGGAGCATTGGTGATGGGTGATCGCGAAACGGTTTTGGCGCGCGGGCGATTTTTGGAATTAGTGACGGCCGGCGAGAAGGGGTGGGAATATGCGCGGCGCGTGCGTGGCGGGTCGCCGGTGGGGATTGTCGCCGTGACCGAAGAAGGAGAGATGTTGTTGATCACGCAATACCGCGTGCCGGTGGAGGCGGTGGTGATCGAGATCCCCGCGGGACTGGTGGGCGATGAGGATGCGGACGAGGCGTGGGAGACCGCGGCGCGGCGGGAGTTGCTGGAAGAGACGGGCTACGCGTGCGCAGGAATCGAAGAGTTGATGATCGGGCCGACGAGTGCGGGGCTGACTTCGGAGTTGATCAGGCTGGTACAGGCGACGGGGTTGCGCAAGGTGGGCGAGGCGACGGGCGACGGCGAAGAGAAGATTACGGTGCATCTGGTGAAGGTGCCGGAGGTGCGGGCGTGGTTGAGCGAACGGGTGCGGCGCGGGATGCTGGTGGATCCCAAGGTGTATGCGGGGTTGTGGTTCGTGAAGTAGGGCGGTCGCGGAAAGACGCTGGTTGGTTGTTATATTTTGCGGGAGTTTTGGATGGCAGCGGCTGGGATAAAAAATTGGATGCTGTGGGGCGTGCGCGTGGTGTTCGTGATCGCCGGGCTGGGGATTTGGTTTGGCACGCAAAAGATGATCAGCCTGCGCCCCGAGCATGTGGGGATTGGGGATCGGGTGTTGGATCTGCTCGCGCCGGTGCATGGGTGGTTGTCTGCCGATGGAATGCGCTGGCGCGCGTTACTGGTGGTGTCGTCGCTGGTGATTGATGCGACGGCGGTCTGGATGCTGCTGAATACGATATTTGGAAAGTCAGTGCGGCCGTTTGTGGGATTGGTGATGCTGTTTGGATTGCGGCAGATCATGCAGGGGATTTGCGTGGTGCCGTCGCCGGAGGGGATGATCTGGGAGCATCCGGGCGTGCCGAGTTTGCTGGTGACGTATGGGGTGAGCAACGACATGTTTTTCAGCGGGCATACGGCGCTGGCGGTTTTTGGGGCGGTGGAGTTGGCGCGGCTGGGGCGGAAGTGGATTGGGGTGGGCGTGGCCGTGGCGGTGTTTGAGGTGCTGGCGGTGCTGAGCCTGCGGGCGCACTGGACGATGGATGTGTTTGCCGGGGCGGTGACGGCGCTATTGGTGGCGGTGGTGGCGGGGCGGGTGGCCAGGCCGGTGGATGGTTGGATGGGGCGCACGTTTGGCAATTCAGTGTCGTAGGCGCGCCGTGGAGTTTAGTTGGTCGTGTGGCTGATTTGAATCATGGTTTGTTTGTCGGCGGTGGAGATGACGAGGCTGAGGGTGCGTTTATCTTTGGAGTAGGTGGCGACGCGGGAGCCAACGTAGGTGCCGGTTTGGGTGCGGGTCCAGCCATTGCGGGTGAGTTGGGAGTTGTAGAAATCGTAGACGGTTTGGATGGCGGAGGGAGTGGTGGCGGTGATCATGGTGGTTTTTTCTGCGGAGTTTTCCATGATGGTTTTAGCGGGGGCGTAGAGTTTGACGTCGGTGGGAAAATCGCCGGCGTCGGTGGCGGGGGTGGTGGGAGTCGTGGGGGTTTCGGTCGGGGTTTCGGTGGGGTTGTTGTTTTTTTTGGCTTCTTTTTCCGCGGCGGCTTGTTGTTTTTTGGCTTCGGCTTCGAGTTCTTTTTGAATTTGTTCGAGCTGGGACATCGCGGAGGAATGGGCGGAGGTCGCGGCGCGTTTGGCAAGGATGACGCAGGTGGTGACGCCGCCGCAGCAGAGGAACAGAACCACGCCCACGATGCAGAGGATGATGATGAGTAATTTTTTATTGGAGCCGGAGGGCGCGGGTGCGTTGCTGTTGGCGGGCGTGTTGGTCGGGGTTTGAGACATGAAGCGGCTCCTGCAAGCGGTGATGAATTCGCGGGTGATTATACAGAAGGATGGGGCGGAGGTGAACGGAGTTCTTCGAGGCAGTCATGGGTGCGGTCCCACAGGGTGTTTTCCTGAAAGAGGCTGGGTGCGCCGGGGAGCAGGGCGTGGCGCTGCGTGTGTTGCTGCCAGTGGGTTTGGGCCTGTGACAGATGCTCGGTGGCCAGGGCGGCAAGGTCGGAAGAATTTTTCCCCGTGCGGTGCCAGCGGAGGTAATGAATGAAGCCGGCAAAAAGATGCACCACGGTATTGGCGAAGGAGTTGTAAAGGAGCAGCGAACCGGAGAGGTCGCGTGCCTGCGATTTATTGGGGAGGTCCGCCGAGACGAGATCCCACACGTGGCGCATGCGATCGATGAGACGGAGGCCCTCGGCTTTTTCAGCCAGGGCTTCTTCATGGCGTCCCAGTTCGACGACGCGCAACGCCGTCGCCCAGAGGGCGGTGACGTCGAGCAGGTCATCGCGCACGCACGGGGCGATGGCATCTTCGGGCAGGGCCGCGCAGTAGAGAAGCTGGCGAATAGCCGGGGCGGAGAGCGTGAGAAGCTCGGTGATGGCCGGCGCCGGCGGGGAGGACTCGGCGATGCCAAACGTGAGGCCGGCCCAGGTGGTGGCGATGTCGGAAATGTTGGCCAGGGGATTCGCGTAGAGCTGCGCCAGGGCGAAGACGTTGGCGTCGATCCATTCTTCGCGTTGGACGTAGGGGCCGCCCCAGCCGCCGCCGCGCGACCAGCCCCATAAGGACAAGTGCGGAGAGTGACCGGCTGCGGCCTCCGCGGGCGTGGCCGAGAATTGCAGGTCGGTCAGGATCTTTTGCCACGCCGGCGCCTGGTAGTTGGGAAACGCGCCCTTGCCTTCGAACTCGCGTTCGCATTGAAACTCAATCCACTTGGGCCGGGCGTCGGCGCGGAGGCACGGGTTGGCGGCGGGCGAATTGCGGAAATCGCCGCGGGTGAATTTGAAGGAGAAGACAAGCTGTTCGCTCTGGGGCAGGCGATCGGCGATGGAGCGGTAGACGGCGGGGTCATCGTGCATGTTGGGCAGGCCGGCAAAATGGGGCTGCCACGCGCGGTGAATGTACGTGCGCTGCAGTTGGACGACGACGGTGTCGTGCATGAGTTGGATGAAATGGACGAGGCGGTCAATCAGCGTGAGGTGCCGGCAGGAGGGGCAGATCGTGGCGTGCAGCGGCGAGCCGAGCATGTGCGGCGTGGCTTCGGGATAGACTTCGCCGGTGCGCATGATGAGGCCCGACGCCTGGGGCCAGCGGTCGAACAACTCGGTGATATTGTCAGCCAGGGCGGCGAGGACGGCGGGTTTTCCCGGGCAGAGCTTGGGGCTGGGCGAGTGGGCGGAATTGTCATCGCAGAGGTAGCGCGTCGGATGTTTTTCGATGAGCGTGCGCGGCAGCAGCAGGGCGTCGCCGTAAAAGAAAACCTGGAGGTCGGCGGCGACCGCGGCGGCGACGCGCAGGTCGATCGAAGATTCAAGGTCCGCGGGCTTGAGGGAGTTGGGGCTGGTGATGATCTGCGGAGGGAGGTCTTGCTGGGCCGAGGGGAGCGCCGCCAGGGCGTCGGGAATGACGATGGCCTGGTAGCCGTAGGATTTCAGGAGTGTCGGATCACGGAAGCGGGTGCGGAGGGGCGGTTCGCCGTGATTGTCGTGGATCATATCGATCAGCATGAGAGGGGCGTTCCTTGGGTTGGGCGCCAGGGCGGGGGAAAGGCCTCGCGCGGGAAATGGATTGTAGGGGAGAAAGGGGGGTCATGGGAAAGGGTTATTGGCCAATCGCGTCCGGGCGGATTCTGAACATTTTCCTAAAGTGTCGTTCCGGCAATCCGATGAGAGACACACGTAAGCAATGGGTCGTCACAGGGTTTGCCTCGGTGGCTTTCCGGGTGACGATCCGCGAAATTTGCAGAACACTCTTTTGGGAGAAGCTCATGAAACGCAACACACGTGGTTTTACCCTCGTCGAAATTCTGATCGTCGTGATCATCCTCGGCATCTTGGCCGCGATCGTGATCCCGCAGTTCACGAACGCCAGCAATGATGCCCGCAACAACTCCGTCAGTTCAACGCTGCAAACCCTGCGCAGCCAGGTCGAACTCTTCAAGATCCAGCACGCCGATAATGCCCCGACCAATGCCCAGATGTGGACGGCATTGCTGAACGCCAGCAACACCACTGGCACGACCAACGCCACCGCCAACACGACC
>JBBRWV010000153.1:0-6970 GCA_038248985.1 Phycisphaerae bacterium
CAGTCCGGGCCTGCGATTGCTGGAAATCATGCAAAAAACGGCCAAAAACGGGGTCGGCGGACGAGTTTTGTTGTACGGTGCCGGTCGCCACACCACGCGGCTTTTGTCGGAAAAACACGTTTGGGAGCGTTTAGGGCACGCTATTATAGGTTTTATCGACGACGCGCCGCGCTGGGCGGAGGGCAACGGCGTGCATCTGGGGCTGCCTGTGGTGCCGAGTAAACTCGTAGAAGTGCGTTTTCAGGCTGAAAACGCGGTTATTGTGCTCAGCACGGACACTTTTGAGGAGCCGTTTTGGGAAAAAACCGCCCCTCTGCGGGCGGCGGGGTGGCGGGTTGTCCGTCTTTATGGAAATACGTAACTAGTTTAATTCCAAGTGTTTACGCCATAATCCGGTGGGGGTTCGTTCCTGCCAGTGGGCATCATCAACGAGGTCCAAGCCGCGGAGGAAGCCCAGGCGGAAGGCCAGACGTTTGAGGGGGATGTGCATTTGGTAAATAGTGGTGAGCGTTAAACCTCTGTCAGTTAATGAGTTAAGAGTGCTTGCAGGACGGGCGGACCACTCTTGCAGGCGGGCGTAGATCCAGCGGTGCATCGGTAAGTCCATGGTAATCCAGTGCTTATAGTCGCCGGCCAATGCGGCGCAGGTATGGTTGCCGTGGACGGAGGTAAACACTTGGGGCTGCAAATGTTGCAGCACGGGGGACATGAGGCCGAGCAATTCTTCGCGATTGAGATATTGATCCAAAGTGGTGGGGTGGCGATGCGTGACGCGGGCCAGGGGTTGATACATAATTCCTTTTCTGACAGGCCCTAACAACGCGTGGCCGAAGGCCAAATCCTCATAATAAACGGGCCGAATCTGGGCGGTGAAGCCGCCGGCGCGGAGGTAATCGGCGCGACGGACGGAGAGATTCAGGCTCCAGGCATGACGAAAATCGTATAACTCATTGGCTTTCAGTTGGTTATAGAAAAAAATCAGCGGTGTTTCCGCCAAAAGCAGATCAAACACATTAGGCCCTAAAACCGTGGGTGATAAGGGGGTGACGGGGGGGGAAAGGGGGAGATTAAGGGGGGGTGTTGGGGGGGGTAAAGAGGGTATGCAGGGGGTGGTAAGGGTCTCCCATGGGGCGGCGCCGAGGACGAGGTTTCCCGTTGGCTGACTCATCAAGGTTGCTACATGTATGGCGACCATGTCCGGGTCGGGTCGGGCGTCGGCGTTTCCGAGGATGAGAATTTCGGCATCGGTCTGGGCGACGAGCGCGTTGCGCACGGCTGCAGCGCCCATGCGAGGGAACTGTGAGGTCGTGAGGCGGAGGGGGGGGGAGATGTGGGGAGGGTGGGGAGTGGGGCAGCCGTCGGCGCCGATGAGGACTTCGAGGGTGATATCCGGGGGGAGTATTTGCTGGGCGTATCCTTCGAGCGTCCATTGCAGGAGCGCGGGGTCTCCGCGGAAGGGGATGATGACGGCGACACGGGTGGGCATGGGGAAGAACCTCCAGAGGGGATTATCGTCTGGAGGGTGAGGTTGTTAATTGGTTAATTTGTTAATTGGTCCTTCGGGGATTCTGTCCCAGCCATCGTTGAAGATTCAGGCGGGTGCTGAATCAACAAAAACCTACGCGGCGGCACCGACGCGGGCAAGGGTGACTGGGGCATGGCCCGCGTTCCTTCTTTTTTCAACGAGTGGAGCGGTAGAACAGATATGGTGTTTTTTCTTCCGCCACGTTGCGGCGTCGCTAAACGGGGAGGAGAGATGAGTGGTGCGGGATTGATAGGGACTTACGCCGCGGTGCGGCGTTGTTAAACGGGAATTGGTATTTTTTGATTGCATAAGATCGTGGCGTTGGTATATTTCTGCGATTCCCTGACAGAGCGAGAGAGTGCGTTAGGCTCGGCCCCCCGATGCCCGGGAATGTTTGCGCGTAGCGCAGACGGGCATGGTGCGGGCTTTGGGCTGACGTGTTGGTGTAGGCAAATGCAAAGGATTGCGCATGCGGTATCGTGTTTTTTCGGTGGCGGTGGTGGCGGGTGTGATGGTGGCTTCGGTGGCGGCGGTTCGGGCGGCGGAGATTACAATTGAGCGGGTGGCGCTGACAGGGGATCAGTGGGATGTGCCGCTGTATGGGGTGGAGGCGGTGGGCAAGGCGGTTTTGGATAACCAGGGGAACGTGTATTTTTCGGCGACGGTGGGCGGGGATAATGCGGTGCTGGCGCGGGCGAGCGATGGGGGACAGCAAACGGTGGTGGCACCGACGGGGTCGACCTTTTTTGATCCTTCGGCGGCGAGCGCGGGGCGGGTGGTGGTGGTGGATGGGTTGAACACGAAGATTGCGGTGTGGACGATTGGGGGCGGGGCGGCGTTGAATGTGGCGACGGTGAGGGATAATGCGCCGACGTTTGGTCCGACGGAGCAGTACACGGTGCTGACGGCGTCGCCGGCGATGAATTCGAGTGGGAAGGTGGCGTATGCGGGGAATTACGCGGTGGGGACGGATGTGCCGGCGTTTTGGAGCGGGACGGCGGGGGCGACGGGGATGGTGGTGGATGGGGCGAGTGCGAGTTGGACGGGTTTGGGGGCGGTGGTGACTTTGCAAAACGAGCGCGTGATTGCGGGTGGGACGACGGCGGTTTTGGGCACGAATTTTGTGCAGGATGGGATTTGGAAAAATGGGACGCTGATAGTGGAGTCCGCGGATTTGGCGGGGGCGGGGATACCGACGGAGCGGATTACGGGGTTGGGGATTAATGCGGCGGAAAAGATAGCGTTTCGGGCGACGACGGAGCCGATCTCGGAGAATCAGCGGATTTACACGGTGGATTCAGTGGGGCATTTGTCGTTGGTCGCGAATGCGGGGGATTTGTACAGCGGGGTGGGGACGTTCAAGACGTTTGAGGATCCGCTGATCAACGCGGCGGGGAGCGTGGTGTTTGGCGGGAATCGGGAGGGGGACTTGGCGGGGATCGCGATTTATGGGATTGACGGGTTGAAGATCATTGCGAGCGAGGGGGCGGCGGTGGGGCTGAGTGGGATGCACTTTTTGGATGATAAAGGGGAAGGTACGCCGTTCTCGCAGATCAGCATTAATGCGGCGGGGCAGGTGGTGTTTAAGGGGCTATTGGATGATCCGATATACACGGCGGGGATTTTTTTGTGGGATCCTTCGCTGGTGGGACAGGAGCTTTCGCTGATTGCGCGGGTGGGCGATACGCTGGCGGCGGCGGGGGGGCTGGAGATTGCGGATTTGCGTTTGGATGGAATTTCAGGCGGGGAGGATGGAGTAGGCGCGAGTTTGAATGATGCGGGGCAGATACTTTTTCATGCGGATTTTGCGACGGGAGTGTCGGGGGCGTTTTTGGTTTCGCCGGTGGGCGCGGCGATACCGGAGGCGGGGACGCTGGCGCTTTTGGGGTTGGGCGGATTGGCGTTGGGGAGAAGGCGTCGGTGAGGGGCGGGGGTTGGGGGCGGAGGTTGGTGCGCGAATGGAACTGGGGGGACAGAGATGGGGCAGGGGGTTAGCGCAGGGTTTCCCAGACGAGATGGCTGAGCTCGGGGATGATGAGTTGGGTCATGGCGAGTTCGACGGCGTGGGGGGAGCCGGGGATGGAGAAGACGACGAGGTGGCGGTCGGGGGAGGCGACGATGATGCCGGCGGTGGCGCGGGAGAGGATGGCGCCGCTGCCGATGGATTGGTGGGAGAGCATGCGGAAGATTTCGCCGAAGCCGGGGAGGGTTTTGTGGAGAGCGGAGGAGACGGCGTCGAAGGTGTTGTCGCGGCGGGCGATGCCGGTGCCGCCGTTGAGGAGGATGGCGTGGAGGCCGGGCTGGGCGGTGAGTTGGGAGAGGAGGGAGCGGATGGCGGCGGGGTCATCGGGGCTGATGGCGTAGAAGGCGACGGAGTGGCCGGCGGCTTCGAGGAGTTGGCGGATGAGTTTACCGCTGAGGTCATTGTCGGGTGTGCGGGTGTCGGAGCAGGTGATGATGGCGCAGGCGACGGGGCGGTGTCCGGCGAGATTTTTATGTTCATCGTAACCCATGGGGGGAGTTTGCCGGGTGGGGGAGGAAGTTTCAAGTTTTTTTGCGGGGGAGATTTTTCGGCGCTGGACACGGGGCGAGGGACGGGGCATTCTGGGGGAGAATTGGGAGGTAGAAAACGGGATATTTTTTCAGGAGGTGCGTGATGGATCGTTTGCTGATTGAGACGTATGGGCGGGGCGGGGCGGTGTTGCTGCAGGCGTTGGAGGGGTTGACAGCGGCGGATTTTCGCGCGACTCCGGTGGCGGGGACGTGGACGATCGGGCAGATCGTGCTACATTTGCTGGACAGTGATTTGATTGCGTCGGAGCGGATGAAGCGGGTGATTGCGGAGGATAATCCGACGCTGATCGGATTCAACGAGACGCGATTTGCGCAGAATTTGTATTACAACGAGCTGGATCCTTTTTTGGCGGCGGAGGTATTGGACAAGAATCGGCGGATCACGGTGGAGATTTTGCGGCGGCTGCCGGAGAGTGCGTTTGGGCGGGTGGGGACGCACAACGAGGCGGGGGTGATTACGCTGGAGTATTTGGTGAAGAATTACACGGGGCACGTGGAGCATCATTTGAAATTTGTGCGTGAGAAGCGGGCGTTGTTGGGCAAGGCGTTGTGAGGGGTGATTTTTTGGCGGCAGGTTGTGAGAGGATATCGGGAGTGCGATGAAGAAGTCGGGAAAGAAAGTTGGGAAGGTTCGGCAGGAGGAATCGGCCGGGTTTATTTTGTTTCGCGAGGTGGCGGGGCAGCGGTGGTATTTGCTTTTGAATTACGGGAAGCACTGGGATTACGCCAAGGGGCATCTGGAGAAGGGGGAGACGGCGTGGCAGGCGGCAGTGCGGGAGTTGCGGGAGGAGACGGGGATTCGGCAGGTGGATCGGGTGACGCGGTTTCAGCGGGAGATGTTTTACGAATTTTATTCGAAGAGCAAGGGGGCGATCCGGAAGGTGGTCACGTATTTTATTGGGTGTACGCAGACGGAGGCGGTGAAGGTATCGGAGGAGCATGAGGGGTACGAGTGGCTGCCATTTGAGCGGGCGATGGAGCGGTTGACGTTTGAGAATGCGCGGGAGATGCTGGCGGCGGCGCACGGGGCGTTGGAGAGCAAGGGTGGGCGGTTGCAGCGGGCGGTGGGGCCGGAGCAGCGCGGGGAGCCGCCGAGGGACGCGGATGAACGCGGATGAAATTTTTTTGGTGGGGCGTGGGGGTTGGGAAATTACGCCTGGTCAAAAAAAACGCGCATCGTTTGACGGATGAGCGTGGCGGGAGTTGGAGTGGTGAGGGGGTTATTTGACGGTGTAGGTTTGGCCCATGAAGCGGATCTTGCCTTTGTCGGAGTTGTCGTGGGTCATGGGGAGGCGGTCGAGGGCGATGCGGTTGTATTCGAGGAGGGTGCCCTTGGCTTTTTCGAGTTTCATGAGGGCGAGGTTGTAGCCGATGGAGGTGGCGATTTCGGAGAGTTCGGCCTGGGCGAGTTGGGACTGGGCCTGGAGTTTGAGGTTGAGGAATTCAGGGGTGAGGGGGGCGATGGCTTCTTTTTGGATGATGGCTTCGAGCTGGTTGGCGGCGCTGAGACGGGAGCGTTCGCGGGCCTGGATTTCCTGATAGCTGGTGAGGATGTCGCGGAGTTGCTGTTTCACGTCGAGGACGATTTCCTGGGCGATGCGGGCCATCTGGACGAGGGCCTGGTCGCGTTGGTTGAGGGTGCGGCGGAGCTTGGCGTCGGCCTCGTTGTTGCCGAGGGGGAGTTCGAAGCGCAGTCCGGCGCCGAAGTCGATATTGTGGGCGGGGCTGACGGTGTCGCCGTAGGAGGAGCCGAAGTTGGAGTCGAGGGAATTGGATTGGGCGCTGAGGGTGACGTCGAGCTTGGGGAGGAGGTCGTTTTTGGCGACGGTGAGGACGATGTCGGCGCGTTCGATTTGCAAGCGGGCTTCCTGGAGTTCGGTGCGTTGGCGGAGGCCGATGTCGATTTGTTCGGCGATATTGAAGGCGATGGGGGCGGAGAGGGGTTTGTCGGTGGGGTTGAGGAGGGAGTTGTTGCGGATGTCGAGAGCGGGGTCATTCATCACGGTTTTGAGCCGGTCGGAGGCGTTGCGGTGGGTGGCGCGGGCGCGGATCAACTCGGCATTGCGGGATTCGACGGCGGCGCCGACCTGGCTGATCTGAATTTTATCAGCATCGACCTCGACGCGGGCCTTGATGTGTTCCTGGGTGGAGATGGTGACTTGGAGGAGGCGTTCCTGGACGTAGACATTGGCCTTGGCGAGGACGAGGTTGTAATAGGCTTCTTCGATGTCGGCGACGGTTTGAATGACCTGGCGGCGGAACTGGGCGAGGGAGATGCGGCGATCGCGCTGGGCGAGGTAGATGTTGGCGAAGTTGACATCTGTGCCGAAGCCTTTGAGGAGGGGCTGGGTGATCTGGGCGCCGATGTTGGCGGCGTAGCTGTTGGGGAAGCGGGCGTTGATGGTGGCCTGGTCGCTGATATCGCGATAGGTGAAGCCGGTGGAGATTTGGGCCTGGGCGCCGGAGGGGAGGAGTTTTTTGATGCCGATCTGGTTTTGCCAGGATTGGCCGAGTTCGGAGGAGGCGGTGAAGCCGAACTGTGGTTGGTCATTGCTGGACCATTGTGAGCCGCCGAAGAGGACGGGGTCGAAGGCGGCTTCGGCTTCGATGATTTGGGATTCTTTGATGGCGGGGTTGTAGGCTTCGACCTTGATGGCGAGGGCGTTTTTCAGGCCGCGGGCGATGGCTTCCTGGAGGGAGAGGCTGAGGACGTTTTCATTGGCGTTGAGGCGCACGGCGCTTTCGGCGGTGATCTGGCCGGCGTAGGAGGGAGCGGTAGCGCTGGAGCGGGGCGCGGTGGCGGGAGCGGGATCGCTGTCGGCGGGGGTGACGGCCTGGGCGAGATCAACAGCGGGGGCGTTGCCGGGGGCG
>JBBRWV010000154.1:0-6897 GCA_038248985.1 Phycisphaerae bacterium
CCGAACGTTTCGGCCGCGGCGGCCTTCGCGCCGCGCGCGCCCTCGCGATTGCACTGGGCCAGGGGCGCGGACCGCTCGCGCTGGCGGGAGTAATCGGAGCGGGCGAAGAAGCCGAAGCGGGGGGAGAGTTTGGGCGTGAGGAGATCGAGGAGGTTTAGGTTTTTATTTTGCGTGGGATTTTCGCCGGGGCTGCCGGCGGTGAGGGCGAGGGAGATGTGAAGGAGGGGGAAGCGTGGGGGGAGGGTTTTGCGGAAGGCGGGCCAGGTGGCGAGTTGATCGGCGTGGGTGGAGCGGCGGAGGGATTCGAGAGTCCAGGCGGGGAGGATGCGTTGGGCGGCGTCGAGGGTGAGTGCGCGGGCGTCAGGGGAGAGTTCGGCGGAATTTTTTAAGGCGGAGGCGGTGGAGGTGAAGGCGCGTTTTTGGAAATCGAGTGTGGCGATGGCGGCGGGGTGGCGGTCGATGCGGGCTTGCTGGAGTTGCTCTTCGAGGCGGGAGGCTTGGCGGTCGAGCTCGTCGATGAGGGCGTCGCGCGTGCCGGGGTGGCGGAGGGCGGAGAAGTCAGGAGAGGAGTTGGGGGCGGCGTCGGGGTTGAGGAGGCGGGTGAGGGCAGTGAGGGTGAGTTGGGAATCGCGGCGGGATTTTTCGGCATCGGCGAGGAGGCGATTGAGGGCCGCGTCGACGGCGGCGGGGTTGGCGTAGTTGCCGGGGCCGCGGCCGAGGAGATCGTAGAGGGCGTGCGTGCCGCGATTGTTCCATTGATCGGCGGCGGTGAGGGCGATGAGGACGTGGGCGTGTTGCGGGGCATCGGCGATTTTTTGGGCGAGGTGGAGGGCGAGCGCGGTGTTGAGAGCGGGAGTGGCGCCGGGGGCTTGAGAGAGAATGGGGGAGGCGGCATCGTAGCGGGCCTGGAGGATCACGAGTGGGGGATCGCGGTTTTGGTTTTTGGCGGCGGCGGTGGCGGGGAAGTTGGCGGGGAGGAGGCAGAGGATATTTTCGGCGGTGCGTTCGGTCCAGCGGACGCGGATGTCGATGTGGAGGCTGGTGACTTCGGCGGCGCGGATGGAGTTAACGGTGGCGGGATCAGAGCAGTAGAAGCGGGGGATGCTGAGGGGGACGTTGGTGAGTTTGTCCTGGAAGGCGCGGGGTTTGGTTTGGTCATCGCCGAGGAAGAGGATGGCGCGCGCGCCGAGGGCGAGGGCGTTTTGCCAGGCGAGGGGTTCGGAATGGAGTTCGAGGGCGACGAAGGTGTTGGCGATTTTTTTGCCGCGGAGTTCGGAGAGTGTGCCGGTGCCGAGGTAAAGGAGGGGGAGTTTTTCGTGTTCCGGTTTGAGGGCGGGTGGTTGGGCACCCATGGGTTCGAAGGGGAAGATGGGGAGGGTTTTGATTTCATCTTGAGGGGGTGTAGAGAGAAGTAACAGTGGGTTGGTGGCGGCGGGGATTTTGGCGGGGGCGGTGGTGGTGATGATGCAACGGGTGATGACGGGGACGACGATTTGGAATTTTTGGCGGAAGGGTTTTTGGCCGGTGAGGCGGTGGAGTTCGGTGGCGAGGAAGTCGATGGTGCGCGGGGAGCTGTCGGCGGCGGGTGAGCGGTCGGGGTCGAGGGCGGTGAGGTCGCGGGTGAGGGTGGGGATGTTATTAGCGCGCAGGGGAAGGGCGAGGAGGAGCAGGAGGAGGAAGGTGAGGAGACGGGTGGAGAGCATTTGGGCGGCGTCCGGTTTTTGGAAATGGAATTGGAACATCGGATGCGCTCAATGGGAAGCGGGGGTTGAGCAAGGGATGATACGCCGAGAGGCGGAACGATTTGCGGTGGAGACACATTTGTTTTGGGGAGGAGGGTTCTGGTTTTAATTTGGCGTGGTGATATTGCCGCGGGGGCGGATGAGGGTGAAGGCGTTTTGGCCGTCTTTGGTCAGGTCCCAGATGATTTGGTCGGCTTCGCCGCGGTTGTCGCCGTTGGAGAAGGCGGCCCAACTGCCGTTTTTGCCGCGGGCGACGGCCTTGTTTTCGACGGCGTCGAAATCGAGGATGGCGGCGGCGAGTTCGTTGTTGTCGAGGTTGAGGGCGGCGTCGGTGGCGCTGACCTTGGCGAGTTTCTGGTTGCCGCCAGCGCCGAGGGCGACGGGGCTGGCGATGGTGTTGCCGCCGCCGGCGTCTTTGCTTTGGATCATGAGTGCGGTGAGGGTGCTGCAGTTGAGGTCGATGCGTTGGGCGGCGGGTTTGTCGGCGGGTTTGGCACCGGCGGGCTGGAAGGGTTTGACGGGGATGTGGATCATGCGGACGTCTTTGCTGAAGGTGATGGTGCCGGTGGTGCCGACGTAGGAGAGGCTGCCGGTCCAGGCGAAGGCGGTTTGTCCCTTGCCTTCGGGGCGGGTTTGGGGATCGATGCGGTAGTCTTCGATGAGGAGACTGCCGGTGCCGGGGATGGTCATGGTTTTGGAGGCTTCGGTGTAGACGAGTTTGGGGGCCTGCATGAAGAGGCGGGTGATGGGTTTTTGGGCGGGGTCGAGGGTGGCGCCTTCGGCCTTGACGTTGCCGAGGGCGATGAGTTCGGCGAGTTGGATTTTGCCGAGGGAGGCGGGTGCGGTAGCGGTGGGCGCGGTGGCCGGGCCGGCGGCGTTTGTTTCGTTTTGCTGAGTGAGTTTGACGGTGAGGGATTCGTCGCAGGTGAGGCGGCTATATTGATCGGCGTGGCCGAGCATTTCAGCTTTGACGTTGCCGTTGAAGGAGGCAAGGAGGCCTTTGCCATGGTAGCTCATATTTTTGGACCAGGTGACTTGGACGGGGGTATCGGCATCGCCGGCTTTTTGCCCGGGCTGAGAGAAGACGAACGCGCCGTTGCCGGGGATTTCGAGGGACTGGGATTTTTGGTCGAGGAGGATTTTTTCGCCGGCGATTTGGTTTTCGCCTTGCTGGACACGGGCGAAGCGGACGATGCCGTTGGGTTGAACGATGCCTTGGAGAGTGGCTTTTCCGGCCTTGGGATCGGCGACGAGAGATTGGGCGGTGGCGGTGACGGGTAGGGCACCGAAGCCTTCGAGTTCCACTTTGACGCCGTCGGAGGCGATCATTTGTTGGACCTGGCTGCCGTCGAAAGATTGGGTAGTAGCGACGGCGGCGGAGGCATCGCGCGGGGCGAGATCGACCTGGAGTTTGGGGGCGGTGATTTGCTGGCGGTGGATTTTTTTGGTGTCTTTGTCTTCGGTGTGGCTCCAGGCGAGAACGTCGCCGGAGGCGATCATGGAGGAGAGAACGGGAAGCTTGGAGCCTTCAGCGACGGCGGTGAGAAGTTCGAGGGTGTTGGCGGAGAGGCCATCGGGTTTGTCGGCATCGAGGAGCGAGGTTGAGCCGGTGCGGGCGGCGCGGATTTGGATGTGGCCGGTGGCGAGAAGTTTTTCGAGGGCGGCGGGGTTTTTGGAATCGGCGGTGGAAGCGATGAGGAAATCGAGGGAATCGGCACGGAGGGAGAAGCCGGTGTCGCGGAGGGCGACATCGCCGGTCATGACGCCGTGGCGGACCATGAGGGTGCCGCGGGGCGAGGATGCGGGCGAGTTGGCGGGCGTGGAGGATTTTTGGGAATCGGGGATGGTGAGGAGATCGAGTACGAGCAATTTGGACCAGGCGGCAGTGATGGGCGGACGCTTGGCGTCTTGCGGGTTGGTGGAACGGCGGACGGCGGATTGGAGGACTTCGATATTGCCGGGGCCGACGAGCTCGACGGTGCTGGTGCCATCGCCGGTCTGGGTGAAGGCGAGGCCGTCGCAGGTGGCTTTGCCGAGGGTGGGGTCGGCGAAGGTGATGGCGGCGAGGTCGCCTTTTTCGAGTTGGAGTTTCTGAGCGGCGGCGTGATACCAGATGCGTCCGGCGGTGGCCTGGCGGAGGGAATTGCCGGTGGTGTCGCGCATGATGACGGGGTTTTCGCGGGTGCCGACGGCTTCGAGGGCAGCGTCGCGGCCGTGGAGGAGCTTGAGGTCGTCGGGGCCGGAGGGGCGCATTTCCATGGGGCCGGACCAGGTGACGACGAGATCGGATTCCTGTTCTTTGGAGAGGGGCGGGACGGGGGCGAGTACGAGTTGAGTGGTGGGCGCGGTGGCGGGGGATTTTGCGGGCGCGGGGGAGAAGGTGGGGTGGGGCGCGGGCGCGGAGGTGACTGTTTTTTTGGTGGTTCTGAGGTTGGAGCCGTCGATCATGAAGAGGACAAAGAGTTGTTCGCTGGTGTGGGAGCGCGTGCCGACGGAGGCTTTGACCTGACTGCCGAAGGAGAGTTTGTAGGTGGTGGGCGGGGTGGCGGCTTTGGTGGCGGCGGGGTGGGTGGCGGCGGGTGCGTCGGAAGGGGTTGCGGGGTCGGCGGTGACGAGCGCGGGTGCGGTGTCGGTGGTGGCGGAATTGGTGGCGGGAGATTCTTGAGTGGTGACGGTGGGGCGGAGGGCGAGGGCGTCATTGGCGATATTTTTGAGGAGGATTTTGTTGCCTTCATCGATGCGGAGGAACTCAATGCGGCGGTCAACCATGTTGAGGGCGAGGGTGAGGCGTTTGCCGTCGAACTCGACGCGTTCATTGCGGACCTGGACGTTGCCGGCGCTGGTGAAGAGGCGGTCGTTGTAGTCGAACTCGAGATCTTTATCGAGGCGGATCTGGATTTGACCGGGCTGGAGGTCGAAGGAGCCGTCGATGAAAGAGGCGGCGGGCCCGATGGTGATGATGATATTTCCGGCGAGGCGACCGCCGCGGGGGACGGGTTTGATTTTGGTGCCGGAGCCGATGTTGTCAACGATGAACACGCCGCGATCGGCACGAGCTTTGATGATCTGGTTGTCGGTGGTGTAGTAGACGGCGGTGGGTTCGGTGAGTTCGTACTGGCCCTGGGTGGATTCATTGTTGGCGTTTTTGACAAGTTCTATTTTGCGGGCGTTGACGACGTATTCGAGTTGGCCATCGGGGTAGCGGGACTCGTACCCGGGAGGTATTTCACTCGAGCGGGTGGTGGGACGGAGGACCGCTTTGGGGGTAAAGAAAGTGGTGCCGGTGAGGGTCTGGTAGAGCCAGAAGGCACCGATGGCGATGACGAGTCCGAGGATGAAGAGGATGATGCGTTTGGGCATGGGAAGAGTGTACCTGTGAGAGAGTGGTGGTCACAAGGAGAAGGGGTCGCGAGCAGCAAGAATCGCGAAGGGGATTAATTGTAGCGTTCGAGGACTTTTTCCCAGAGGTTCATTTCTTTGCAGAGGTGCTCGATGGCGTCGCGGACAGCACCGTAGCCGCCGGGGAACTTGGTGGTGTACTTGGCGACGGCGCGAACTTCTTCGGCGGCATCGGCAACGGCGATGGGATAGGCAACGCGGCGCATGACGGGAAGATCGGGGAGGTCATCGCCGACGTAGGCGACGTGTTCGTCGGAGATGCCGAGTTCTTCGAGGAGTTCGGTGTAGGCTTCGAGTTTGTTGGCGACGTTTTGGAAGACGTGGGTGATGCCGAGTTCGGCGGCGCGGTGGTTGACGACTTCGGATTCTTTGCCGGTGATGATGGCGAGGTCTTTGTTGAGGCGTTTCCAGAAGACGATGCCGGCGCCGTCGCGGACGTGGAAGCGTTTGATTTGCTGTCCGTTATCGTCGCGGATGATGCCGCCGTCGGTGAGGACGCCGTCGCAGTCAAGGATGAGGAGGCGGATATCCATGAGGGTCTCCGTGAGGTTGCGTGCGGGAAGGGGTGAATGATAGTGACGGAATGATAGTGACGGGAGGGGGGAATACAAGAATATCGAAGGGCGGTGAGGATTGTTATTCGATGATGCGGAGGCGGACGAGATCCTGTACGTCGATGAGGCCGAGGGGGATGTTGGTGTCGCTGACGACGGGGAGTTCGTCGATGCGGTGGCGGTTCATGAGGGCGAGGGCTTCGGAAGCGAGGGCGGCGGCGGTGATGCGTTTGGGGTTAGGGGTCATGACTTGGGCGATGGGGGTGTCGAGCAGGTTGGGGTGGGAGCGGAGGCGGCGGCGGAGGTCGCCATCGGTGAAGACGCCGGCGAGTTGGCCGGAATCATTAATAAGGACGACCGCACCGGCGCGACGGGCGGATTGCTGGGCGGAATCGCGCTCGAGGACTTGGCGGACGGTGAGGGAGGCGGGGTGGGGGAGGAAATTTTCACCAAGTTTGAATTCCATGACTTGTGCGACGGTGAGGAGTTTTCGGCCGAGGGAGCCGGCGGGGTGGAAGGCGGCGAAGTCTTCTTTGGAGAAGTTGCGGAGGCTCATGGTGCCGAGGACGAGGGTGTCGCCGACGGCGGAGATGCAGTTGACGGTGGTGGTGGGAGCGAGGCCGAGGGGACAGACTTCGTCGATGGAGCCGATAATAATGGCGATATCGGCAGTTTTTCCGAGGAAAGAGGTGCGGTTGGCGGTGATGGCGATGATGGGGACGGAGGAGCGTTTGAGAAGATCGACAAGGGGGAGAAGTTCTTCGGTTTCGCCGGAATAGGAGAGGAGGAGGACGGTGTCGTTGCGGCGGACGCGGCCGAGGTCGCCGTGGAGGGCTTCGACGGGGTGGAGGAAGGTGGAGGGGGTGCCGGTGGAGGCGAAGGAGGCGGAGATGCGCTGGCCGACGAGGCCGGATTTGCCGATGCCGGAGACGACGAGGATGCCGTGGGTTTCATCGGTAGTCCGAGAATGTATCAAGCGGATGGCCTGGGGGAGGGAATTGTCGAGTTTGTTCGCGATTGCGGCGATGGCGGCGGCTTCGGAACGGAGGATGGATTGGGCGTCGGCGAGGAGGGTTTGGTGGGTGGGGGTGGGGGGCATAGAGACCTCGGGTTGGGGGCAGAGTTAGTCGTTTTCGAGGCTAAAAGTGGAGTAGAACGGGGGGGCAGAGGGGGGTGATGGGGGGGGTAGAGGGGCCAACCTC
>JBBRWV010000155.1:0-6799 GCA_038248985.1 Phycisphaerae bacterium
AGTCGGCGAACTGTTCGGCACAATCATCGGTCGGTGTCGGATTCCTAGTGCAGTTGGCCGGGGGTTGTTGTGGGGCGGGGGTGGGGAAGAAGGTGGCGGTGGATTTGGGGAAGGAGGATAAGGTGTGGGCGGGGTCGATTGAGTCGAACACGGTGTTGGCGTTTGGGAAGGACTGAGGGATGAGGGCTGAGGTGCGGTGCTGGCGGGGGGACGGGGGCGCGGTATAATTGGCGCATGGCTTTGAGCGACGCGTATGACGTGGTTTTGGGAGGCGGGTGCGATTGTTCCGGGGGTTCATTTTCTATGAGCAAGTTACACGGTGTTAATTTTGTGCGGAGTGAACATGAAGACGCGGGCGGTGTCGGTTTATATTAATTGGTCGGCGTACGATGAGCTTTCGGAAAATATCGAATTGACGGAAGAGATTGCGCTGACGCAGTTGGAGCACTTGGTGCGGCTGCGCGGGTTGGGAGTGCGGTTTGATTATTATTTGATGGATTGTTTCTGGTATGCGCGAGATGGGGCGTACCGGACGTTTCGGAAGCCGCACTTTGCGGAGGGGGCGGATCGGTGGTTGAAGTTGTGTGCGGAGGCCGGGGTGAAGCCGGGTTTGTGGATCGCGACGAATTCGACGTGGTGTGCGCTAGACATTGTGCCGGCGTGGAAGGATTCGGCGAGTCCGACGGGGGCGTTGTCGTTTGCGGAGGGAGGTTACCGGGAGGATTTATTCAAGGCGTTGAGTGAGTGGTACGAGAAGGGGGTGCGGATTTTCAAGTGGGATTTCGCGAACTTTGGGGCGGCGACGGAAGCGACGTTGAAGGTGAAGACGGCGGCGGAGATTCGGGCGGCGAATGAGGCGGCCTTGCGCGAGGCGCTGGGGAAGTTTCGGGAGGAGCATCCGGAGTGTCTGCACATTGGGTACAACGGGTTTGAGCATACGAGCATTCAGGACGGGACGGGGCAGGCGTTTTGCAAGGGGATCGATCCAGTGTGGTTGGATTATTACGAGTCGATTTATTGCGGGGATCCGAAGCCGGCGGATGTGGCGTGCGTGAATTTTTGGCGAGCGAAGGATTTGTATACGGATCACATGGTGCGGGAGTATGCGTTTAGTGATTATCCGCTGGCGCGCATCGACAATGCGGGGTTCATGATTGGGACGACGGGGACGTGTTACTACCGCAGGAAGGCGGCGTGGAAGGCGATGCTGTTGTTGTCGCTGGCGCGGGGTGGAAAGGTGAATACGTATTATGGCAATTTGGATTTGCTGAGTGATGACGATGGACGCTGGTTTGCGAAGGCGCAACGGTTGTTTTGGCCGGCGCTGGAGGGGGAGGGCGTGAAGTTGCTGGGAGGTGTGCCGGGGCGTGGGGAGATGTATGGATATGAGGCGCGGGATGAGAAGGGGACGGTGGTGGTGTGGGTGAATCCAGGGCAGGAGTTTCGGGAGGTGGGGGTGCCGGAGGGGCGGGTGCTGTTTGCGGATTCGTGGGTGCCGGAGCGGAAGGGGGGCGTTTTGCGGATGGGGCCGGAGCAGATGGTGGTGGTGGGGACGGGGGAATATGCGCGGGCGGAGTGGGACCTGGGGGTGGATGGCGAGGTGCGCATACCACGGGCGATTGCGCCGGTGCGGGCGGAGTTTGTGCAGAGCGCGAAGAAGAGCGCGGCGGAGGTGAAGGTGACGGAGACTGGGACGTGGCGGGTGATGATGCGGCAGATGCAGGCGACGGCGAAGGGGGAGATGCCCAAGCGGGTGACGGGCGGGAAGGCGCCGACGGGGAAGGCGTTGGATAAGTTGCTGATATTGCGCGTGCGGGAAGTGGGGACGGGACGGGAGTTGCCATTGCGGATTGAGTACAACAAGGTGATCTGGAGCGGGTTGTCATGGGCGGCGGGGGAAGTGGATGTGAAGGCGGGAGAGACGCTGGAGGTGGTGGGGGAGGTGACGACGGAGGAGGAGGTGCGATTGGAGATGGGACTTTTTGCGGTGAGATATTGAGGGTTTTGCGCGAAAGAGTGGGAACCGGAGGGGGTTGGGCGGGCTATACTTGAGGGGCGGAAGTATTTGAGGAGTTGTTGATGCGCTATGCGTATGGTGAGTTTGAGGGGGAGGAGTTTCCGACGGCGGACTCGTTGTTTGGGTACGAGCAGATCATGGATTTTGTTTTGGAGTATGGGGACAAGGCGCTGGATGCGATGTCGAAGATGGATCCGGGGGATGCGGAGATTTTGGACAAGATGATGAAGGAGGGGTATCTGGACAAGGTGGCGGGGCGGTATCGGTTGACGCCGCGGGCGATCAATGCGATGCAGCGGAAGGCGTTGATGGAGATATTTTCGAATTTGCCGCGGGGCTCGCGGGAGGGGCATCCGACGGTGAATCCGGGTGCGGGGGCGGATCGGCTGGAGGGGACGAAAAAGTATGTGTATGGGGATCCGATCGCGGAGTTGGATTTGAATCAGACGTTGCGGAATGCGTTGAGCCGGAAGGGGTCAGGGGTCAGGGGTGAGGGGTCAGAGACGAAGTTGCCGATCGAATTGCGGGATGCGGATTTGGAGTTGCACCAGGTGGAGGGGAGTACGAGCGTGGCGTTGTGCATATTGATTGATATGTCGGGGAGCATGATGCGGTATGGGCGGTTTCTGTCAGCCAAGAAGGTGGCGATGGCGCTATCGGCGCTGGTGCGGCAGAGGTTTCCGCAGGACACGGTGGATATTGTGGGGTTTTATTCGACGGCGACGCGGATTCGCGAGGAGCAGTTGCCGCTGATCATGCCGAAGCAGGTGAGCACACACGAGTACATGATCAATGTGAAGGTGCCGTTGGAGCGGGCGGGGGAGACGCATCAGCATTTCACGAATTTGCAGATGGGGTTGCAGATGGGGCGGCGAATGTTGGGGGCGCGGCAGGCGGAGCAGAAGTTGATGTTTGTGATAACGGATGGCCAACCGACAGCGCATGTGGATGGGGGGACGCTGTATTTGCAGTATCCGCCGACGCATGCGAGTTCGCTGGCGACGTTGAAAGAGGCGTTGCAGTGTGCGCGGTCGGGGATTCGGATGGCGAGTTTTGCGTTGATTGAGGATTACTATGGGATGGAGTGGGTGGAATTTGTGGACCAGATGACGCGGCTGTGCAAAGGGGTGGTTTTTTACTGTGCGAGCGGGGATCTGGCGAGCTGCGTGATGGAGAGTTATTTGAATGGGAAGCGGAAGAAGACGTACATCGCATGAGGGGGATTGGGGGGATAGGGGGGGTGGGGGGGTAGGCTGATAATTTGAAGGTTGGGCGATTATTTAATGGACGGACGTGCTTTTGTGGGGTAAATAGTCATTGGATATTTTGCCGAGGTAAAGGCTCGGTTGGGAAGAAGAGAGAATTGCGGTAAGTAGGGTGGAGAGAGAGACCCTCCCAACTTTCGCGTTTCGCGTTCGATTCCCAAAATGAAGCGTTGAATTCTGCCGACGGCAGTACGTAGGCGTTCAGTCGTGCATTGAACGTGGCGTAATGTTGACGGTGTTTATCGGCGCGATGTGTTGGTGCATGAATATCCGGTCGGGCGGTCTGCGCTGTGTGGATCGTTGAACGAGCCGGGAGAGCGATAGTTTTCAGGGAGAAGAGCGATGAAGTTTCAGAGAATGTTTGTAAGTGTGGCGATCGCCGGGGCGATGGCGGTGCTGGCGATGCCGGCCCAGGCGCAGGTGGCACCGACGGCACCGGTGACGTTGGAAGATCTGGTGAGCGGAAGGATTCCGACGATTACAGTGGGGGACAAGCTGTTCAGCGATTTCCGCTACACAGCGACGGGGGACATGCCTGCGGCGTCGCTGGTCAACGTGATTCCGTTGATTGAGGCGTCTCCGGTGGCGTTGTGGGGTATTACGTTCCAGGGGGCGTTTCATGATTTTGCGGGCGGCGGGGAATCGTCGGCGACGATTCGGTACAAGGTGACGGTGACGGACAGTGATCTGGTGATTACGGACATTCATTTGCGGGGCGACCCGAAGATTTTGCCTGATCCGCCGCTGGGCAGCGGGTTCACCACGGGCCAACTCTTAATTGATCAGGATCCGTTGGTGGAGTTGCTGGTGGAGAACGTGTCATCTCCGGCATCTGTAGTGCTTGTGGACAAGGTCGTATTGGACATTGGGTATTCGGTGCTGGACGTGGATACGTTTATCACGGCGAACGCCGACGTGGGCGTGGCGAACATTTCGTTTTTGGACACGATGTTTTCGCAGGGGCCCAGCGGCGGGGATATTCCTGAGCCGGCGAGTTTGAGCGTATTGGCGCTGGGGGCGTTGGGGCTGTTGGCCCGGCGTCGCCAGATGTAAGGAAGGCGCTTGGGAGGTGGGTGACGTTTGGGTAAAGAAACAGGATGCGGTGATGATGAGAATCAGAGCCGCATCCTGTTGTTTTAGGTAGGGGGCGGCGCGGGGGCGAATGGGTTTTTATTGTCCATCTTAACATTTTAACTTTTTGACTGAAGCGATTTTTGCCGGTGTCGGCGGGGATAGTGGATGGAATGGGGCAATAAGAGGCATTTGGATGAGAGCGAGGCTGATATTTCGCAAAGGTGTTTAAAAATATTTTGGAAAGTTCCTCGACAAACACGATTCTTGAGGTAGATATTATTAGACGGTTTTGCATGCATGGCACGCTCGGCCGTCCGGAAGAAGAGAGAGACAGACTGGTTGGATGGAGAGAGAGACCCACCGACTCGCGCGTTTCGCGTTTTTTCCACATTTTTTTGTTGTGGCTTCAAGCCTTGCTTCCTGATGCGCTTGTGCATCTGGAGGGGATTGATTCCTAACGGTGGATTTTGACGCGTTGGGAAGAGGTTCTTTCTGCGGGGAGCATGGTGCTGGAAACCGTTGAGCAGTACCACGTGAATGCGGTACTGGGCTTTTGGTTTCGAGCATTTCAGGCGGGGGTCGCAATATGCTCGCAGATATCCGGTTGCGGCAGTTCATGTGTAGTGAATTGACGTCAGACGGAAGGTATAAGTTTTTTTCCAGTAAAGGGAGAGAAAACATGGTATATCCGAAACTTGCACTTTCATTGGCGGTCGCCGGGTTGGCGTTCGCGGGCGCAACCAGCGTCCAGGCTGCAGTCATTGCGACGCCCACGTTGCAGCAGTTGGTCGATGGTGGCACGATCACCGTCGGCGACAAGTTGTTCAGCAACTTCACCTATTCGAAGAGTGGCGATATGCCGATCGCTTCGGATGTGAATGTGGCTTCGTTGCAGGAGCCAGGCCTGTGGGGCATCAGCTTCCAGGGTGCGTTTCATGATCTGGCGGGCGGCGGGCTTTCCGACGCCACGATTGGGTACCGCGTAACGGTGTTGGATCCGGACTTCGTGATCACCGACGCGCACCTGCGCAGCAATACGGCGCTTCTGCCGCCGTCGGGCGAGCCCTTCGCCGCGACGGGTTACATTTCGGTCACGGAGTCGTTTGTTCCCTCCTCGGGCGAGTCGTTGTTTGTGATTTACGATGCGGACGTTCCGACCGTTAAGTTGGTCGATGAAGTTCTTTTCGCCGGCAAGGGTTACACGACGCTGGACGTGACGAAAACAATTTCGGCGGTGGTGACGAGCGAGATTGGCGTTGCCAACATTTCGTTCATTGATCAACTGTTCTCGCAAGGCGATTCCGGTGGCGGCGATATTCCGGAACCGGCCAGCTTGGGTATGTTGGGCTTGGGAGCGTTGGGTCTGCTGATGCGTCGTCGTCGGGCCTAAGAAGGCGACTGTGGGGGGGGCGGAAGTAGCGCGTATAGAAACAGGATGCGGTGATGATGAGAATCAGAGCCGCATCCTTTTTTTGTTGGAGGGGCAGTTTGTACGGGAGGAATTGGGAATTATTACCTATTTTAACATTCGAAATTCATATTGAAGTATTTTCAGGCGTTGGCTACTTGGCCAAAGGTTGGAAATGGTTTTTAAGGGGCATATTATAGGAAGTTGTGGTGATATTTCGCAAAAATGGCTAAAGAAAATTATGAAATGGAATTCGACAGACCCCAATCTTGGGGTACATTTTAGTAGATGATTAAACGTGCCTTGGTGCGTTTGGTTGTCCGGAAGAAGAGAGAGACAAACTGGTTGAGTGAGAGAGAGACCCACCGACTTGCGCGTTTCGCGCTTTTTTCCACATTTTTACGTTGCGGCTCAAGCCTTACTTCCCGATGCGTTACGCATCTGGAAAGGATTGATTCCTACGCTGATCTTTGAAGCGATGGGAAGAAGTCTTTTCTGACGGGAGTGCGAGGTGTTGGAAACCGTGGAGCGGCTCTGCGTATTGGTAGTGCTGAGTTTCAGGTTTCGGACATTTCAGGCGGAGGTCCAACGTAAAAGCAAAAGGCAAAAAATTCCGCTTGTGGCGATTCATATGTTGTGAGTGGCCATCAGGTGGAAGGCATAAATATCCTTTTTTATAGGGAGAGAATCTATGGTATTTTCGAAATTTTCACTTTCATTGGCAGTCGCCGGTTTGGCGTTCGCCAGCGCAGCCAGCGCTCAGGCTGCGGTCCTTGCCGGTCCCACCACATTGCAGGACTTGGTTGATGGTGCCACCATCACCGTCGGCGACAAGCTGTTCAACCACTTCACCTATTCCAAGACCGGTGACATGCCGAACGCTTCGGATGTGAACGTTGTTTCGCTGCTCGAACCGGGCCTCTGGGGCATCAGCTTCCAGGGCGCGTTTTTCGATCAGGCCGGCGGCGGGGCCTCGGATGCTTTGATTCGTTACCGCGTGACGGTGTTGGATCCCGATTTTGTGATCACCGACGC
>JBBRWV010000156.1:0-6788 GCA_038248985.1 Phycisphaerae bacterium
CGACGTCGCCGCCTTCGCCATGTGGACCCCCTTCCCCTACCTCCTCTACTTCCCCGCCCAAATCATGATGGGAAAACTCACTCCTTCCTCCCCCGGCCTATGGCAGGGATTCGGCATCATGGCCCTCTGGTTCGTCACCCTCTCCGCCCTTGGTAGCTTCCTCTGGCATCGTGGCCTTCGCCGCTTTTCCGCTCAAGGGGGCTGATCAATGACCCTCCGAACCCTCTGGGTATTCTGGACTTCCTCCATCGCCGCAGAAATGGAATACCGCATCAACTTCCTCACTTCCTCCATTAACTCCGCCGGAAACCTCTTCGGCACCATGTACATGATCTGGCTTCTCTACCGCAAAGGCTACTCCTTCTCCGGCTGGTCCTGGCACCAGTCCCTCCTCATTCTCGCCCTCTTCCATCTCCTCGGCGGCCTCGCCAACGCCCTCCTCAGCCCCAATCTCGCCCGCATTGTCCACCACGTCCAGCGCGGCACGCTCGACTTCGTCCTCCTCAAACCCATCGACGCCCAACTCCAGGTCTCCCTCCGCAATTTCTCCCTCTGGGGCGTCCCCAATGTCCTCATGGCCCTCGCCCTCCTCATATACGCCAGCCTAAACCTCAACCTCTCCTGGATCAACTGCCTGTTAGGCATCCTCCCCGTCATCCTCTCCGCCATCATCCTGTATTGTCTATGGTTTGCCGTGGCCACCACCACCATCTGGTTCACCAAGATATGGAACGCCACCGAAGTCCTCCGCGCCTTTACCGACGTCGCCCAATTCCCCATGACCGCCTACCCCTCCATCTTCCAGTTCGTCTTCACCTTCATCCTCCCCTTGGCCTTCCTCACCACCGTCCCGGCCGAAATCATCCGCGGCACCCGCGGTCCAGACTTCATCCTCATCCAGGCCGCCATCGCTGCCGCACTCCTCATCGCCACCCGTCTCTTCTGGAAATTCGCCCTGCGCAGCTACACGTCCGCCTCGAGCTGACACGCCCCCAACCCCGCCCCTCTACCGACATCTCCTCCGCATCAAATCACTGCACTGCGGCGTCGTCGCCGCGCCATGCGCCCGCGCCGCCCCCACCCCATTCAAATAACCATCACCAGCAATGCCGCCAGCAACGCCGCCGCGTTCACCAGCATCCCCGCCACCGCATACTGGCACTCCCGCTTCCCCATCCGAATGCCCCACGCACCCAGCGCCAACCCCATCACCGGCAGCAAAATCATCAACACCCCCGGAATCAGCACCAGCACCAGCGTCGTCGGCATCGTCAGCGGTGACGTCGTCCGGGGCATGCTGAAATATCGCTGGAACAACATCCCCGCGATTCCCATGCCAAACGGCACCGCGACCACCAGGCCCGCTATGACCATGGACACTTTTCCCAAAACCGTCCCACGACGCGGTGCCGTCATAGGACCCGAATAGTTCAGAATTGTTTTCATAAAACACAAGTCCGCAATAAGTAAATCAAGGGTGTCTATGCAACATGGTCACATCTCTCGGAGGGACATTCAGGTGCGAAAGGAAACTACACCTGAGCGGCTTCATCCATCCATGACGAAACATCCGAAAGTCGTGCCAGGCGAACTTGCGAAACGCATTCAGTGGGGGGCAGAAAGGTTAATCTCGCCCGTGAATACGCTGTGCCTCGCAAGTGGAAAGGAGCCTGAAGCAACTTCTCATTCAACAGAAATCCCCGCAAATCATTGCACGGACTCATGTCGACCGAGATACTATACCTGTGGCATTTGTCGAATTGGAATAAGAAAATGCTAGTAACGTGTAAATACTTCCCATAATCATTCGATTATACGAATACCCCGCCCGGTCCCATCGCCTTAAGGAGGCCCCCATGAAGTTCTTCTCCCGCCACAGCTTCGCCATCGCCGCACTATTATTGCTCCCCCTTCTCGCCATCCTCCTGACCACCCTCGCCTGCGTCCCCCTCCCCGTCGGCGATCCTGAAAAATCCGTCGTCGACAAAGACCTCGTCGGTGCCTGGGAATTGATCAAGGCCGATTCACCCCAGGAAAAAGTCCTCGTCACCCTCCAGCCCCTCAACGCCAAAACCTATTTCGTTCAGTACTTCGCCCACACCACCAAGGCCGGCAAAATCTCCGTCCAAGTTCTCAATTTCCAAGGCTGGCTCACCACCATCGCCGGCAAAACTTTCATCTGCCTCGATTTCCTTGGCGATGAACGCGCCCTCAATATCGAAGGCAACGCCATCGAAGAAAAACCCGTCTTCGTCGTCGCCGCCTACACCAAGGAAAAAGACAAAGTACAGTTCCAAATGCTCAGCACCGGCGATGACATTAACAAAAAAGGCTTCGTAGGCGGACTCTTCGACGGCGTAAAAACCCGCGAAGAATTCGAAGCCCGCATCGGCAAAAATATCGACAACAAAGAACTCCTCGACGAAGCCATCACCTTCCGCAAACTCGGCAAAGACGATCTCGAAATGCTCCGCGATATCCGCAAAGCCGCCGCCGGAAACTAGGCTTTGTCTAAATCCACGCCACACGCTCCTCCCCTCCCGGCCCGCCAGGAGTCCTCACTCATGCACCCGCACCTGTGGCCTCCTCTGCCCGTCTCCACCTACGGCCTCTGCATCTCCCTCGGCCTCATCGCCTCCTGGTTCCTCGCCCGCTCCCTCGCCGCCTCTCAAAAAGTCGACCTCTGGAAAATCGATTACTTCGTCACCCTCGTCGCCTTCATTGCCCTCCTTGGCGCCACCGTCGCTGGCCTCGTAGAACCTCGCACTCCCGCCCCGGTGGGGGAAAGCAACACTTCCCTCGTCCTCGTCGGAGCCATGATCCTCGGCACCGCCACCGGTGCCGCCTGGGCTCTCCTCACCCGCCTCCCCCTCGGCCTCCTCGCAGACCTCCTCGCCGCGCCCCTCATGATCGCCGTCGCCTTCGGTCGCCTCGGCTGCTTCTTCGCCGGCTGCTGCTGGGGAAAAGTCTGCCCCGTCCCAAACCTCGGCATCTGCTTCCCCCAAAACTCCTTCGCCTGGTATGGCCAACTCCACCGCGGCATCATCTACCCTGCTGATCCCTTCTCCCTCCCCGTTTTCCCCACTCAGCTTCTCGAATCCCTCGCCGCCGTCCTTCTCGCCGCCCTCTGTCTTCACCGCTTTCGCACCCGTCGCATCAGCGGTGAAATCTTCCTCACCATGGCCCTCACCTATTGCACCGCGCGCTTCGCTCTCGAATTCCTCCGCGCCGACAACCCGCCGCTCGCCGGCTTCTTCCACTGGATGACTTTCTCCCAACTCGCCACCGCCGCCCTCTTCCTCCTCGCCCTCCTCACCTTCCTCACCTTCCTCATCCGCCGCCGCCACGCCACCGCCTGGAACCTCCGCCTCCCCCGCGCCTCCGCAACATCTGTCCCCTCAACCACTGGTTGAGTCCCCCGCCATCACGCTATACTTCAGTTTCGAAGCCCCGCGGTGAGTAACGCAGTTTCTTTCTCCCGCTCTCACCATGAAGCTTTTCCTACGGCACTTGGAGAAATTTGTGACGCCTGATTTTTATTCCGATTTCGCGGGGTGGGTCAACCAGCACACCGGCACCCAGTACGATCTCCACGATCAACACATCAATTCCTCCTTCGTCAAAATGCTCAAAACCATCGGCTTCAACAAAGGCTACGTCCGCGGCCAGGGCCCCCACCTTTGGGATGCCGCCGGCAACAAGTACCTCGACCTCCTCACCGGCTGGGGCGTCTTCGCTCTCGGTCGCAACCATCCCAAAATCAAGGCCGTCCTCCAGCAAGTCCTCGCTCAGGATTGGCCCAACCTCGTCCGCATGGATTGCTCCACCCTCGCCGGACTCGTCGCCCAAAAACTCACCAGCCACACCTCCCCAGGCCTCTCCCGCGTCTTCTTCTGCAACAGCGGCACAGAAACCGTCGAAGGTGCACTCAAGTTCGCCCGCTGCTTCACCAACCGCCAGAAAATCGTCTACTGCGATCACGCCTTCCACGGCCTCACCGCCGGTGCCCTCTCCGTCAACGGTGCTGACTTCTTCCGCGAACGCTTCGGCGACATGACCCCCGGCACCGTCAAAATCCCCTTCAACGATCTCCCCGCACTTGAACGCGCCCTCGCCTCCAAAGACGTCGCGGGCTTCATCGTCGAACCCGTCCAGGGCAAAAGCTGCGAAGTCGTCGCCGACGGTTACCTCCTCGAAGCCCAACGCCTCTGTAAAAAATACGGCACCGCCCTCATTCTCGATGAAGTCCAGTGTGGCCTCGGCCGCACCGGCAAATGGTTCTGCTACCAGCACTGGCAGGGCGTCGAACCCGACATCCTCCTCACCGCCAAAGCCCTCAGCGGCGGCTACGTCCCCGTCGGTGCCATCGTCACCCGTCCCGAAATCATGCAATGCGTCTTCAACTCCATGGAACACTGCGTTGTCCACTCCAACACCTTCGGCCAAAACGATATGGCCATGGCCGCCGCACTCGCCAGCCTCCACGTCATTGAAGATGAAAAACTCGTCGAAAACGCCGCCACCCTCGGCGCCTACGTCCGCCAGCGCATGGAACCTTGGAAACAGTCCTGCCCCTTCGTCAGCGACGTCCGCGGCCAGGGCCTCATGTTCGCCATCGACTTCGCCCGCCCCAAATCCGGCTTCGTCCTCCAGCAAAAATGGGATGCCCTCCACGCCATGAACTTCGGAGTCTTCGGCCAAACCGTCATCATCCCCCTCCTTCAGGAACACCGCATCCTCACCCAGGTCGCCGGCTACCACACCGAAGTCATCAAATTCCTCCCCCCCCTCGTCTCCACCAAAGAAGACATGGACTGGTTCCTCAACGCCATGGACAAAGTCCTCGCTGACACCAGCAAAACCGGCTCCACTCTCAAAACCATGTTCAAACTCGCCACCGGCACCGTCCGCGCTTGACCCGCCCGATTGCCCGCCTAACATCGGGGCATACTCCCATTACGCATTTTCGTCAGAATGAGGAACCTCTCCATGGGCTTCGTGCAGCGGCGGTTAATCCACCTCGTCCTCCGCGCCGTCGCGTGGCCCAAACTCACCCTCCTCATCTGCGGACTCCTCCTTCTCGCCTCCGTCGGCCTCGCCCGCGCTCGCCTCAGCCTCTCCACCGATCAAAACGCCCTCATGACCCCCCAGCTCAAATTCTTCAAAGACTACCTCTATTTCACTGAACGCTTCCCCGAAAATGAATCCTTCATCGTCATCGTCGAGCCCGTCAGTCCTGACCAACCCGTCTCCCCACGCGAATGGATGACCGTCGTCGAAGAAGCCGCCGCCGCTCTCCGCGCCCTGAAAGAGGATGTCCAACGCGTCGACTACCGCGTCGCCCCCGCCGCCATGGGCGAGCAGTCTCTCATGTTCGCCTCCGCTTCAAGAGCTCAAGCCGAATCCGCCCAGTTCAACGCGTTTCTCCCCCTCCTGAAAATCGTCGGCGAAAAACCGGGTTTCGATCAGCTCCTCTTGGGCTCCAACCCCACCGAACGCATGGTCCACGCCCTCGCCCAGCACCCCGCAGATTCCCAACCCATGGTCGAATGGCTCATCCAATCCCTCGACCAAGCTCTCTCCCGTGACCCCGCCACCTGGCAACGCGGCCGTGATCTCCCGGACCTCACCACCCTCGACCCCCGCATTCGCGATAACCTCGGAGACGCCGGCTTCTTTGTCATGAAAGATATCGAGGCCGCCCGCGTCGGCAAAAACCACCCCCTCCTCCTCCTCAACGTCTACGGCAATCGCGACTTCTCCAAACTCGCCGACGTCACCCAACCCCTCCAACGCATGCGCGCCGCTCTCCATCAAGTTCACCTGAAGCACCCCCTCTTCCGCCTCGGCATCACCGGACGACCCGCCATGGAAGCCGATGAAATGCGCACCTCCGACTGGGACACCAAGCTCGCCGAAATCCTCGGACTCTCCGTCGTCTTCGTCGCCCTCTACGCCATGCTCCGCAGCCTCTGGCTCGTCATCGCTACCGAAATCTGCCTCGGCGTCGGCATCGGCTGGACCTTCGGCTGGGCTACCCTCTCCGTCGGACGACTCAACCTCCTCTCCCTCGTCTTCGTCATCGCCCTCATCGGCATCGGTATCGATTACCTCATCCAGATCGCCACCCGCTACCGCTTCGAAGCTCAGCGCTATCACCGCCCCAGAGCCGTCTGGGCCCGCGTCTTCCGCTACGTCAGCCCCCCCATCTCCACCGCCTGCGCCGGCGCCGCCGGTGCCTTCTTCGTCTCCGTCTTCACCGACTTCCAGGGCGCTGCCGAACTCGGCATCATCGCCGGCGGCGGCCTCCTCCTCTGCCTCGCCGCCGGTTACACCGTCCTCCCTGCACTCCTCACCCTCTTCCCTCCCGCAATCCCCAAAATCTCCCTCGACGCCCGCTACTCCGCCCCCCATCACGCCCCCCAAGCCGGCGGCTGGCGCCTCATCATCCCCCTCCTCTGGATCATCATCGCCCTCGCCGGCCTCTTCGCCGCCCTCCCCCCGCGCTTCGATCCCGACCTCATCGGCCTCCAAGCCCAGGGCGAAGAATCCGTCAAACTCATCCGCAAAATCTCCGCCTGGTCCGCCGTCGCCCTCTCCGAAGACCTCGATTCCCTCCGCCAGGTCCGCACCGCCATGACCCCTCAGCCTCACGAAACCTCCACCATCGCCCGCACCGACAGCGTCCTCGACGCCATCGATAATCAACAATGGCTCTTCGAAAACAACCAGTCCCTCACTCAGATCAAATGGATCGAACCTCCCCCCGTCACCGACTCCGACCTCAA
>JBBRWV010000157.1:0-6641 GCA_038248985.1 Phycisphaerae bacterium
CGATGTGTTTGCGCAGGAGGTCGAGGACTTTGCCGGCGTTTTCGGGGAGGCGTTGGCGGAGGGAGTTAAGTTCTGATCTGGCCATGAGTTGCGTTCCGTAGTGCGTATTCCGGTAATACCGCTTGATCTGACTGAGTTGGCGATTGCGAGAATTATTTTCAAAAAAGTATTTGCAATTCATTTTTTTAGGAGTATTCTTGGATGAGAGGAAACGGAAAGTTTCCAAACATTTCTGGTGGATTCTACCGGCCCCAGGGTATTGGTGCCAGGGAATCTAAGAACGAGAGAGAGAGCCGTAGGGATACGAGCGTGTAAGCCGCTGGGCGAACCCGTGCGTATGGACGGCGTGCGAATCGAGTTTTGATTCGAGCGTATTTGGAATTGACCGCGGCAGCGTGTAGCCAACGCGTGTTTCAAAGTTCTACTCTCTCTTTCTGGTAAGGATGGAATCACTATGAAGTTGGCGAGAAAAAATCTTATGGCGTTGGCTGTGTTGGGCGTGGCGTCGGTGGCGACATCGAGCCAAGCAGCGATCATCTTCCGCGACACATTCAATACCAGTTCGGGTTCCGAAAACATTAACTTTGAGATTGCTTCGCGGCAAACGGGAAGCGCTGTGTCTGGCGGGCCAATTTCATACAGCGAAGATGGCGTGAGTTCCGGGATCACGCGTAACGAGAACTGGCAGACCCAGGTTGGGACGACTAATCTGCTGATGGCTTCAACCGTTGATAGCGGCAACGTCTACCCGAACGGGCCTTCTCCGTATCTCTGGGTATCGCCCAACAAGAATTTTGTGACGAGCGACTTTATCCTGAGCTTGGATATGCTGGCCACAGGCGGCACGATGCGATCAGGGCTGATTTTCGGATCGTCGTCGCAGAGTGCCAAATCGTCGGTAACGGACGGCATCGGGATTTCGTTCAGCGGCGATGCCTACACCGTTTACAACAATACAGTGTCTATTAAGACGGGCACTGGGAATTATGATAATGCCGCTGCGAGCGTGGTTTTTTCCGTTGTAGGCTCGGGTTCTGACGCGTTGGTGAGTTTGGCGCTCGATGGGGTGACGATCGACCTCAATGGCGTCACTGCGGGAACGGCTTATACGCGCGTCGGCGGGTTCACGAGCAACTACCTCAATCTGCAAGTTGAGAGTACTGTTTTTGCGATTCGTAATTTTGACAACCTAGAGTTGGACTCGAGCGTGCCGGAGCCGGCGTCGCTGGGGGTGCTGGCTCTCGGTGGTTTGGCCCTCCTCGGTCGTCGTCGCAAGTAAGCGAAACCCCTACCATTTGATCCTCATTGGGCAGGCCCTAGCGGGAAAGTATCCGCTGGGGCTGCTCTTTTTTTGGGGGAGTGTAATTTCGGGAAGGGAGACGCAGGGCATGATGGAGGGGCGTGCGAGAATCTCTTTGATGGCTTCGGGTCGCGGGGTTTTGACGTATCCGATTCGGACGGCGGAGGTGGTACTGGCGCGGCAGCAGATGATCTTGATTGCGCGGGGGATGTATGACGATGGGCCGGGGTCGATTACGCCGAACGTGTATTGGTACAAGGAGGGGAAGTTGGTGTTGCTACCGCGCGAGTTGAAGGATCAGCAGTTGAACGTGTCGCCGCCGGAGGAATTTGTGGAGTTGCGCAACGCGCTAGAGGGATGAAGTCAGCAGTGGAGGATGAATTTGTGGAGGGCGTGGGCGACGCCGTCGTGATCGTTGGACGGGACGATGGCGTGGGCGACTTTTTGGGTTTCGGGCCAGGCGTTTGCGGGGGCGACGGCGAGGCCGGCCCATTGCATCATTTCGATATCGTTGGGTGCGTCACCCATGGCGAGGACGTTTTGGGCGGCGATGCCAAGGGTGGCGGCGACGTGCTGGAGGGCGCGGGCCTTGGTGATATGGGGTGACATGATCTGGAGGAGGTGGGGATCGGAACGGGTTTGCGAGATGTCGGCGGCGAAGAGTGGCGGGAGGTCCGTGGAGAGGGTGTCAATCCAGGCGGGGTGGCCGAGGAACATGAGTTTGGTGATGGGGGCGGTGAGGATTTCGGCGATGGGGCCGATGAAATCAGGCAGGAAATGGCGGGCGGTTTCGGTGGTGTATTCGGGGTTTTCGGAATAGTGATCGGTGTACCATTGGTCGAGGATTTCGATGGAGACGAGGATATTCGGGAAGCGGCCACGGGCGAAGGCGATGACGCGGGCGGCGGTGGCGGCGGCGAGAGGGGTGTGGAGGATGGGGGTGCGGGTGATTTCATTCCAGATGAGGGCGCCGTTGTAGTTGATGGTGGGGGTGGTGAGAGTGAGGGCGTCGTAGTAGCTGCGGACGGAGCGAGGTGGGCGTGCGGTGGCCAGGACGATGTGGACGCCGCGGGCGAGGGTTTCGCGCATGGCGGCGAGGGTGAGGGGAGTGATGGTTTTGCGGGAACAGAGGAGGGTGCCGTCGAGATCGATGGCGAGGAGTTTGATGGGAGCGTGAGTGGGTGCGGGCATGGGAATGAATGTAGAGGATTGGCGGGGGTGCGTCCAACGAGCGTCGGACATGTGAACGCGCGGGATGGTGGCAAAAACACCGGCGGGCACGCGCCCGAGGGATGGCACCCGCCGGGCTTATTGGGCTGGGCTTATTGGGCAAAACGCGGGGTCAGCCATTGGGAACGGGACGGCGATTGGTGCGGCGTTCGGCGAAATTTTTGCCGGATTCTCCGAGCTTGGTTTTCTGTTCACTGGTGAGGATTTTGTCCATGCCGGCGATGTAGGTGTGGACGGCTTCGGCCCGGGCGTCCATGGATTTTTCGAGGTATTTGAGGGCGATTTCGACGACCTTGTGGGCGAGCAGGGCCTTGGTGCGGTCCTTGGTGGGATCGCCTTCGACGAGGCGGTACTGGTCGAGGGCTTCGATGATTTTGTCGAAGAGTTCAGGGGCGAAGGTGCCGGTCTTGGCGCTTTCATTGAGGAGGGTGACTTGGTCGGTCATGGCGGCGCGGAGCTCGCGTTCGGTTTGGAGTTGATCGGTGTTGAGGTTGGCGGCGTTGAGCAGGCCGAGGAGGCGCCGGTCAGCGGCGGAGTAGGCGGCGCGGGTGAGGGTTTTTTTGTAGGGGTCTTTGATGGCGACAATTTGTTCTTCGGGGCTGTGATAGAGAATGAAGTTCTCGCGGCGGTTTTCGGGGAGGAAGCGGACGAGGGCACGGATGCCGGTCTCGGAAGGATACTCGGAGATTTCCAGTTTGCCGTCGTGGGTGGCGAAGCAGGTGACGAGGGGGCTCTTGTTGGGGTCGAGTGAATTGGTGGCGGAGAGGGGGGCGGAGGGATCGATGGGGACGCGGCGTTGTTCGGTCCAACTGTTGATGGTCATGTCAGGTTCAGTGCGGGAGTTGCGGAAGAAGAAGAACGCGCTGAGGAGCAGCAGGGCCGCGATGAAGCCGATTTCGAGTTTCTGGCCAAAGGAGAGTTCCATGAGGGGAGACTCCAGAGAGGGTAAAAGGGGGGATAAAGAGGCGTATTAAGGCAGAACCACGAGGGATTCAAACGGGGGATTCAAATAGTGCAGTCAGCTGCTTAGAGAATAACGATCCTCGCGGGCAAATGTTGCCACACATAGGCGAATGTTTGGACGGGTGACAAAGTTGCGGGTTCCCCCTATCAAAACTTTGGGGGGGCAAAGTATACTATCGGACATCGGTAGGCGAGGGCATTGGGGTTCTTTAGGCGATGGAGTGTGCCCATGATTGTTGCGAAAAAAAATACGAGACGGTCGGTTTGGGGAATGATTTCCGCGCCGGTGCTGGTGCGTGTGCGGGAGATGATTCCGGCCTCGATGCTGCGGCACCATTGGGCGGTGCTATCGACGGCGTGGGGGAACTGCGGGGTGGTGTGGCGGACGGTGGAGGATCGGGGTGTGGAGGCGACGCCGTTTGCGACGAGCCAGGCGTCACTGCTGCAGCGAATCGTCACGCCGGGATTGGGGGTGACGGAAATTCGCACCGCGGTTTTGCGGGCGTTGCCGCAGTGTCAGGAAGTGCTGGCGGATCGGAACGGGCATTTTCATCCGGAGATTGTGCCGACGTGGTTTGGGGAATTGCAGCATTTTTTACAGGCGTATTACAGCAATGCGCTGCGGGATATAACGCAGGCGTGGGCGAATCCGGATGGGTGGGCGTATTGGCACAACCATTTGGATTGGGACCAGTTGACGGCGTTTCAGCGGTCAGTGCTGACGGTGGTGGGGAAAATTGCGCATGGGACGGTGCTGACGTATGGGGAAGTGGCCCGCAAGATCGGCAAACCGAATGCGGTGCGGGCGGTAGGGGGGGCGATAGGCGCCAACCCGTGGCCGGTGCTGGTGCCCTGTCATCGGGTGATCGGGACGAGTGGGAAGTTGGTGGGGTTTAGTGCGCCCGGTGGGGTGGCGACGAAGAAGCGGATGTTGGAGATGGAGCAGGGGGGATGTTTTGATTTGAGGCGGGGCTGAGCAGACGGTGGTTTTTCTGGTAAGGCCGCGTCGAGTGTGACGCCGCGTCAGTTGATTACTTCCAGCGTCGAGCACTCTTTTCAAACTCGAGAAACTGCCCGGGTTTTTGAATGCGAAGGCCGTAAAAATTGGGACCGAGCAATTCGATAAAATCGCGCCGATCCAGTGTCAACAGGACGTCGGAAGACGCCAGGGCCGTAAACAGTATGGGGCGATCTTTTGTGGGCGTGAATACGGTGGGCCATTTGGAGGTAAGTATATCGCCGACGATTTTCAGTTGTGGTTCCAGCGACAGCCAGCGTGCCTGAAACGGATACGGGAGGTGGACGAGGTTGCGGCGGACTTCTTTGATTACATAACTGCTTGTGTGGAGAGTCCAATCGTGTCGGTTGGATTCGGAAAATATCGTAAAAGATGCACCAGTGGTGCTGCCGCAGGCGGAAATCACGACGCTCGTGTCCAGGAATAATTTCAAGGATTGCCCCGAAGCTTGTGCATGTCTTCTTCGTCTTCGGCGATCCAGGCCTGAACTTCCTCGGAAGAGTATAGACGCGGTTCCGGAAGTTGTGATGATTCGGCGCGGAGATTCTCGGCGAGAAATAGCAGAAGCTTCTGTCTCTCGGGGAGAGAGAGATTCTGAACGGCGGACTCCACTTCAGTAAGCGTACTCATCTATTTATGCTACCAAATAGTGTTTGCCATCTGCAATGAAATTCTGTGGGGCCGAAGCCCTTGATCTCTCATGCCGGTTCGAGGTCGAGTTCGCAGTTGAGTTTGTCGCAGGTGGATTCCAAATCGGCGCGCAGGGCGCGGATGGGGACGGTGGGGGGGAGGGTGATGCGGAGTTCCATGATGAACAGGGGGGAGCCGGCGAAGGCGGCGGATTCCTGGCGGGCGGAGAGTTCTTCGATGTTGACGCCGCGGGCGCGGAGGACTTCAGTGATGCGGTGGACGATGCCGGGCTGGTCCATGGAGTAGGTTTTGAGGCGGAAGGGGAGGCCCTTGGGCGGGGCGGCGGCGGGGGCTTGTTCGGCGAGGGTGAGTTTGAGGCCGATGCGTTCGCCGATGGCGGGCAAGGTGGATTTGAGGGCGGCGACATTGATTTCTTCAGCTTCGAGCAAGACGATGATGGCGAATTGGCCGCGGAGGTTGACCATGCGGGAGTCGAGGATGTTGGCACCGCCGGCGTGGAGGTGGCCGGTGAGTTCGCCGACGATTCCGGGGCGATCGGTGCCGATGGCGTTGACGATGAGTTGGGACATGGAGGCCTCCGCGTGAAAAAGGGTTTAGCAGATTGGACAGCGCGGGCGGGGCGGCGTCAATGTAGAATTGGCGGAAATGGCTTGGGGTTTTTGAGAATTCATTTTAGAGTGTGGAACGGCAACGTGCTGGATTTGTAGAATGTTGCTGGAACAGCAAAGGCCGTGGACGACAGGGATGTTGTGTATGCGATGGAAAATTGGCCAAGGGATTATGGCCGGCGCATTGGTGCTGGCGGGAATGGCGGGGGTGGTTCGGGCGGGGGATTCGCCGCTGAGGATGTCGTGGACGAGTGCGGATCATGCGAGCGGTTTGTACCTGGCGAAAGAGAAGGCGGTGGTGCGGGTGCTGGTGGAGAATTTGGCCGAGGGGGAGCAGAAGTTGGCGGGGCGCTTTGTTTTTGGGCCCAAGGGAGCGGAGAAAACGGTCGTCGAAGCGGGCGCGGCGGGGGAGGGCGTGACGACGATTGTGCCGATTGCCGAGTCGGCGATTGGGGCGGGTAAATCGGTGATGCTGGACGTGCCGGTGACGTTTATGGTGGCGGGCGAGTACGAGTTACATTGGCAGCGGGAAGCGGCCGAGGAGGTGGTGCGGAACGCGGAGGGCGTGGAATTGGTGGCGATATTTGCGCCGCGTGGGAAAGCCGACGCGAGCAACCCGTGGATAACGCTGTTGCCGCGGGCGGCGGTGCGGACGCGCGGATTTATCTTCGACTACGCGGCGCGGACGACGGTGCGGCGATTCGTGCTGGATGAAACGTATTTGTTTGATCCGGCGAAAAAGACGGTGCCGGTGATTGGGGCGTCGATGGAAGCCAGCGGCGAGGAGTTTGCGGCGATGATTGGGGAGTTGAAAAGAGCGGAAGGGGAGTTGGTGTTGCGCGTCGTCGTGCCACTGCGGGAGACGGCCGAG
>JBBRWV010000158.1:0-6578 GCA_038248985.1 Phycisphaerae bacterium
GGGGGGGGGATACCGATGTCGACTTCGCGGGCGCGGATACCGCGGGGCTCGCGGGGGAGTTGGAAGATTTGGTCGTTGGGGTGGCGTCGGACTTCGTGGAGGAGTTTATTTTTGTGGTCGGCGACTTCGCGGCACCGTCACCCTCACATGGAACCTCGACCATTTCGCCGATTCCCAAACCCACTGGTTCCGCCTCTACGAAAACCAAGACTACGTCGGCTACCAATCCGTCAAAACCACCTCCTTCGGCAACGACCGCGTCGCTGTCGAAATCACCTCCACCCGCGTCGAAGTCCTCCCCCCCGATGCCCCCGACACCGCCAAAACCAAAACCCTCTCCACCACCACCGAATCCCTTTCCTTCCACCCCGGCGATTACACCACCTCCCCCCCTCTCAACCTCACCTCCCTCGCCTTCACCGACAACTCCCGCGGTGCTGAATTCTCCTCCTCCGCCCAACGCCTCGGCGGAAAACTCCAAGGCTTCATCACCGCCGAAAAAGACGATGTCCCCTCCGCTCGCTCCGTCGCCGCACCCCTCACCACCATCTCCCCCGCCGGCATCCCCCTCCTCGCCGCCGCACTCCCCCTCGAAAAAAACCACGTCCTCCCCCTCCACCTCCTCTCCCCCTGGGACCTCCTCCCCCACCCCGGCTACGTCCTCATCTCCCGCGGCAAACAAAAAATCGAAGACCGCCCCGCCGCCGAACAACTCTTCCGCGTCGATCTCATGCACGCCGGCATCATCCTCGAATCCTACTGGCTCTCCGAAAACCGCCAACTCCTCCGCACCGAACTCCTCTCCGGCTCCAAACGCGAAGCCCTCCACGTCGGCTCACAAACCGACGCCCAAGCCACCTCCCTCCCCACTCCCACCCCCAAAAAATAACCCTCAAGGCATCACCAGCGTCACCCGCCGCCGAAACTCCGCCGGCGTCACCCCCACCCGCTGCCGAAACGCCCGCACAAAATAATTCGCCCCCGCAAACCCCGCCCCCCGCGCAATCGTCTCCAACTTCTCCACCCCCGCCCGCAGCCCCTCTGCCCCGATCCGCAACCGCTGCTGCAAAATATAATCCGACGGACTCACCCCCATCGCCGCCCGAAACTGCCGCGCCAAATGCTCCCGCGAACACCCCAGACGCGCCGCCAGCATCCGCACATCAAACCCATGCTCCGGCGCATGCAACCCAATCAACTCCAATGCCCGCCGCACCAATGGCTCCATCGCCAGCCGCGCCGCACTCAAACTGCTCACCACCGTCATCAACAACTGGTACAACTGCGCTGACGCCAGGTATCGATCGCGCAGCGCCCCCTCTCGCTGCTGCACAATGTTCAACATCAGCGGCCCCACCCCAAGCCCCTTCCCAAACCGCAGCACATGCCCGTGCGCCGCCACGATCCGCTCGCACCATCGCCCCGCCTCCCCGCCCATGTTCACAAACACCAACTCATACGGATCCTTGCGCTCCACCGGATACCCATACCGAAAATCCCCCGGAATCGTATGCAAAAACGCCATCCCCTCCGTCAGCAAAACCCGCCGCCCCTGCCGCTCAAAAAATCCCGCCCCTCCCAGCGTCAACTGCAACACCCAATTCAACCGATCCCCCCGCTTCCCCGCATCATAAAAATACGCCGCATCCCCGCGCCGCTCCCGCCCCGCCCCCATCAACCACAGCAACGGCTCCCCCGTCCTAACCCAAGCCTGCCCCGTCCCCCGCCTCACCCGCTTCCTCTTCACCGCCATAAAAAAACCTCCAACCTCCCTCTCCCGTCATCCTTCTAACGTCTTGCTTCCAAAAAAAAGAACATCACTTCCGTGCTATCAATATCACGCCACTGCTATTTTACTCTATCGCACCCCCCACTAACATAGTCACTCCTCGAACATCCCCCCATTTATACCCCACCCCACAGGAGTCCTTTCCATGATCAAAGTCGCTCTCATCGGTGCCGGTTCCATCGTCTTCTCCAAAAATCTCACCGGCGATATCCTCTCCTACCCCGAATTCAAAAACGCCACCTTCTCCTACATGGATATCGACCAGGACCGCCTCGAAGTCGGTGCCAACCTATGCCGCAAAGTCGCCAAAACCCTCGGTGCCAAACCCAAAATCGAAGCCACCCTCAACCGTCGCAAAGCCCTCGACGGTGCTGACTTCGTCATCAATATGGTCCAGATTGGCGGCATGGACTCCACCCTCGTTGACTTCGAAATCCCCCGCAAATACGGCCTCAACTTCACCATCGCCGACACCACCGGCCCCGGAGGCTTCTTCCGCGCACTCCGCACCTACCCCATGATCAAAGGCCTCTGCCAGGACATGATGGAACTCTGCCCCAACGCCCTCCTCCTCAATTACTCCAACCCCATGTCCATGAACATGCAAACCATCGCCCGCACCAGCAACATCAAAGCCGTCGGCCTCTGCCACTCCGTCCAGGGCACCTTCGACCAACTCATGCGCTACCTCCAAGAAGACCCCAGCACCTGCCAGTTCCTCTGCGCCGGCATCAACCACATGGCCTTCTACCTCCAAATGAAAAAAGACGGCCATGACCTCTATCCCCGCCTCTGGAAAGCCCTCGCCCAAGACCCCGAAATCTATAAATCCAACAAAGTCCGCTTCGAGCTCATGAAAATGCTCGGCTATTTCGTCACCGAATCCTCCGAACACTCCGCCGAATACTGCCCCTACTTCATCCCCAAAGGCCAAAAAATCATCGACCAGTACTCCGTCCCCATCGACGAATACCTCCGCCGCTGCGAAGGCATCGTCGAAGAATTCCACCGCATGAAAAAAACCTCCCGCTCCAACTCCCCCCTCGAAGTACACCGCTCCCACGAGTACGGCAGCACCATCATCCACTCCATCGTCACCGGAAAACCCGCCGTCGTTTACGGCAACATGCCTAACCACGGCGCCATCACCAACCTCCCCCCATCCGCCATCGTCGAAGTCCCCACCCTCGTCGACCGCACCGGCTGCCAGTTCACCACCATAGGCGAACTACCCCCCCAACTCGTCGCCTACATGATGCCCCACATCCAACAACATGAACTCTTCATCCGCGCCGCCACCGAAGGCCGCCGCGACTACATCTACCAGGCCGCCATGTTCGACCCCCTCACCGCCGCCGTCCTCCCACTCGATAAAATCAAGGAAATGTGCGACGAATTCATCGCCGCCCACGGCCCACTCAAAAACGGCGGCTTCCTCCCCGACCTCGATTCCAAAAAATCCCTCGTCCCCACCTCCGGCAAAAAATTCCCCAAGGTCGACGCCCAATCCCTCCACGAAAGCTGGGACCAACAACGCGCCAAAGCCGGCAAAGACGCCATCCAATCCTGGCACATCATCGGCCCCTTCCCCTCCCCCAAACCCGGCAAAGTCTCCCTCGATGACAAAACCCCCGTCGAAGCCGACTTCGCTCTATCCCCCACCTTCTCCCCCAACCTCAAATCCACCTACACCCTCAACGGCAAAAAACTCAAATGGCAACTCACCTCCGCCGACCAACGCACCGGACGCGTCAACCTCAGCTCCCTCTACGGCTCCTCTGATTGGTCCAACGCCTACGCCTACGCCGAAATCGATTCCATCCACCCCCGCCAAGCACTCCTCAAATGCGGCTCCGACGACGGCATCCGCATCTGGCTCAATGGCAAAATCGTCCACTCCCACGAAGTCGCCCGCGGCTACACCCCCGAAATTGACCAAGTCCCCATCCAACTCCACGCCGGCCTCAACCGCCTCCTCGTCAAAATCGACAACTACCTCCACGGCTGGGCCTTCTCCGTCTCCATCCCCCAACCCAACTTCTAACCCGCGCCCCAACCCCTGACCCCCCACCCCTCCCGTATTCACCCTTCACCCCGTACAATAAATCCATGAACCCACCCCCTTTCCGTTTCTTCCCTGCCTCCGAGGTCTTCAACCTCACCGACCACGAACACACCCTCGTCGAGCCCCACGCCCAATACATCGATGACCTCCTCCACGCCTGCCACCATCCCCTCACCCAAGAACTCATGCCCTCCCAAACCTACAACTCCCGCGATAACTTCGAAACCCTCCTCAAGTTCCATCCCCAAGGACACTTCCAGGAAAACCGCGATAAAAATATCGTCCCCGCCTACCTCTTCTGGATGAAAATCCGCGACGACTTCCCCTCCGACATCCGCATGGCCGGCACCATCGGCCTACGCCTCGCCTCCACCCAATACCTCGAACTCTACCTCGGACACATCGGCTACCACGTCTACCCCGCCGCCCGCGGACACCACTTCGCCCTCCGCGCCTGCAAACTCATCCTCCCCCTCGCCCGCGCCCACGGCTACTCCTCCCTCTGGATCACCTGCAACCCCGACAACATCGCCTCCCGCAAAACCTGCGAACAACTCGGCGGCATCTACGTCAACACCCTCGACCTCCCCCCCGACAACCCCCTCTACCAACAAGGTGACCGCCAAAAAGTCCGCTACCGCCTCGACCTCTAATCCCCCATCTGCCCCCTCACCCCTGACCCCCTCGACTCCCCTACTCCGGACCACCCCACCCCTCTTGCTTCTCCGCTGCCTTGCCGATAAACATCCTATATAGATCATCCTCAATACCGGAGTCCACCCTCCCATGAAACGCTGGTACCTCCTCGCCTTCGCCTCCCTGCTCCTCGCCGTCGTCTCCCTCTTTCGTCTCCCCGCCGAAGGCGCACACACCTCCCCCGCAGGACAACTCTCCATCGCCACCTTCCTCCACGACTCCCCCGCCGCCGTCTCCTTCACCTTCGACGACGGCCTCCAATCCCACATCGACCTCGCCGCCCCACTCCTCGAAGAATTCAACTTCCGCGGAACCTTCTACGTCGTCCCCGGACGCATGCGCGAACGTACCTCCGACCGCCCCTCCCCTGACCCCCGCTTCCGCTTCGGCGAAGCCGCCATCTCCTGGCAGGAAGTCCAGTCCCTCCACCACCGCGGACACGAAATCGCCAACCACTCCCTCACCCACAACTTCATGAACCAAATGTCCCCCCGCGACCTCCTCGCCGCCACCCTCACCTCCTCCCAACTCATCCAACAACACCTCGGCCAAGCCCCCCTCACCTTCGCCTACCCCTACAATGAATGGAACACCGCCGCCCACAACGCCGTCCTCCAAAACCACATCGCCGTCCGCGAATCCTGGACCCCCTACGGCTCACTCAAAAATAAACCCTTCTCCGCCCAAATCGCCAACCAATTCGTCCTCCACGCCCTCCAACACCACCAGTGGCTCGTCCCCATGATCCACGGCATCGACGGCGGCTTCATGCCCCTCCAATCCGCCGACTTCCGCTCCCACCTCGCCTTCCTCCAGCAGCACCCCGAAGTCTGGGTCGCCCCCTACGCCGACGTCTTCCGCTACATCTCCCAACGCGACAACTCCCGCCTCACCCGCCTCCAGGACGACCCCCACTCCCTCACCTTCACCCTCACCTCCCCGCTCGATCCCGCCATCTACTGCCTCCCCCTCACCATCATCGTCCCCCTCCCCCTCGCCCAAGACACCGACGAAATCCAAGTCCTCCAGGAGGAGTCCCCTCTCCCCTTCACCCGCGAAAAAACCCGCATCCTCCTCAACGTCCCCCCCACCTCCACCCCCATCCAAATCACCTGGCACTAACCCCCGCCTTCCGTCCTTGAAACTTGAACCTTGAAACTTCGTCTCCCCCCTCCCGTCTCCTCCGCTACAATACACTCATCACCTTCTCCCGCACCCTCCCCAAGGAGAACCCTCATGTCGTCACCCCAATCCCTCACCATCACCATCGCAGGCATGTCTTGTCAGCACTGCGTCCAAACCGTCCAAAAAGCCCTCCTCGCCGCCCCCGGCGTCCTTTCCGCCACCGTCGATCTCCCCACCAACTCCGCCCATCTCGCCTTCGACCCGCAAACAAACTCCGTCGCCTCTCTCATGCAAACCATCTCCCGCGCCGGCTTCACCCCCACCGCCTTCACCCGCGACCCCGCCTAACCCTACCCTCAAGGTCTCTTCGACATTCCCCCTTCACCCTTCCTCTTCCTCATTCCCCCGTCAGGGTACCTGACGCCCCACATGATTTTTCCCTCTCTCACTCCGCATCCTCACAACCCAAATTCCAGCCCGCCGCCGCAAACGACGCCTCCCGAGCCGCAGGCCTCGCCCCCGGACCACTCCCTCGTCTTCTCACCTCTTCGTCCCGTCCTCCGTCCCTGAAACTTGAAACGTGAACCTCGAACCTTCCGTCGCATCCTGCTTCTCCCCTTCTGACCACTAACCACTCCGTCTCACCCCTCACCCCTTTTATTGCCTTTACCCCTCCCCTGCCGATAATCCTTTGTTGCACTCCAACCAACCCCCACGTCCCGCCCTCCTACCGAAAGGTTGCGCCCTGAAATCCTCCTTCGCCCATCTGGTCATTCCGGCCCTCCTCGCCACCCTCCTCGGCGTCACTCTCGGTCTCGCCGCGCCCACCCCCGCACGCCGCGCTCACACCCCCTCTACCCCCCCTTCGACCCCCGCCTCCCCCCCCATTACCCCCCCCGCACC
>JBBRWV010000159.1:0-6533 GCA_038248985.1 Phycisphaerae bacterium
ATCTACGAGACGCGACGCACCGTGGCCGACGACTTCAAGGCCACGATGCGACTGCGCTTCGACGACCTGCTACCCAAGTGGAACTATGTGGCCGTGCCCCAGTAAATCATTGACAGTTGTTGATGCGCCGGTCCTAAGCGGGTTGACATTTCTTTGGGAGTTTTACGCATTCTTCCAAATCCCACACCGGGAAATCGGTGTGCTGCGGATGGTTGGCTCTGCGGTATATCCTTCAGCAACGTACTGTCCCGACCGATATTCCTCAATAATAGCATCATCTGGCTCACTCACGCGGGGAACTCATGGCCCTTGAATACTATTCTCCCTCGGCTGAGCGCCGCAACGTTGTGCCGTTGGCGTGGGCGTCGTTCTGTTGTTTGTTGCCTACTTTTAGTTTGGTTATTTATTTATCCTTCGCGCGCAGTTTCTACGTCTGGCAGGTCAACGCATACTCTTTGATCGGCCGAGGCTGCGCCCTTATTGGCATCCTTCTGGCCATCAAGGTATGCCGCCATCGTCGCTGGGCGTTGGGTTGCACCGCACTTTCGCTCAACGCCTTCACCCTGGTGGCCATGACGCCACATTTCACCAGCGCCGCTATGGGGATTGGCTCGTCTGTCTGAAAACTTAGCGGGATCGGCTTTCGCCCCCCCGCTCGCAGAAAGGCGGGCTGCTGCGTCCTCGGACCTCGGAATATTTGCGAATATGCCTCGGTCCTGCGTCCTTGCATCCAGCTTTCCTGGTACCAAGGGGTTCACTTAAGACCGAGTGGGTTCAATGTAAATGCATAGTTTGTGTGATTCATGCAATTTGGGACCAATTATCGGGTACTTCGCAAAAAAAAGACCGACCACTATCGGGACGGTCTTGGTAAGCCCAGTTTTTTTTAATCAGTGGCCTTCACACGTTTCCAAAGTGCCGGAGCAATGCGTGCAGGCGTGGGCCAATTTACCCGTGTCGAAAAAGTTTTGCGCAGCAGTTCGGCATTCCGGGCATTCCATTTTAGCGGAACTCTTGTATCCAATAACACGGTTTTTACTGCTGGTTTCGGGCACATTCACATAGGTGACCTCGCATTTATTACACTTCACAGCCTTTGATGAGACGGGTTCCGACATGCGGGAGGTAGTTTGGCAACCTGCGAGCGCTAACGCCGACAGTGCGACCACACTCAATAACGACGTTTTGAAGAATGCAACCATGATAAACTCCTCATTGTAAAATCACGGGTAGACTTAATCCGGATAGCCTGTCCCGTGAACAGGTTTATCCATATCACCTCGCACTTCTCCGAAGAACGCTCTCCAGGTAAGGTGGGAGTTTTCAACATCGAAACTTCTAAAGTAAAAAACGTACTGATGTCTCAAAAGGTTCAAAAATGGTCAAGTTTGGATCGATAAATATTTGTTAAAGCAACTTGAGATCAACTTCCAGTGGAGGGGGAAGTTGAACTTTTCAATTTTGATCTACGTTATAGAGGTGAAGAGGGTACGAAACGTAGATTTATAGTCGCCCTTGTTATCTCGGCTTCAATTATAGGCGGACAAAAAGCGCCAAGATGAAAAAATCGCGCCAGAGGGAATTGTCGGCGCGCCGCATCTGGACCAAGCCATGCCGTCCTTTTTCACTTCGACAGGTTCGACGCTGGGGCCGGTCCGGCGGCGTATGCGGCGCTGCAGAATGATCCCCACCGGGCTGATCGAGGGATGAACGACGGGAATTTTATAGGAGTGGGAAGGGGAGCGGGTACTGGGGCTGAAGAGGGGGACGTGATATCCTTTCGGCTCTGATTTGTTCTGACACTTGCAGGAGAACATGTGATGGCAATTGGTGTGCGCGAGGGTGGTGGTGATGAGGCGATGGAGGATGGTTGGGCGCGGGGGGTGCGGTTGGTGCCGGGGCGGGCGGGGGAGAATTTTGGGTATTGGTGTACTTGGGGGGCGCAGGGGCAGACGGTGCCGAAGGAGATTCCGGTGAGTGCGGGGCTGGCGTTTGCGGGGGATCAGGGGAATGTGGCGCAGCAGGATTGGCTGACGGAGAATTTGATGTTTGCGGAGCCGGGGTGGGTGACACGGTATGGGGAGCGGATTCGGGGGGATTTGTGGGTGATGCTGGATCAGGGGTGGGATCAGCCGCTGGGGCTGGACATGAATACGGGGCGGTGGCGGTTTGGTTGTTGCGAGCCGGATGCGGGGCGGTTTCCGTCGCTGACGGGGAGCCAGGAGGAGCGGTTGCGGCAAATGAGCGAGCGGGTGAAGGCGGCGGGGTGGCGCGGGTTGGGGATTTGGATTGGGGCGCAGATGTATGGGGACAAGCGGGATGGGGCGACGTTTTTGCCGTGGGCGGAGGTGGAGGCGCACTGGCGGGAGCGGGCGCGGCGGAGTCATAAGGCGGGGGTGGGTTATTGGAAAGTGGACTGGGGGATGCGCGATGGGGATGCGGATTTTCGGTTGGCGCTGAATCGGATTGTGGCGGAGGAGGCGCCGGGGATTCTGGTGGAGCATGCGCCGATATGCGGGCCGCTGAATGATATGCCTTGCCCGTGGCATGTTTTTGAGGCGAGCGGGAGCGGGCGATTTGCGAAGTGGGATGGGGGGAAGATATTGGCGATGGCGCGGCGGCTGCTGGCGACGGGGGATGTTTATCGCAGCTATGACGTGACGACGCAGTTGAGCGTGGCGACGACATTGGATCGGGTGGCGGCGCTATTGGTGGGGCTGCGGCCGGAGGGCGGAGCGCGGGCGCTGTTGAACGTGGAGGATGAGTTGTATTTGGGTGCGGCGCTGGGGTGTCCGGTGGGGATCATGCGACATCCGCTGATCGCGGCGATGGGGAAGTGGCCGGACAATTGGACGGAGGCGGAGCGCGCGGTGCGGTGGCAGCGCGTGATGCCGCCGTTTGGGGCGGGGGCGGTGTCGACGGTGGCGGATGAGGTGATGCTGGAGGATGCGCATGCGTTTAAGCCGGGTGAGACGTGGGCGACGTGGGTGATTGGGACGACGGTGACGCAGCCGGCGCCCGCGCGGATTGCGCGCGGGATGGCGCTGCCGCGGGTGGAGGTTGCGGCGGGGGAGGAGGTGCCGTTTGTGGTATGCGGGCGGCATCTGGAGGGGATGGCGGCGGTGGCGACGTTGCCGCGGCATGTGGCGGATCGGGGGGAGGTGTGGCCGCGGGCGCGGGTGACGGTGGAGTTGCCGGAGTTGGATCAAGCGGTGGGGGCGTTTGGGCATTATGCGGAATTGGTTTTGCGGGCACCGCGGAAGGCGCGGGGGGCGCGGTTGTGGATGCAGGATTTGGCGTTGGATGAGGCGCTGGATGTGACGGCGGAGGTGCGCGTGAGTGGGGCGGCGGATGGCGGGACGGAGGTGGTGATTCCGGGGGCGTTGATCGATCGCGTGGGGAGGATGGGGAATCATGCGGGGGATGTATCGGGGCCGGGGGTTGTGATGAGGTTTTGGTAGGGGTGGGTGGGCATGAGGTTTTTGTGTCGAGGGTGATTGTCCTTCGTTTGCACCGCTGATTGAGGCCTTGCTCGTTGCCTCAAACCAAATGCCCTCAACGACCCATTCCTGTCCATAGGACAAGAAACAGTAGAAACAGACCCGTGATTGCCATTCCAGCCGCCGCCGCGCCGGGTCGTCTGCGCTTCTGGAAGATCCCGACGATCCCGCTTATCAACCCCGCCAACAATGAGAGCACGCACGCCCCCACAGACGCAATCACCCAAAGCGGCAGAACGTCTCCATGAACGCCAAACTGCGCGTTCAGCCCCCATCCGATACCCGCCGAAATGATACCGGCTGTTGATAACACTACCGAGACTACGCCCCAGCGTGATTGCTTCGTATCCGACCACGGCACACGCGTCTCTCTGTTCTCGGGCCAGCAACGAAGGACGACGTGGCGCAAATCAACTCGTTCAATTGGCCCGTACCACGATCTGATCTGCGGTTGTTAGAGCGGGTCCAGAAAATAATTCTCTACTATTTTTCGCAGGTTCGCAATAACGAGTGTTTGCGGGGTTAGCGGGAGGAACTTTCTAGAGCTGCTCTAGTGAAGCCGGGAAGCAGGCCGATGGCGATGGCGATGGCGTTGGCCGCGTTCATGGGGGGGGCCGTGGCCATTCTGCCTGACCGCTCCCATCCGTCACCTCTCCGGAATTGGGCGATGAAACCAAAAAACACCCCCCCAATTTTGTGTCTGGAGTGTCTTTCGTGGCCATTTATCATCGTCACCATCGCGTCGCCGTGTCCTCGCGTCAAAATCCCCAATCCACCATCCCCACGCACCTGCAAAAAACTTGAACGTTGAAACTTGAACCTTGAAACTTTCTTTGAGTTTTCCCTCCCTCTCCCTTATCCTACCCCTAGTGCAAAGACGCGCCCCGGCGCTGCTTCGCCCAGCTCCGACGCCCCCTGCTCCGTTCGACCTGCAACCGCCTTCCTCCCCAGGATCGCCTCGCAGGCTTCTTTCGCACAGCGGGCCTCGCAGCGGAAAGACATTTCTGGCCATGGAAATCAAAAAAGGCATCGGTGTCTCTTCGGGCATCGCTGTCTGTCAAGTTCTGCTCCTTTCCAACGATGACCTGCGCATCGGCCGCCGCGCAATTCCCGCTTCCCAAATCCATGCCGAACGTCAGCGCCTCGACGACGCACTCATCGCCTCCCGCAACGATATCCGCGACATGCGCGAACACTCCACCCGCGAGTTCGGACCCGACACCGGCGCGATCTTCAACTTCCACCTCGGCCTCCTCGAAGACCGCCAACTCACCGACGCCTTCTTTGAGGGCGTCGTCAAAATGCGCTTCACCGCCGAGTACGCCGTCTCCAAATCCCTCCGTGAATACGCCAAGCAATTCCTCAAACAAAAAGACGAATACTTCCGCGACCGCGTCAAAGACATCTACGACATCGAGCGCCGCCTCATCAACAAACTCCAAGGCACCGAGAAAAAACTCCGCCTCTCCGACATCACCGAACCCATCGCCCTCATCGCCCACGACCTCACCCCCTCCCAAACCGCCTCCCTCGATCGCACCAAAATCAAAGCCATCTGCATCGACGCCGGCGGCAAAACGTCCCACACCGCCATCATCGCCAACTCCATGGGCATCCCCGCCGTCGTCGGCCTCGACAACATCACCGGCGAAGTTTCCTCCGGCGATACCGTCATCGTCAACGGCCAGTCCGGCGTCGTCATCATCAACCCCGATGCCGCCACCATCGAAGAGCATAAAAAATACGAAGAACACCAGATCACCGTCGAAAAACAACTCAACCGCCTCCGCGATCTCCCCGCCCGCACCAAGGACGGCACCGAAATCACCCTCTTGGGCAACATCGAATTCCCCCATGAAGTCGAAAATACCCTCGACCGCGGTGCCGTCGGCATCGGCCTCTACCGCACCGAGTTCCTCTACCTCGCCTCCGAAAAAGAACCCACCGAAGAAGACCACTACGCCGCCTACGTCGAAGTCATCCGCAAACTCGGCGGCAAGCCCATCGTCATCCGCACCCTCGACCTCGGTGCCGACAAGTACACCCCCATGATGGCCCGCGATCCCGAAGACAACCCCTTCCTCGGCCTGCGCTCCATCCGCCTCTGCCTCGCCAACCTCGACATGTTCAAAGTCCAGCTCCGCGCCATCCTCCGCGCCTCCGTCCTCGGCGACGTCCGCATCATGTTCCCCATGGTCACCTCCCCCATGGAACTTCGCCAGGCCAAAATGGTCCTCCGCGACGTCATGGAGGAACTCGACGAAGCCGGCATCCTCTACAACCCCTACCTCCCCGTCGGCATGATGGTCGAAGTCCCCTCCGCCGCCATCATGGCCGCCACTTACGCCAAAGAATGCGACTTCTTCTCTATCGGCACCAACGATCTCATTCAGTACACCCTCGCCGTCGATCGCGGCAACCAGAAAGTCGCCTCGCTCTACACCGGTGCCCATCCCGCCGTCCTCGCCCTGATCCGCAATGTGATCCGCGTCGGCAATCGCGCCAACATCTCCGTCTCCCTTTGCGGCGAACTCGGCGCCGATGTCGAATTCACCATCCTTCTCCTCGGCATGGGTCTGCGCACTCTCTCCATCACTCCTCACTCGATTCCCGAAATCAAAAAAGTCATCCGTTCCATCAACATCGCCGACGCCCAAAAAGTCGCCCGCCGCGTCATGAGCTTCGAACACTCCCAGCAAATCCTCTCCTACCTCCGCGACGAAACCCGCAAAATCATCCCCGAAGCCTACGGCAGCTAATCCTCCCCGCGCTGCTTCTTGCTACAAAATTTGCTGGCGTTAGTGGGGCCTTTCTCCCAATCCCCAAACCCGCGTTTGAAAAGAGGCATCAAGCGCCGCCCGCGCTCACTCCGTCTTCTGATCCAGCATATCCTCAAAAATCCCCGGCTCTGAATTCGGGATCGGGATCGCGTTCACCGTCTTCACATAAAAATCGATCGGCCCCGCAAACCCGATGATCCCATACGCGTAGCCCCTCTGGTAAAGACCTTCTAGCGCCGCCAGCAGCAGCGCC
>JBBRWV010000160.1:0-6512 GCA_038248985.1 Phycisphaerae bacterium
ATCATCGAAACCGGCGGCGCGTTGGACGCGGAAGGATAATTGGTCCCATAGGCGGCGGTAAGCCAGAGCACGCCCTTAGCTGTAAAAACAGTGCCGCCCGTGTAGGTGATACCGGCAGCGCCACCGCCGCCGATCGAGCTGGGAAATTTCGTGTAGGCTGCCAGTTCCGTCGTTGTGAAGGTCGTGGCCGTTGGATCGATCGCTACATTCTGGTGGCCACGCATCGCCTGCTGGCAATTGCGGATATTGATGAGATTCGCCGCTTTGTCCGTGCCTCGTTTCCATCCGACAGCTCCGACAAAAAGAATCGAAATCAGGGCAAGTAACACCAGAATCACTATCGTCAATTCAAGGATGGTCATGCCACGACTTGATTTGGGGGGGGTAACAGTTGGGAGTTTCATCTTTTTTTTGCAGACTTTTTTTGAATGCTTCTGCCACAACACTAGCTCGACCGATAAGGATTTCAAACCCATGATCGCGTAAGGCTTGCTACGCATGATCACGTAAGACAGCCCAGTCTCTCACCCGTCCGCTGTCAATGTGGATGACCGGCCAGGCCGCAGCAGGGTCATCAGCCACAAGACGGTAGCCCGCCGGAGGGAACCATTCGGCCCGGGCTGCCCAGAAATGGGAAGCGACTCATCGCTTGTTGCTTCTGAAAAAGAACTAACCATCCCTGCCGAGAAATTCCAGGAGAGCCGCAGCAGATTTTGCGGAAATGCCGGGGAGCTTGGCGATTTCCTCCGAAGTGGCTTTTTTGATGCGGGCGACGCTGCCGAACTTTTCCAACAGAAGTCGCTTTTTGTTAGCGGAGATGCCGGGGCAGTCGTCGAGCAGGCTCTCCTTCATCCGGCGGCGGTAGAGCAAGGCGTTGTAACCGTTGGCGAAGCGGTGGGCTTCGTCGCGGATGCGTTGGAGGAGTTTCAACGCACCACGGTCGTGCGGAATGCGGATGGATTGCTCGCGGCCGGGAACGAAGACTTCCTCGTGCTGCTTGGCGAGGCCGACGACGGGAAGGTCGTGCAGGCCGAGGGCTTTGAGCTCCCTAACCGCCATGCCGAGCTGGCCTTTGCCACCGTCCACAATGACGAGGTCCGGCAGCACGATCTTCGCTTTTCCCTCGCGGGCGAGGCGGCGCTGGGCATCGACGAGGTTTTCCTGAGAGAACTCCGCATCCGGATTGGCGGCGTTGTTTTCCATCAGAATGCGCGAGTAGCGGCGGCGGATGACCTCTGCCATGGAGGCGAAGTCGTCTTGGCCCTCGACGGTCTTGATCCGGTAGCGGCGGTAGTTCTGATTGTCCGGTTTACCATCGGTGAAGCGCACCATGGAGGCGACGATGTGGTTCGAGGAGACGTTGGAAATATCGAAGCATTCCATGACGCGCGGCGGTCCTGATAGATGGAGTTCCTCACCGAGTTCGGCAAGGTCTTCGGTGGGTTTCACGGTCGTCTGGACACCACGGCCGCGGGCGAACTGGCGGGTGGGACTGAGGGTTTTTTCGAGGTTCTGGAGGATGTCGCGGAGATTGGACCCCGGTCACCGCCGCCGCGGGCGAATCCGCCGCCCCCGCCAGGACCGCCCTGACCGCCGCCGCGGCGTGGTGCCTGGCCGGCCGTCGTGGAAGTCGCCAGGTTATTGCCTTCGCGATTGCCGTTGACCTTGGTGCTTTTCCGGGCATCGCGGCAGGCCTGGCAGCGTTTGGGTTCATGGATGAAGCCCTTGGACGCGAACGTCTTTTGCTCCTCCGCAGAGAAGATAAAATTCGCCGCGCAATCCATACAAACTATTGTTTTTTCCTCGTACGACATACGTACTCCGCCTCAAAAAAAAAGAATCGGGTTTTGCGGGATGGTCAACTCACCAACCTAACGCCGGCCACGTGGCCCCCATTAACTAGCCTATAGAATAACCGCGATAATCCCGCAAATGCAAGCGCTGCGTACATTTGCCCCTCATTCGGCAACGGCTTGCCGCGATCAGATTGCGAACTTTTTCACCACAATCGTGTCGTTTTGCCCGCCAAAACCGAAGGAATTCGACATCGCCGCGTTCACCGTGGCACGCCGCGCGGTATTGGGCACATAGTCCAGATCGCATTCCGGATCGGGCATCGAATAATTCGCCGTCGGCGGCAAAATACCATCACGCATCGCCAGAATGCAGGTGATCAACTCGACGGCACCGGCCGCGGCAATCAGGTGGCCCATCATGCTCTTGATCGAACTGATCGGAATCGTGATCGGCCCACCCTGACGTTTGGCAAACACTTCCTTGATCGCCCAGGATTCCGTCGAATCATTGACCTTCGTGCCCGTTCCGTGGGCGTTGATGTAATCAATTTGATCAACGCTCATGCCGGCATCACGCAGACATTCATTCATCGCGACAATGGCACCGCGGCCTTCAGGGTGCTGATCGGTCACGGCATAGGCATCGGCGGAAGAACCGTACCCGGCGATTTCCGCCAGGATGGTTGCGCCGCGCGCCTGAGCATGTTCGAGCGATTCGAGAATCACCACGCCGGCGCCTTCGCCGAGTACAAACCCGCCGCGCTCAGCATCGAACGGGCGACAGGCTTTGCGGGGATTGTCATTGAAGGTGGAAAGCGCGGTCAGACGATTGAAGCCGGTCACGCCGAACGGGTGAATCATGGAATGCGCCCCGCCGGTGATCATCACGTCGGCATCGCCGTGGCGAATGATCTCGGCCGCTTCACCAATGGCCTGCGTGGACGCAGCGCAGGCAGTGAGGCAATTCAGGGCCGGCCCACGAGCATTGAATTCCATGGCGATGTGCGTGATCGCCATCGAAGGCTCCTGCTCAATCTCCACGAGCGTGTCCATTGTCTGCATCGACAGATCGCCCCATTTTTTCAAATCGAGAGTTTTTTCGGCATCCTTCCAACTCGCCAGCGTAACGTCGGTGAAATTCTTAAAATCCAGCCCGCTCTCGCCGGCCCCCATGTAAATGCCTACCGAATAAGGATCGGTCTTCGCCGCAGCCATGCCGGAGCTGGCCCAGGCCTGCTGGGCGGCGGCGACGGCAAACAACGTCGCACGTCCGGCTTTCTGGTGCTGCGAGTACGTGGGGCCAAGGATTTTCGACGCGTCGAAATTTTTGACTTCCGCGGAAAACGTCGTCGGAAATGTCCGAGCATCGAACAGCGTCGTCGACTCAATGCCCGAATCCCCCGCCAGCATCCGCCGCCACACCGTTTCGACATCATGACCCAGCGGCGTTACCCACCCCATACCGGTAATGACAACACGTTTTCGCATGGTTTGGTTTTCCATCTTCGAGTTTGAAACCAGGGGCCGAGGCTTAAGCATAGCGTTGCAAAACCACGGCGGAGTTCTGTCCACCCAGGGCCGTCGCCAGCACCAACACATACTCGGCGGCAGCGTTGTCACCCCGTGACAACTGAATACCCGCCAAAGGTTTTTCACCGTGAATCGATGGCGGAATTTTTCCGGTATGCAGCGACATCGCCGCGGCAACCATATCCAAAGCCTGGCTGCCTGCGCCGCAATCGCCAATACCCGCCCGGGCGGCCAGCACGGGAATTTTGCCCAATGCCGGGCCAAACGCGAACACCAGCGCCTTGACGTCTGCGGCATCCCATTCCGGAATCGCATGACCGGGCGCGATGATCAGGCCGATCTGCTCGGGTGAAATCTGCGCATCCTTCAACGCCTTGCGGATCGCCATGCCGGGGGCTTCTCCGGAGGCATCGGGTTCGACGACGGAGTGCGATGCGCTCGAGGACGAACCCAGGCCAATCACCTCGGCATAGATTGTGGCGCCACGCTTCCGGGCATGTTCCAACTCTTCAATCGTCAGTACCGCGCCGCCTTCGGCCAGCACGGCACCCGTGGCGTCGGTCGTGTAGGGCCGACATGCAGCGCCCGGCGTCTCATTGTTTTTCTCGCTCAAGCGGCCCAGCAGGCTCCAGCGCATCAGGGCCATCGGGTTCACCTTGGATTCGCATCCGCCCACCAGCGCCAGATCGGCACCATCGCGTTGAATCGTCCGCATCGCTTCGCCCAGTGCCAGCCCCGCCGACGCCTGTCCGCACGTAATCGTGTTGGACGGGCCCTGCGTGTCATGCAAAATGCTCACATGGCAGGCCAGCATGTTGGGTAAATATTTCAGCAGCCAGAGTGGTGTCAGATTTTCCATGCCGGAAGTCAGCGTTACATCTTCCGAACGCCCCCATTTGCCGAGATTCAGCGTGTTGTCCTCATTCCTCGCCGTCACCATCGCCCCGCCAATTTCTTCCAGATCCGCGCAGATCAGCCCCGCCCCAATGTTGCATCCGACGCGCGGGCCGCTGGGTTTAAACCACCCCCCCACCGTTTCCGCCGGGCCGGTTTCGAGTACCGATTTGGTTGCCAAATGCGCATCACGCACGGACATTTCCGCGGCGACCACCGCCAACACAATATCACGTGCCATGATCCGCGTGGCTTTGCGATAACTCTTGGGCACATAGTCATTGGTTTTGAACGGTGGAATGGTGCCGGCAACGCGCGATGAAAAAGCGGAAGCATCAAAGGATGTCAAGGCGGTTATCGACGATTTTCCCGCCAAAAGCGCCTCCCAGAACGCGGCGGTGCCCAACCCATGAGGAGACAGCGTACCAAGACCCGAAATGACGACACGCCGCATGAATACCTCTGGGAGGAAAGGGAGCGTAACTGATTGACAGAGCCGTATTGTATGACAAATGCGGCCATTCTCCAATCACCAAGGCCAATGGAAAAGGCATGCAATCGGAAAGATTGCATGCCTTTAGAGTGGAGACGAAGGGAATCGAACCCTCATTTTCGCATTGCGAACGCGACGTCCTCCCATTGAACGACGTCCCCGCGATTTCAGTTGCGCAAGCCTACACGATGTAACGCATCCGATCAAGAGTGGCTTGCGAAATCGCGTGGACACACGCCGCTCGAACGCATGCAATTATCTGCCGCCAGGCGCGGTTACTTCCACCCGAAGCCGGAGCTCGGCGTGACAACCTTCAGCGCCGAGGTCAATGCAGAGGTACCCGAGGTGTTGAACGCAACCACGCGGAAATAGTAAGTCGCGCCCTCGGACAATGCCCCACTGGTCCAGTTGGTGCTGTTGGCGGCAACCGCGCCGATCTGGCTGAAGTTGATGCCGTTGGTGGATATCTGAACAATGAAGCCCGTCTCCACTGCGGAAACGTCGTTCCAGTTGAGGCGGACGTTGGTACTGCTTGAGGACAGGACAACCGTCGACGACAACCCGGAAACTGCCGAAGGAATCGGCAAGACGAACGTCACGGCATTCACCGCGCCGGAAGTTGCGGAAGACCCGCCTGCGTTGGTGGCGACGAGACGGTAGTAATAACGAGTTAAGGGGCTCAGAGTGGAATCGGTATATGCGACGGTTCCTGCCGCTAGAACGACCGTCGTGTTGAAATTGATGCCATTGGTGGAACGCTGCAGCGTGTACCCCGTTTCGCCGGCGACATCGGCCCAGGTGAGCCTGACTGAATTAGGGGATAACGCTGAAGCGGCAAGCGACGACGGGGTGGCCGGCGCACGCGTCTTGGAGACGATGTTGGAAGAGGCAGACCAGCCATTCACGTTGGTGGCGTAGACGCGGTAAGCGTAGCTGTTGCCGGCGGTTGCGGAAACATCGGTGTAAGTCAGCGAACCTGCCGCGAGCGTGGCGTAAGTGGTGTAGGCCGAACCGTTGACGCTGCGCTGCACGACATAGTTGGATTCAATGGAGGAATTATCCACCCAAGTCAGCTTGAACTGCGTGGAGTTGACGAGTGTCACAATCAGGCTGGTCGGGGCTCCGGGGACCGAGGCGGATGCGGTTGTGGCGTTGACGATGGCCGACGAACCGGAGGTTCCCCCGGCATTGGACGCCAAGAGGCGATAGTAATATTTGGCGCCGCCTGCCAAGCCGGTATTGCTGTACTGGACCGTCCCGGCACCCAAAGTGGTCAACGTGCTGAAATTTGTGCCATCCGTGGAGCGCTGCAGCGTGAATGCGGTCTCACCTGCCACATCCGACCACGTGAGGTTGAGTTGCGTGCTAGAGGCGACGGAGGCCACCAGATTCGCCGGTGCCGTGGGAGTACGCACAATCGTGGCGGTATTGGAGACTGCAGACGACCCCGATGCGTTGCTGGCAAAGGTGCGATACGCGTAGATATTGCCGCTGGTCGTGGTGGAATCACTATAGGCTTTGATATTTGCAGCCAGGGTTGCCAGGTTCACGAAGGCTGCGCCATTCGTGCTGCGCTGGACCGTGACGCCGGTTTCGACAGAGGAATTGTCTGTCCATACGAGGTTTACCGCCGAACCGCTGACCACTGCCCCCATGGCCGTGGGTGCGGCCGGAACCGCAACTGCCTGAGTGGTGGCCGAAGCGACGGCCGAAACGGCCGACGTACCTCCGGCATTCGACGCATACAGGCGATAATAGTACTTGGTGCCCGCGGCAAGACCCGTGTTGCTGTAGCTGCG
>JBBRWV010000161.1:0-6399 GCA_038248985.1 Phycisphaerae bacterium
CGATCCTGTTACACAAGCTGGGGCTGACGCTGCCGCGGAGCCTGGAGGTGGTGGATTTGTAGTGAAGACTTTTAGGAAAAAAGGGCCTTGGCACCATCGCCAAAGGCCTTTTTGCTCGCAAACTGCGGAAGTTGGGTTAGAAACCGAAGCAATCGGAACTTGCGTCCGCACAACGAGAAAGCCCTCCGGTTTCTGCCGGAGGGCTGTTCTTCGAGAATACTCGGGGCGACTTGCCTGGTATAGAAACGGTGTTGGGGCGAATGCTCTCTGGGGCAGCGGCGGACATTGACTCGTGAGCGACTTCCTCACGACAGCAACTCTGGGGTCACCCGGTTCGTGCGGCCAAAGGCATGGGCTAGCCGCAGTATTGCCAGGCCGACGAGTATGGCGCAGCCGATTGCCACCAAAAGTACCGCAAGAGCGGCCCAGATCAAAAAATCCCGCCCAGAAAGCTGCTGGGCCGGAGTGCATGTCATTTCCAGGGATTCTCCCGAAGTGGCGCTATCGACGATGGAGATACTGTACGTTCCGGCTGCCGGCAGGGAGGCATCCAGAGAGTAGACAGTTCCGCCTGAGAACACCCCGTGCGGTGTGCGGACAAATACCGCAGGCGCGGGTGCGGTCAAACTCGCGGAAATGGACGCGGGGGTATCGGGACGGGGGCCTCGCGTGCCACGCAGGACAAGGTTCGTTGGCTGGTTGACCGACACCGTCAGCGTAGCAGGGGGTGAAACCGCTTGTGTGAGGGTCAGTGGACACACCGAAGCAATGCCGGACAGAGTGGCGCCAACCATACCTCCGAGGATCAGCAGTCCAACCGCGAACAGAGCCGCAATTTGTTTCAGGCGTTGGACGGTCGTTGATGGGCGGCACGTAGACTTCATGGACGGCTCCCGGCAAGGCTGGATGGCTGCATCCATTGTCGCACCTATACCGCCGCCGGCAAGGACGCACAACAACTCGCCCACTATCCGTGGGGAAGATCAGTTCGGATAATTAGCAATGGGGCGGGTTTCATTTCGTTGATTGAGGGATCGAGTATCATGCTCGGCTCGTTGAATTCTTGTATTGGCTTGGAGAATTTGGAAATGGCGCAGGTTTTTTCGCACGATGAAGTCTTGGGCACGGGCGTGGTGACGGGCCGGGAGAGTTTGCTGCCGGGCGGGCTCGTGATGGAGGGGTTGGCGAATGGCGATGGGCTGGGATACCAGTTTGAAAAGGGATTGCTGACGAAGTTTACTTGGCTGACACTGGATATGCTGTTGGAGGGGACGGAGTTGTGCGTATTCAGCTTGGCGTTGCGCGAGGAAGGGGCCGACGCGGCGGAGGCGGAGATGCACTGGGGCCTGTTGAACTGGTGCCAGGCGCGGGCCCGGGTGCCGCTGAGTTTTGTGAATCAGAATCGCTGGATGTTCACGCGTGAGGGCGCGTGGTTGAAGCCATGCGCGGGGGGCAAGCGGGTGGATCTGGCGAAGGTGGACCGGATGACGTTGAAGGTTTTTCGGATCGGGCCGACGGTGCCGGTACGTTGGCACATGACGGCGCTGACCGCACAGGTGGAGGAGCCGGTGAAATTGGAGACGCCGCTGCTGCCGAAGGGGGTGCTGGTGGATGAGATGGGGCAGAGCATGTTGCATCAATGGGCGGGGCGGACGAAGAGCGTGGAGGAGGTGACGGGGCGGATTCGCCAGCAATTGACAGAAGCGGGGTCGGTGAAATGGCCGACGAATTTTTCCCAGTGGGGTGGTTGGAAGGATGGGCCGCAACAGAAGGCGACGGGGTATTTCGGAACGCATTTTGATGGCAAGCGTTGGTGGCTGGTGGACCCGGAGGGGTATTTGTTTTGGAGCGCGGGGATGGACTGCGTGGGGCCGCGGGCGGAATCGAACGTGACGGGGTTGAAGGGGGCGCTCACGTGGATGCCGGATAAGCAGGTGGAATTTGCGGATGCGGTTTCGAAGAAAGCCGGGGAGGTGCCGGGAGTCCACGTCAGTTACCTGGTGACCAACATGATACGTGCGGTAGGCGCCTCGAATTGGGAGAAAAGCTGGGGCACGATTGCGCTGTCGCAGTTGCGTTCGTTTGGAATGAATACGATGGCGAACTGGAGCGACTGGGAAGTGGCGAAGGCGGGAAGCTTTCCTTACGTGCGGCCGTTACGTGAGCATTTTGACACCACGCCTCGCGTGTTCCGTGATTTTCCGGATGTGTGGCACGAAAATTTCGCGTCGGATTGCGCGGAATATGCGGAACAGTTGCGCGAGACAATCGGCGATCCGGCGATGATCGGCTATTTCTTGATGAACGAACCGACGTGGGGCTTTGCGATGGAGAGCCCGGCGCTGGGGATGCTGTACAACACACCGGAGGCGAAGGCGCGTACGGCGCTGGCGAATTTCATGCGCGAAAAATATGCAACGGATGAGAAGCTGAGCGAAGCGTGGGGCGTGGCGACGAATTTTTCCGAGCTGGAAAAAAGTCTGTGGAGCAAGCCGGTGAGCGCGGCGATGACGACGGATCTGGAATCTTTTTCGACGGTGATGATAGACCGGATGTTTGCGGGGATGACCGATGCGTGCCGGAAGGTGGACCCGCATCATATGAATCTGGGGGCGCGGTACTACAAGGTGCCTCCGGAATGGTGTCTCGCGGGGATGACGCGGTTCGATGTGTTCAGCCTGAATGCGTATGCGCGGAAAGTTCCGGCTGCAGATTATGACTTGATTGCGGCGAAGCTGAAGCGGCCCGTGCTCGCAGGCGAGTGGCATTTCGGGGCGCTGGATGTCGGGCTTCCGTCGAGCGGCATCGGCCATGTGACGAGCGAGGTGGAACGCGGCAAGGCGTACCGGGTCTACACGGAGAATGCCGCGGCGTGCAAGAGCTGCGTGGGCGTGCACTATTTCCAAATGTACGATCAGAGTGCGCTGGGGCGGTTTGATGGCGAAAATTACAACATTGGATTTGTCGACGTGTGCAGCCGGCCTTACCCGGAGATGCTGAAAGCGGCTCGTGAGGCGCACGGGCGGATGTACGATGTGGCCGCGGGGAAAGCGGCGGCATTTGATGAGGATGTGAAGCATTTGCCGTTGCTGTTTATTTGAGGTTGCAGTCGCAATGCGTGCAGAAATTGCGGAGTCGTTGAAATGACGGAAGCGTTGAAAATTTTGGCGAAGCCAACGGCGGCGCAGCGCGCCTGGCAGGAGATGGAAGCACAGATGTTCGTGCATTTTGGTCCGGCGACGTGGCAGGATCAGGATAATGACGATCATTCGACGCCGCTGAAAAAGATCAATCCGAAACAACTGGATGCGGAGCAGTGGTGTGATGTGGCGGAGTCCTTCGGGGCGAAGCAGATTGTCCTCGTGGCCAAGCATGTGGGTGGGTTTTGCTGGTGGCGCACCGAGACTTCGAACTATGGCGTGAAGGAACCGCCGTGGCGGGGGGGCAAGGGGGACTTGGTGCGCGAGGTGGCAGAGGCGTGCTCGCGGCGGGGGTTGAAGTTGGGGATTTACCTTTCACCGTGTGATTACCATTTGGGAGCGGCGACGGGCGGGCGCTGCGAAACGCCCGCAGCGCAGGAGCGGTATATACAGGTGTATCGGGCCCAACTGACGGAGTTGCTGACGCGCTATGGGCCCGTGGCGGAAGTCTGGTTTGATGGCAGCCTGGTGTTTGATGTGACCGATGTCGTCGCACTGCATGCGCCGGATGCCATACAGTTCCAAGGTCCGCGGGCGTCGATTCGCTGGGCCGGCAATGAGGAGGGAATGGTGCCGTACCCGGCGTGGAACACGGTGCGGCAAACAGATGCGCGGTGTGGGATCGCAACAACGATGCACAGCATTCCCGACGGCGATGCGTGGATGCCGATTGAATCGGACACGACGATTCGCGGATTTCGCTGGGGAGACAAAGCGGACCCGCAATCGCTGTCGTGGTTCTGGAAGACCTACAACGAGTCGGGGTTGAAATCGTTGGAGTGGCTGGTCGAAACGTATTATCGCAGCGTGGGGCATGGAACGGTGCTGCTGCTGAATAGCAATCCGGATGTGACGGGACGTATACCGGCGGCGGATGCGCAGCGGGTGGCAGAATTGGGTGCGGAGATTCGACGGCGCTTCGGGCAGAGCGTGGCGGAAACGTGCGGGCGCGGCCAAGATGTGGAACTGAAGCTGCCGCGGACGATGAAGATCGACCATGTGATTTTGCAGGAAGATATTGAATTCGGGCATCGCGTGCGGAAGTATGAAGTGAAGGGGTTGGTGGGTACGCAATGGAAGGTGCTGTCGAAGGGGTCGGCGATTGGGCACAAGAAGATTGATTTCTTTGCGGCGCAAAGGATTTCAAAATTGCGTCTGCGCGTGGTGGAGTGCGCGGGCGTGCCGCTGATACGGAGATTCGCCGCGTTTTACGTGGGCACGATTCCGACGTTCAAACATACGTCGCTGTTCATGATGAACCCGATGGTGGTGGGGCGGTGGGATGAAAAACTGACGAAGACGGCGATCACCGGACAGGTGGACGTGAGCAACGCGTGTGGAGCGGCCCGGCAGTACGAATTGGAGTTTGTGCCGGCGGAAGGTGCGACGGGCCCCACGGTGGAGGACGTAGTGTATATCGCCGATGGTGCCGAGGCGCCGCAGTTTGTGGCGAGGACGGATAATCCGCTGGTGTGGCGGATCAACGTGACGGGGCTGGGCGGAAAGAAGGAACTGCGCATCACGATGCTTCGCGCCGGCGAGGCAGCGACGCGCGGGGAATTGGTGATTCGGGGGCAGTGACCTTCGCGGGAGTGATCACAGGCCGACGCCGCGGGTGATGAAGCCGCCATCAACAATGATCGTGTGCCCATTGGTGTAGCTGGCGGCGGGGCTGATGAGATAGATCGCCGCGCCGACGAGTTCTTCGGCCTTTCCAAAACGTGCCTGCGGGGTGTGCGCCTTGAGGAATTCGCCGCGGGGAGTGCCTTCGATGAGCTTGCGGTTGAGATCGGTGGGGAAGACTCCGGGGGCGATGCCGTTGACGCGAATGCCGTACTGTGCCCATTCGTTGGCGAGGCCGCGAATGATGCCCAGAACGCCGGATTTGCTGCTGGCATAGGCGAGGACTTCGGTAAGGGAAATGTAGCTGTTGAGCGAGGCGATGTTGACGATGCTGCCGCGCTCTCCGTGGGCATCGGGGGTTTGCGTTTTCATGATGCGGCCGGCCGCCTGGTTGACGATGAAAGTGCCGGTGAGGTTGATGTCGACGATGCGGCGGAATTCCTCGACGGTCATTTCCAGCGAAGGTTGGCGCTTGATGACGCCTGCGGAGTTGATGACGGCATCGACGCGGCCGAATTTTTTGACGGTGAAATCAAACGCGGCTTTGACGGAGGATTCGTCGGCGACATTGATCGGCGTGGTATCATGATTGCCGATACCGCCGACGGTTTCGAGTTCTTTTTTCATCGCCGCAACCTTGTCGGGATTGGTGGAACCCGCGACGACCTTGGCGCCGGCCTCGGCACAGCCAAGCGCAATGGCGCGGCCAATGCCGGACGTGCCGCCGGTGATAAGGACGATTTTGTTTTGGATGTTGAAGCCGCTATAGGACATTTTTTCTCCGCAGATGTGCGATCTTTTCAGGCTCGCGGGGTTTCTACTTTCGTTCTCCGTGGGCGGCGCTGCGCTCGCCTCGGCCATCAAATGGGTGCTTTCACGCACTCGCTAAAGTTCAACAGTCACGAATGCGCTCGACTCGAATTTGAATTGTGCTTCTTCGGCGATGTGCTCCAGTGCCTCCACCTCAGCTTGGGTGAAAAGCAGCCCGCCGTGTTTCGCACTAAGCGCAGCCGCTTGAGCTTCAAGCTGCCCAGGGAGCATGGCCTTTTCGTTGCCGTGGCCGAGAATGTCCTTGATCACGGCTTTCACGTTCTGCTTCTGTGTGCGCTTCGCCGCGAAGTTTTCGCCGCTGATGGCATCGGGTCGCGTGCATTGGAAGAAGAAGCAGCAGGTGCCTTTTTCGCCGGTGGGTACTTTGTCCCAACGGTTGCGGAGGGTAGGCAGTGATCCGCCGATGTAGGCGGCGTAAAGTTCGTCGATCAATGAGAGGCCATATCCCTTGTGGGCACCAAACGGGAAGAGCGCTTGAATTTTGGCGGGGTCGGTCGTTTCGTTGCCCTGCTCATCCACACCCCAACCGGCGGGGACCGGTTTGCCTTCGCGGATGAATTGCTGGATGCGGCCCATGGCGACGATGGAGGTGGCCCAGTCGATGCAGATGGGGTAGCCGATTTCGTCGGTGGTGGGGAAGGCCCATGAGTGCGGGTTGGTGCCGAGGGTGGGGAACTTGCCGCCGTACGGAACGACTTCGGCGAGGGCCGCTGTGCAGGATGTGTAAGCGATGTAGCCTTTCTGC